>JAUNVX010000152.1 GCA_030540615.1 Psychrobacter sp. | reverse complement strand
GTCAGCTGCATCGCTGAGTCGCTTTGGGAGCCGCCACCTGAGACGCGCAGATGCCGAATGGGCTTGCGAGTGCGCTTCTCTATCGTATCAAAGCCCAGCTTAAGCTCGTAGGCCAGACCCTCTAATATGGCGCGGTAAACGTGGGCGCGGGTGTGAACATCGCCAAAACCAATCAATGCGCCTTTGCCCTCAAGCCCCGGATGGCGAACCCCCGGTGACCAATAGGGCTGCATCATCAGTCCCATACAGCCTGCGGGGATGTCTTTGACCGCTTGATCAAGCAGCTTTTCGGTATCGATGCCTTGGTGCTTGGCAAGCTCGGCCTCATAATGAGCAAACTGCTCTTTGAACCAGCTGACCATCCAAAAGCCGCGATAGACCATGTACTCATGGTTGTAGTAGCCGGGGGCAGCGGCGGTATAAGAGGGCATGTGCTTGAGGACTTCGATGTAGTCCTTTGAGGTGGTGTTGATAGTGGCAGTGGTGCCAAAGCTTAAGCAAGCGGTGTCAGCAGACAGTCCGGCTGAGCCGAGTGCTTCGCAAGCCTTGTCACTGGCCGCGGCAATCATCGGGGTCCCTGCGATTAGACCCGTGGCCGCTGCCGCTGCTGGGGTGATAGCCCCTAGACGCTCACTGGGGGCAATCAGCTTTGGCATCTGCTCAAGGCGACAGCTGAACAAGCGCCATTTAAGGTTGCTCGGTTTGAACCAAGCTTGCGCCTTGTAGTCATATGGCAAGTAGCCTAGCGCGTGACCCGTAGAGTCAACGAGCTGATCGGTGAGCTTGAAGGTGAGATACACCGATAGATTGACGTAATGGGCAGTCTTAGCCCAAATCTCAGGCTCATGATGAGCGAGCCAGTTACAGCGGGCTTTATGTTGGGCTTCATCGACGAGCTGACCTAAGCCGATGAGCTTAGACACAGGGGAGAGTAGGCCTAAATCATTGGGCTCGCCTTGACGCTGATCCATCCAAACGATGGCAGGACGTAGCGGCTGCTTGTCTTTATCAAGGCAAATCATGGTATAGCGCTGACTGGCAAGACTAACGCCTGCAATCTGGTCAGGGCGGATACCACTCGACTGCCATAACTGCTGGCAAGCTTCCCCGAGTTTTTGCCAATAGTACTCAGCGTGCTGCTCGGCGTAACCCGCTTGCTCAGAGAAATATGGCTCGATAGGCACGCGGGCTTTGGCAATCTCAGTACCAAATTGATCAAAGATTAGCGCTCGAACGCTTTGGGTGCCATTATCAATGGCTAAGAAATAGATGGAGTCTGTGGCGGGCTTGGTCATGTTAGGGTGGTCATCCTTGACAAGTAGTGGTCGGTCAAATGACAG
Organism: Psychrobacter sp.; assembly: GCA_030540615.1. Lineage (GTDB taxonomy): Bacteria > Pseudomonadota > Gammaproteobacteria > Pseudomonadales > Moraxellaceae > Psychrobacter. The sequence goes on along the minus strand of JAUNVX010000152.1, from coordinate 5,576 downwards.
ATATCAAATGGCCGTTGGTAAATGATAGTAACGCTGCCAAAGCTGGGTATAACGCTGTACTTCTTGCTGCCACTTATCCTCACTCCAGCCAAGCTCTTGTTGGCAAATCTGCTGGAGTCGGCTGCTAATCGGCACGGTCATCGCCCCTTGTGGCAACAGTAATCCTAGGCGGGTGCGCCGAAGCAGTAAGTCATCTAAATGAATGACTTGCTCAAAGTGAGCGGCAAAACGAATCTCCGCCCAAATGGTGTTAGTGCCGTCGATATAAGTCAAGTCGTCCTCATGAGCCAGCGCCAATAGATCATTAAGCTTGCGGCCATAGAACCCTTGTAGGCGCTGCTGGAGCAGGGTGGGCAAGGTGGCAAACTTGGGGTGGGCAATCTGCTGCTCGGCAATGGTGGCCGGACTGCTAAAGACTCTATCATCGGTCACTGGCATTTGTATTTGCGGCAAGAGCGGCTGACAAATCTTGAGCACGTCTAAGGCAATCAAGCGAAAAGTAGTGAGCTTGCCGCCGCTGACGGTGACTAGGTTATGATCGAGCCAAACGCTATGGTCGCGCTTTTCTTTACTGGGGCTGACGCGCTTGGCCTCTGCAGTGTCGCTATTATCATCGCTGGCACTACTGGCTGAAATCAGCGGCCGAACCCCTGCCCAAGTGCTAATGACGTCCTCGCGGGTGAGCTTGGCTTGATCGAATAAATCATTGGCTGCTAGCAATAGATAATCCAGCTCAGCACTGGTAATGCCGACCTCTTGATCGTCCAATGGCGGGTTGTCCAAATCAGTGGTGCCGATGACAGTTCGCGTCTCCCAAGGGAACACAAACAGTGCGCGTTTGTCCACCGGATGCAGCAAGGTATAGGCTTGGTCAATGGGCAGTCGGTCGCGGCTGATGACCACGTGGCTGCCGCGAGAGGGTCGAATCTGCTTTCGGAAGGTCGCCTCAGACTGCTGGCTGGCCTCCATGCGCAGTTGGTCCGCCCAAGCACCAGTGGCACTGACCACCACTTTGGCATAGACATCATAGTGACCACCGCTATCGTTTGCCGGCGCTGAGGAGCCACTGCTGATGGGATAATCGGTACTGGTATCGACCAGCTTGGCCCCAATGACCAAGCCTTGCTCATCGGTGAGGAGCGACTCGGCCTTAAGATAGTTGATGATATGAGCGCCGTCATGGACCGCTTCTTCTAATACCCGCATGACCAGCCGTGAGTCATCAGTCACCGCATCACTGAATTGACTGGCACCCAAAAACTTATCGCTTTTGAGGTTGGGACTGATGCGCAAAAAAGCGTCTTTTTTGTAGTACTTGTGATAGCGCTTGCCCGCTAGAGTGTCATACACCCGCAATAAGTTGTTGAATATCCAAGGCGGTGGGAACTTGCCTTTATAGTGCGGCATAATGTAGTGCATCTCTTTGACCAAGCCGCCAGCCTCATTGAGCATACGCTCGCGCTCACGCACGCTATGCAAGGTGGTCTTGACATCGCCTGAGGCAATATATCGAAGACCGCCATGCACCATCTTGCTTGAGCGGCTAGAGGTGCCCCAAGCAAAGTCTTTTTGCTCCACCAAGAGTACCTTAAGTCCACGGCGCACTGCTTCTCGGGCAATGCCGGCACCTGTAATGCCGCCGCCGATGATTAACATATCCCAAGGCTGGCTCTTTGAGTGGCGCGATAAAGGGGCTAAGGCTTGCTCGCGTTGACTGTCTTGGTTCATAAGCTAATCCTTTTGAGTGCGTATTGAAGCTGAGCATGATTGGGCACGACCGCATTGAGCGTGACTGCACTGAGCATAGCGACTGGCTAACGACGCATTGTGCTTAAACGATAGCATTTAAGACAAAGCGTCTAGCCCAAACGTCTAAGACAAAGAGGAGTCATCACTCAGCAGTACGCCAGGGTTCATGCGCTGATCAGGGTCTAAGCTTTTGAGCATATCGGCGGTCACCTGCAATCCAAGCGCGCCTTTTTCAGCCGCTAGATAAGGGGCATGATCACGGCCGACACCATGCTGGTGGGAGATGGTAGCCTTGCCATTGGCCACGCTTGTGCTGGCCGCATGCTTGATTTTTTGCCAACGTGCTAAAGTACTAGCATGGTCTTTTGCTGCTCGAAAGAAGTAAGTGGTATAGAGGCTAGCACCTTGGCGATAGACGTGTGAGATATGGGTAAAGGCCATGACTTGCTCGCCCTCATCAGCTAATGATGACTGAACGGCCTCTTGCATCTGCTGCATCTGCTCGTCGATATTGGCCCAATTGGTGGCGGTCTCAAAGGTATCAACCATGATACCTTTTTCCCAAAGCGTGCCACGCAGGTAAGGGAACTTAAAGCGGCCATGCGCCCAAATCTTGCCCATTAAGTCAGCAAGCTTGCCACTGACGCCGCCATGCTGCGAGAGCAGCTTTTTGAACTGGGTCAAGGCGAGCTTATTCTGAGCTTTGTCGCCTGTGACGCCATAAGTAAGCATAACCTTTTGATCGCCAAGTCCGCGAGCTTTAAGGTACGTTCCAATCGCCATAAACTGAGTAGGGCTAGTGCCTAGATGCAAATGGGCGTTGGTCTCGGCGGCATTACTGAGCCGGAGCATCGACAGCTTGATATTGCTCTGCACCGCTTGGCGAAGCACTTGCTTACCCGCTTCCCAATTGGGCAAAAACACCACTTTAAAAATCTCTTCTTCAGGCTGCGGCTGCACGCGCATTTTGACCTCGGTAAAGATACCGGCGCGGCCCTCGGTGCCCATCATCATCTCTCGAAGGTCAGGACCTGCTGAGGACGCGGGGATATCAGCGATGCTCATCACCCCTTGAGGCGTGACTAAAGTACCACCGGCGAACATCTGCTCGATGCGGCCGTAGCCCAATGACTGCTGACCACTAGAGCGAGCTGCAATCCAGCCGCCAAGGGTCGACAGCTCCCACGACTGTGGATAATGCCCCAATCGGTAACCATGCTCGGCCAGTTGCGCCTCGACCGCTGGTCCCTGCGCGCCTGCGCCAAAAGTGGCCAGCTGACTTTCATCATCTAGCGCCAGCAGTTTATCCATCTTGCCCATAGCTATGGTAAGCACGGGGCGTTTGGACGGCTGAGGGTTGATGTGACCGACCACCGAAGTACCGCCACCATAAGGGATAACGATGATATCGTGTTCGGCTGCCAGCGCCAGTAGTCTCTCAACATCATGGGTCGACTCGGGCATGGCCACGCCATCGGGGAACACCTCAAACTCGCCACTGTGCATGGCAATCCAGTCGGCAAAGCTCTGACCACGGGCATGTCTTAATCTAACCTCTGTATCAGTTGAGACGATATCCAAATCAGTGATGGCAGCAGGCAAGCGTGATTTTGGGACTGTTTTGAGAGCCGCATCCAAGCTAACCGATGACAGTTTTTTGGTTTTGCCAATGGTGGCCTTGATTAGCTTGGCCCCGTGAGGAGAGACTTTTTTATTAATATTAACATTGCCCCAACCATTCCACCGTGTTTGCTCAATGGGGGTATTGCTCTTACTAGGACGGTCAAGGGGCGCCGCATCCATGGCATCTTTAGCGCTGGTAAAGACAGATTTTATTTTACTCATATGAGATTTTACCTATGACTTTGGTAGGGGGATAATTGCGGTATGATAATTAGGCCGTGCTTCGATGGTAGTGCTTCTGTACTGGGACTTGAGGCGAATCATTAATGACATGGCGGCTATGGGTCTTCCGTGATGGCAGTTAAATCCAAGGGTTATTATGTTCGCTGCCCTTATTGTTATCTTCAATGTCATTGTCTTGATATTTTTTGAGACAGTGTGGTGACTTAAAGCATCAAGTAATCAAGATTATTATGATAAGAGGGTCAAATAATCAAGCATAAAACCACTACTGGGTATTCAGTCGCCACCATAACCGAGCTATAAGGGCTGATAATAGCATCAAGGCTACGAAACGCCAGCTGGTTATGGGGTTAATGACCGCTGATACACCGCTCTAAACCTACCAAGGTCTCAATCAAGTCAAGACTGACCTTGCTGACCGACTGTAGCATATCATACCTTTCTGCCATAATTTATTGCGCCGCTCACATCATTGTCTGCACGGCCAAGCAGAATCTTGTTAAAATAGGCCCACTTAATATTCTCACCCGCTTTTATCTTTTTTGCCCTATTCATTCATGGATATCTGTTATGACCGCCAATGCCACCCCTTTAATCAAACTAGACCGCATCCTCATCATCGACTTTGGCTCGCAGTACAGCCAGCTTATCGCCCGCCGAGTTCGCGAAGCTGGGGTATTTTGTGAGATGTACCCCTATGACATCGACACCGCGCGCATCACTGACTTCGGTGCTAAAGGGGTGATTTTATCGGGTGGCCCAGAGAGCGTTCATGATGAGAATGGCCCTCGTATCAATCAAGCGCTATTTGACCTTGACGTGCCTATCCTCGGTATCTGCTACGGCATGCAAGCGATGGCTGCTCATTTTGGCGGCAAAGTCCATGCCAGTGACGTTCACGAGTTTGGCGCGGCCACCATCAATGTGACCGGTGGCTGTCAGTTATTAGATGGCATTGAGGACGATCAACTCGATGGCAACAGCCGCCTTCATGTGTGGATGAGTCATGGTGATAAGGTCGTTGAAGCCCCTGCTGACTTTGACATCGTCGCCAGTACCCCAAGCTGCCCGATTGCCGTGATGGTCAATGAAGACAAAAAATACTACGGTCTGCAGTTTCACCCAGAAGTCACCCACACCTTACAAGGCCAAGCGCTACTATCACGCTTCGTCCATCAAGTCTGCGGTTGCGCGGGCGACTGGACACCAGACAACATCATCGACATGCGCGTGGCTCAGCTTAAAGAGCAAATCGGTGACAAGCAAGTCTTGCTTGGTTTATCGGGCGGCGTCGACAGCTCGGTTGTCGCCGCACTACTTCACAAAGCAATAGGCGATCAGCTCACCTGCGTGTTCGTGGATAATGGTCTGCTGCGGCTTCATGAAGGCGACCAAGTCATGCAAGTCTTTGCTGAAAACATGGGCGTCAAAGTCGTCCGTGTCGATGCCGAAAATCGCTTCCTTGATGCCCTAGCAGGTGAGGCTGACCCTGAAGCCAAGCGCAAAATCATCGGCAAAACCTTCATCGACGTCTTCGCCGATGCCGCACGTGATGTCAGCGAGGGCAGCGATGGCAAACCTGTCGAATTCCTCGCCCAAGGCACTATTTATCCCGACGTTATCGAATCTGCCAAATCACACCAAGGCAAAGCCCACGTCATCAAAAGCCATCATAACGTCGGCGGTCTACCAGAAGATTTGGCATTTGAGTTGGTTGAGCCACTTAGAGACTTGTTCAAAGATGAAGTCCGTAAGTTAGGTATCGCTTTAGGGTTACCGCATAAGATGATTTATCGTCATCCTTTCCCAGGACCAGGCCTTGGCGTACGCATCTTAGGGGAAGTCAAAAAAGAATACGCCGACATCCTCCGCCAAGCTGACGCCATCTTTATGCAAGAGCTGGAGAAGTCAGGCTGGTATGAAAAGACCGCCCAAGCCTTTGCGGTATTTACCCCTGTCAA
>JAUNVX010000151.1 GCA_030540615.1 Psychrobacter sp. | reverse complement strand
CAATCATTGGACAAGGTTAAATACGCCAATATCATTAATTGGCAAAAACGCTGTGAGGCGCGGCCTGCATTTGCCTCTGCCGTAGCTAAAGGCGGCAGATTAGACTTTTAATAAGCTTAAGCTGTCATTAAAGACGGTGGCTAGATATGACAGGCGGCAGACTAGCTCGCTTGTCATGCCTATTATTTTAACCCAGTAGCCGTTATAGCAGAGATGTCATGAGTAAAGATACCACGCCACCTCAACCTGACGCTCAGTCCTTACAGCAGTCCTCGACTCAAGAGGCCTTATTAAAATCTTGGCTTCAAAAGCTATTGGTCATGTTTCTGTGCGCCTTGAGCTTCTATGCCGGTTGGCAGGCGCATCATTCTAGGATGGTTAGGCAGTGCCAGCAGAGTGGGGGAAAGGCCAGCTTAGCTCAGGATGTCTTTAGTTGTGAGTTTCCAAAGCAATAGATTAAGGGTGCGATAGGTTAATGCTGTGAAATTGCCAGCGGCTGATTGAATCAAAAGACAATGATGGGAAAAGACAATTATAGAGTAGTAGTTATTCAGCCATGTCGCCTTCTTATCTTAATGTCACCTTGTTATCTTGATTATAAAGCCAAATTATTATGTTTCGATTGACGTTTTTAGGCACTTCCGCAGGTATCCCTACCAAGCAGCGTAATGTCACCGCTTTGGCGATTGAGTGCGTCAATACTCATCTGTCAGGGGATAAAAAAAACAGTAAACTTGCTCGGCCTTGGGTGCTGGTGGACTGCGGTGAAGGCACCCAACATCAGCTGCTACGAACTAAGTTATCGGGTCATCAGCTGGCTGCCATTTGCATCACTCACGTTCATGGCGACCATTGTTATGGCTTGCCAGGATTGCTGGCCAGTCTCGCCATGTCTGGCCGCCAATCCAAACTTGTCATCATTGCCCCCAAAGCTATTGCGGCACTTCTAGATACTCTAAGTCTGACGACCGAGCTGTACTTTAGTTATCCTATTGAGTTTATCGCCATTGAAGAGGTATTAGCAGGTACTCATCAAAGCGAGCTCATACAAGACGGCAAGGTAATAGTTGACTTTGGCAGAGGCCATCAGCTAAGTGTCAGTATGACTGCTTTATCGCACCGTGTGGCCTCGCACGCTTTTATTCTCGAGCAGAGCCTGAGCTTTAATAAGCTAAATACGGATAAATTAAGAGCTGAAGGTGTAGCAGCAGGCAAGACTTGGGGACTGCTGCAAAGTGGTCAGGATGTTGTCTTAGAGGCCAGTGAATTAGCAAAGCCTAACGAAGATTCAGGAGGCTTTAAGCAAGAAAGTCCTCAACACTTAAAATCTGCAGATTATGTTGATGCGGTATCAGTCACTACCAAGATGGTGGTAGCAGGAGATAATGATTCGCCTGAGCTGCTAAGGATGGCGGTGGAGGGAGCTTCAGTTCTCGTCCATGAGGCTACCTATACTGATGCAGTATTACAGAAGATTGATGCTAGAGTAGAAGATAATACTGATGGTCTAGTGATAGACCCTATGCATAGCAGCGCAGGTCAAGTGGCACGTTTTGCTGAGCAGGTGAGTCTACCGAATCTTATCCTTACCCACTTTAGCGCGCGCTATCAGTTGTATGATGATGAGAAGTCAAAGTCGCCCAATATGGCTAATATTCGCTTAGAAGTAGAGCAGTACTATCAAGGTAATTGCTGGCTGGCAGAGGATTTTGCCCAGTTTGAGGTCGGCGACGAGGTGACAAGAGTAGTAAATAATGACGCTTAGCCCTTTTATTACCTCGAAACTAGATTACTAGTCTTCGCACAAGTTCGTTATGGGTAAGTTTAAGGATTAACGTCAAAACACTTAGATTAGTCGCGGCATATCAAGGCTCTTTTATCTTGTGGCGGTAGGCCAGCGAGCTTTTTAAATGACTGAGGGTCGATGAGGTAATCGACCACTTTATTATCAACGCAGCGGCTATCATCGGCCAGCACTAGGGTATGACCATCGCCTTCTCGCGTTAATAACACGGCGTTAAGATAATGCTGCATGGCCAAGGCATTGGCATAAGGGGTGGCAGCATCATTGGTCTGAGCCACTAATAATAAGGTCGGGGCGCTAGCGGCAAGCTTAGGGATATGCGGGGTATCACTGCCAGCAACAGGCCAATAGTAGCAGGTGTCAAGCAGCTCGCTAGCTTTGGGGGGTCGGTGATTGTCCCAAGTTGATTGCGCATTGATGCGAATAGAGTCTTGCAGATAGTTTGCCCGCTTGCTAGCATTAGGCGCTCTTTCAGCACAGTCAATAGCAGTGAACGTGGCAAAGTCAATACTGCCCTTATCCTCATCAATCATCATCTTTAAGGCAGAGAAGTCCTTGGCCTCAAGCTGCCAAAGCACTTCATTCAATATCGGCCACCGGTCTGGCCAAGCCATAAACCCATAGAGTGTCCAAGACAGATGCAGCGGAGTAATGCGCTCTCCATCATCATCTAGTACTTCATGACTATCAAGATAGCCAAATAAGTGAGCGATTTTGGCTTCTGCTTGAGGGATGGTTGTGCTATCAGCAAAAAAGCAATGAGGCTCACGGCGACATTGCTGCACAAAGCGCTCAAAGGTCTGCTGAACAGACGCCTCTTGGTTGAGCTGCATCGTCACCTCATCCTCATTGAGATTGACCACCCCATCTAGCACGCCGGCGCGTAAACGGTCAGGATAGTGCTCAGCATATAGGGCCGCTATCTTAGTTCCATAGGAGTAGCCAATCACATTGATTTGCGACTCTCCCAATGCTTGCCGAATAACGTCAATATCTTTGACCGAATAATCTGCCCCTAGCTGGTTCAGTAAATCATGAGGAGTATGGTTCCAACAGCCCTCTGCAAATGCTTTGGGGTCAGTAGGGTGCAGCGTTCGATGGGTCAAATCACATTTGATATTGGGCGTAGAAGGGTAAACCCCTCGAGGCGCAAAGCCAATAATGTCAAAATGTTTTGACAAGCGGTGATAAGCGTCAGAATCCATCGCAGTGACATCTAGCCCTGACTGTCCTGGGCCTCCTGAGATACTAATCACTGAGCCTATGCGGTTGCCAGTGGCAGGCAGCTTGGATAGCGCAAGCTCAATGACCGTAGCAGGTTCAGCTAAGTTAGGGCTGGTTGAGGTTTGCGCCGTAGAGGAATTTGCCTTAGCAACAGCGCTATTGCTCTTATTTAGCGCTATGCGGATAGTCGCGCATTGCAAGGTATTGACGTTTTGTACATAATCCTCAAACCAACCAGAAAAATTAGGATTGGCGCAAGATTGCCACTTAATCGAGCTGGCGCTGTCTTGACTTGTGGCTTCATTTAAAGCCGAGTTAGCACGCTTAGGAACCGGAGCGCCGCTAGCGCAAACCATCGCCATGACCAATAGCGAGGTGGTGAATATAAACTTTGAGGACAGAGCAGGCATATGAGCCATATTGAACGAATACCTTTGAGAAATAGAATGGTTTTTAAAAAACAGTGTTTAAAAAAGAGCAGTGAAAAATAGACGACCTAGAGCAGGGACATATATTAAGCTAAAAACAACAGTTTAACAGATAAAATATAGTCGTCATCAATTGAAGCAATCAATTATTGCAGCTTAGATTGCTGCCAATACTGTAAGCCTACCCAGTGGCGACTAAACTGATACGCCACCCTACCTGATCGGCCGCCGCGATTAGAAGCCCATTGAAGAGCTTGGTGCCGAACTTGCTCATCCCATGGTATATTTTCAGCCGTGATATAGTGCTCAGCGATGCTCAAATAAGTGTTTTGATCCATCGGATAAAATGATAACCAAAGTCCAAAACGATCGGACAATGATACCGTTTCATCAATGGTCTCATAGGGGTTGACCTCATCGGTCTGACCATCATAGATGCTGACATTATCTTTCATTAACTGCGGTAATAGGTGACGACGATTACTAGTGGCATAGACCAAAAGCTTGTCTTGCTCCGAGTCTAAAGCGCCATCTAGCACACTTTTAAGACTACGATAGCTCTCATCTTGCGCGTTAAAAGCCAAATCGTCACAATAGACAATATAGCGGCACGGGCTATCTGTTGGTAGTTGTTTGATGGCAGAGCGAATCTGGTCCAGTACCGCTAAATCGTCACGAGCGATTTCGATAATACGTAGACCTTCGTCATGAAACTCGTTAAGTAAAGCTCGGACTAAGGAGGATTTGCCGGCGCCGCGAGTGCCCGTCATCAGAACATGGTTGGCTGGGTAACCTGCCAAAAACTGCCGAGTATTTTGGACCAATTTGGCCTTTTGAGTGTCGATTCCCAATAAGTCGTCTAAACTAAGGGATAGATGAGCATCAATAGGCTCAAGATGACCTTTACTACCACCGACCCAGCGGTAAGCAAGCTGATGAGATTCTAGGGTAATCGGGGTGGTGACCTGTTGGCGTAAGTAGCGAGTCAGTAAGTCTAATAGCTCATTGGGGAGGGCAGTTGTGACCATATTCGTGTCTGCATCAGGTAATTGAGTATGAGGCTGGGGGCGTGATTGAGAAGATGTCATAGCAGCTCAAAGATTAATAAACCAAAGCGAAATAATGCCAGTTACTATCATGGGATGCAATATATACCCTGTATACCAAGGCAGCATTAAAAGTTAATTGGCTTTATAGGATAGCAAAATAGAAAAGCAAAAAAGGAAAGCAAGCCATGCCCTCTCATGCCAATTTAGCAGCCACTGATTTGACAGCTAATAGTTTGAAATCTAGTACGTCTAAAGCGAGTTTAGAGGCAAGCTTAAACGTACCTGAAGGTCTAACAGATCAGATGCTGCTACAAATGCAATCTTGGATTGAGCATTATGGCTTTAATGATTATAAAGCACGTCGCTTGAGTTATGACCAACTTAACCCGCCTGTATTAAAAGGGACTAGCCGCAATGACCAAGTGGCTATTGAAAATATCTCAAAGTTTGAGGGTATTAGTCAAGCCAACCACCATCAGATGGGTGAGGTCATTGTGAAATGGGAGCTTATAGCAATAGATCGATATCTGTCTCACGGTCGGCCTAACCCACGACCCAGTCAACAAGGCCTAAGCCAAACAGGGTTAGCACATGAGTGCGCTATCTTAAAGGCGCTGGCTGAATCAGCCACTGGTATCAGCAGCGCTTTATTAAAACATTACCAGCAGCCCGTCAGGTTCGCCAATCGGTTATGGCAGATGACGATTGCCGTCTTGCCTTATTATCCTTTAGGGAGCCTTAAAACGTATCTGGTTGGCTCTGTTTTGTCCCCGAAGCAAAAACATACTTTACTAAAAGCTGCGGCAAACGCTATTGTGGGGTTGCATCAGGCGGGCTGGGGTCATGGCGATATCAAACCGAGTAATTTTTTATTGGCCAATGATAGTTTTTTATCGCAAGGGAAGATTGATTATTCCGTGCTATTAAGCGATTTTTCATTAGCCGGGCCTGCTGAATCTCGCACCGTAATTGATAATATAAGGGGGAGTGAACTAATAGCCCCTAAAGGCACCCCAGCTTATCTAGCACCTGAGTGCTGGCAAGGTCATGGCATCAGTCAGCAAAGTGACAGCTATGCTTTTGGGGTCATGCTGTTTGAGATATTGATGGGCTATAAGCCTTATCAAATTAACCCTCAGCCTCATGACTCACAGAACGCCTTCGCTGAGAAATGGGCATTCCAGCATTGTCAGTCGCCCCTCCCAAAGCTGCCAAACCCTTGGCAGAGGTATCAATATTTGCTAGAGGGCTTATTGGCAAAACATCCTAACAATCGAATCGACTCAGCGCAGGTGATGATAGAGCTCAATCGCCTTGGGACAGTTAATCCTATTTAAACTGGCAAATCAGGGACTATGGAAAATTGATTTGATATTGACTACAGCTTGGCTGATAACCATTTTCGCAAGCCTTTTTAAACCAAAAAATAGCCTCAACCTTATCTTTTTTGACCCCTTCACCTTTGGCATACAAATGAGCAAGGTGATACTGGGCTTGAGCAAAATCCTGCTGAGCGGCTTTTTCAAACCACTCGGCCGCTTGATTAGCATCTTTAGAGGTACCCTTACCTAAAAGATACATCAAGCCGAGTTTATCTTGCGATGTTGGGAGACCTTGCCTCGCCGCCACTTGATACCATTTAAAGGCTTCATGGTAATCTACAGCGGTTCCAAGGCCCGCTATATACATATGGGCTAGATTGTTCTGTGCTTTTGCAAAGCCTTGTATCGCTGACTTTTGATACCAAGCAAAAGCCTTACTTTCATCTTTTGTGATACCCATGCCTTCTAGGTACATAGTGGCCAAATTGTTTTGACCGCTGGCAGAGCCATTATTAGCCGCTTTGATAAACCAAGCCAGAGCCTCGGCATCATCCTGAGGAACCCCTTGTCCTTTTATGTATGACAGACCTACATTGGTTTGAGCTTCTGCAAATTCTTTCAAAGCGGCTTTATGAAACCATTCAAATGCTTTAGCATTATCTTGAGGCACTCCCAAACCTTTGACGTACAAATAACCTATATTGTTCATCGCCCTAGCATAGCCTTGATCGGCTGATTTTTGATACCACTCCATAGCTTTAACATAGTCTCGAGGCACGTTGTGACCAGATTCATACATCATGCCTCGTTCATATTGGATGGTATAATGGTCATCATCTGTAATCGTATGAGAGACACTGGCAGTGGTATTGCTAAGAGGCTTAGCGGGCTCTGCTGCTAGCACTAAGACAGAGAATAATAAAGAAGAGGCAAGCAGTGAGTTAGCAAAGAAGAGCTTAACTAAGCGTTGGTTTTTATAGGGTACATTGGTATAGGCTGGGCTGTTGGAAGTTACATTGGTGGAAATCGTATTCGTGAGGAGTGCTTTTGAGGAGATTGTATTTGTAATGAGTGCGTTTTTAATAGATATCTTAAGGGCTATAACCTGAAGCTTCATTTTCATCCTTAAAAATAAGAGATTTTGGGTATGGGTTAGTATTTTACTTATTTAATATCTTACTTA
>JAUNVX010000150.1 GCA_030540615.1 Psychrobacter sp. | reverse complement strand
GCTGCTATTATGACCGCAGTGACCGCACGTATCAAAATCTTGGGCCGATTAAATGTCGCCGAAAAGCGCAAACCACAAGATGGCCGTCTCAAGACCCGTACCCCAAAAGGCATCGAGACTGAGCTACGCCTCTCAACCTTGCCGACAGCTTTTGGCGAAAAGCTGGTCATGCGAGTGTTTGACCCAGAGGTGCTAGTACGCTCATTTGCTCAGCTTGGTCTCACTGGCAAGCAGCTTGACACTTGGCAGACCATGACCGCCAGTCCCAACGGCATCATCTTGGTCACAGGGCCGACGGGCTCAGGCAAGACCACCACGCTTTATAGCACCCTCAAGCAGCTAGCGACCGAGCAGGTCAACGTCTGCACCATTGAAGACCCGATTGAGATGGTCGAGCCTGCCTTTAACCAAATGCAGATCAACGCTGGGGTCGATTTGCACTTTGCCGATGGTATTCGCTCGCTTATGCGTCAAGACCCAGACATCATCATGGTGGGGGAGATTCGTGACAATGAGACTGCGAGCATGGCCGTTCAGGCCTCATTGACCGGCCATTTGGTGCTATCAACGCTGCACACCAACGACGCGCCCAGTGCCTTGACCCGTTTGCACGACTTGGGGGTTCAGCCGTTTTTGACCTCAGCGACCATCCTAGGTGTGGTGGCTCAGCGCTTGGTGCGAACGCTTTGTCCGCATTGCAAAAGCGGCATAGAGGCGTCAGCAGACAGCGAGCTGGCCATTCAGTGGCGCGAGCTGGTCAGTCCTTGGTCAGCGCCGCTACCCAAGCAGTTCTTTCATGCCGTCGGCTGCGAGCATTGCCGCAATACCGGCTACCAAGGCCGCATTGGTCTATATGAGATGATGCCGATGACCACCGAGCTCAAAAAGCTAGTGGCCGATGATGCCAAGCTCGCTGACATCCGCCAAGAAGCCTACCGCGAAGGCGTCAAGCCGCTCAGACTCGCAGGGGCCAAGCGCATTATCGAGGGGCTGACTACCATGGAGGAAGTGATGCGGGTGGTGCCTTTGGCTTAGTGTGATACTGCTGCTTTAGAGGCTAGGTGAGAGAGTTTGGATAAGGTCATGGCTATGATGAAACTCATAAGTACAGTTATGGACATAGTGGATTAGGAGCTTATCCTGCTATCCGCTGCTATCTTACTGGACCCACTAGAGCGGTGACTACAGGCTAGAGGCGTTCCTGTTGCCTCGATACCCCCTCTAGCCAAGTCACCGCACTCTAGTGGGCAAGCAAGGATATCCACTACTATCAGGGCTAGCGGTGACTTCTGTGATGATGGCACGCCCTTATCGTGGATAGGACTTTTTATACTTATCTATTGGCCTTTTTACGCTCATTCAGTAGTTTAATAGTTTATAGCAGTTTTGACAGTGAATAACGGCGAAGCAAAGTTAATCATGATTAACAAACCTAAGTTATTTATCAGGTCTCTTAACGAGGTGTTCTTTGCCTGTCGTGGTTACAATATTGCGATGGCGCTCTGTCTGTTAGTGATTGGCCTTATGCCAGCCATCAACGTCTTTGCCACAGGTCAGCTGGTCTCTATATTTGCTCACCCAACGTCAGCTTCTTCACTGATGCCTATATCGGCAATATCAATATCGGTAACCTCTATAATAGTGATTTGGGGCGTCAGTATGCTGCTGCCGACCTTACTGGACCCACTGACCAGCTATCTGCAATCACATATCAATCAATTGGTCACCCATAAACTCGTGGGGCGAATCATTGCCAAAAACGCCTCATTTAATGGACTGCAAATCTATGATAGCGCAAAAGTCCAAGACATCACCGCCGTTTTAAAAAGTCAATCTCGATTTCGTCCCACTAACTTTTCTGTCAGCCTCGTCAGTGCCATTCGAGAAGGGGTAACCGTTTTAGCACTATCAGCGATGTTGTTCTCTATCCAGTGGTGGATACCTATCATAGTATTGCTGACTGCTATTCCCTTGGCTTATATCAACTTTCGAGTGGCGTCATTTAGTTGGAAAGCCCTGATGCAATCTGGCCAGCACAGCCGATTGATGGATTATTTCTCATCGCTGTCTTTCTTGCGAGAAGCACAAAAAGACAGTCATCTCTTTAATGCCTATGGGCTTATTATCAACAAATACAATACCGCCTTTACTCATGTTTATGACGAGTTAAAAAAGGCAGAGTTTAAGACCTTTATTCAGCCGATACCTTTTCAAGTGGTGTCGGTTATAGTGATTGGTATAGTGTTGTACTCTTTGTATGAGCAGAGCCAAACAGCCGCCATTACCGCCGCCTCGGTAGTGGTGTTATTACAGTCTATTTTTATGCTAAATAGCCGAATGGACAGGTTTATTCAATACAGTGCCATGCTCTATGAGACCTTGGATTATTTTGACAATTACTTCTCTTTTTTGGCGACCTCAGACGCTCTCAAAGATGGCACATTAGATATTGAGCAGATACGTAGTCTTGAGTTTGTGCAGGTAAGTTTTAAATATCCCAATACGGACACCTATATTCTAAAAGATATTTCTTTCTATGCCACAGCAGGCGAGTCCATTGCTATTGTCGGCCATAATGGGGCGGGGAAATCCACTTTGGTACATTTGATTTGCCGTTTTTGGGATGTCACAGAGGGTCAAATCTTAGTCAATGGGCAAGACATCCGCTTATATAAGGTATCTGCGCTACGAGATTGTATTGGCGCTGTATTTCAAGATTTTTTTAAATTTAACATGAGCATTAAAGACAATATCGCCTTTGGTCATGATTTGACGCTCAGTGCGGATGTCATCAAGCAAGCCTTGCAATTACCTGATGAGGTGTCTATGGATACCTTGATTGGAAAGTCGTATGACGGCATTGAGTTATCAGGAGGCCAATGGCAAAAATTGGCTATTTTGCGGGGCTTAAATGCCAATAGCTCAATGATTATCTTAGATGAGCCAACCTCAGCCATAGACCCTAAGGCCGAAGTAAGGCTTTATGAGGATTTTAAATCGCTCACCAAAGGCAAGCTAAGTTTTATGACTACTCACAGGCTTGGCTCAGTAAATGGGGTGGATAGGATATTGGTCATAGACGAGGGCAGATTGGTACAAGATGATACCCCCATTAAGCTAAAAAATTCGCCAGGGGTGTTTAAAGAGTTATGGCGTACTCAAGCTGACATGTATGTTTAGCATGAATTGGCCACACAAATCTTGCTACAATAGCAGCCACACTATTTTAAGATTTTCAGCTATCTATTAGAGTATTAACCCAATCACTTATTCAATCATTTATTCAATTAACTATCTAATTAATTATCCAACTGTGCCATCTTTTAACCAATCCATTTATCAGCCACTAAATAAAAGCCAAAGCCTATGTTTACCGATACCCATTGTCATCTTAATCGATTAAATCTCGAAAAATACGACGGTCAGTTGAGCGGCGCTATCGACGCCATGAAAGCCGCCAATGTCACTCGCGCCATGGCCATTATGTGCGACTTTGCCGAATATGATGAGATTAAAGCTATTATAGACACCTACCAAGATGAGCAGCTTAATCTGGGCATGAGTGTGGGCATTCACCCTTGTGAGGATTTGGCAGTGTTACAGTCTGCCACTACTGAGCGCTTGATTGAGATGGCAACGCCTGAGCATGTTTGGGCTATTGGTGAGACGGGGCTTGATTATTATTGGAGTGATGAGAACAAGCAAGAGCAGCAGGCGAGCCTTGCCCGTCATATCCATGCCAGTCAAACCCTCAAAAAGCCTTTGGTAATCCATACCCGTGAGGCCAAGCATGACACCATAGATATCTTAAAGAGTGAAAAGGCCGAGCACGGTATCATCCACTGCTTTACCGAGGATTGGGAGACCGCCAAGCGGGCGCTAGACTTAGGGTTTTATATCTCGTTTTCAGGGATTGTGAGCTTTAAGAGCGCTCAGACGATTCGCGACGCTGCAATGAAGACGCCCAAAGACCGTATCTTGATTGAGACAGACAGTCCATATCTGGCCCCTGTGCCCAAACGTGGTAAGCCAAACGAGCCTGCATTTGTGCCTTATGTCGCCAGCTGCTTGGCAGATATGTTTGAGATGTCAGTGGAGGAGGTTGGGGCATTAACTGCAAAAAACTTCGAGAATCTACTGGCACAATATGACTAAAATCGTTATCCTATGACCACTCAGTCATTTAATGGTATTATTAACTAAACAATCTGGTAATAAATAAGATTAGTTGCTAACACTATTTACAATTACTGAGCGTCTAATACTTTAGGCATATCAGCATCCGGTTAGACAAAGTCAGTACTTAGGAGTGGTCATGAGTCGTCAGCATCAATTTAAACTGCGAGAAGAAAATATCCTTGCGATGGCTGAGCAGCTATTGTTAGAGTCAGGTGATGGAGACATCACTTTAGACAGTTTAGCAGATCAGCTAGATTTGGCGAAAGGAACCCTCTACAAGCATTTCTCTAGTAAAGATGAGCTGTACCTGCGCATTATCATCCGCTATGAAGAGCAGCTGTTTGACATCAACCGTATCGACGACTGTCCCTCTGCGGGCGTCTCACGCATGATACTTCAGCAGCTGCTCAATCCACAAAAAGCCATGTTGCTCAATCAAATTGAAGAGCGCTTAGCGGCTTCGGTGACGGGGCTGAATCGGTTATTCGCTGAGCTTTATGACATTCGGCGTCAACGTATGAAACGGCTTATCGACATCGCAAGTGCTTATCTTCAACAGCAGCACAGCAGGATGTCTACCCGCGATTATCTATCGTCAATTTGGGCGATGGGGCAGGGCGGGGCAGGATTGCTGAATTCAAGTTTTTATCAGCGCTATTTAGGTCGCCGCGATACCCTTCGCCATGCGCTAGTACTGCAAATGCTTGAGCTGCCCAGTCGTTATCCTAGCGAGGAGAAAGTACTGGCTGATGATGATATGCATGAGTTGGTCGAGCAGATTGATTCTGAGACTCAAGCCCATCGTAGCATGACGTATTAATCTATGACCCGTCAAAGCGCTAGCCTCTTTGACATACCCCGTCAAGGTACCGATGGCAACCTTTATCACCCATCACCAAAGCGCTTTAATCAAAACCAAGCGGGATTTACTTTGGTTGAGATATTGGTGGTGGTGGTGATATTGTCTATCTTTGCTGGCATGATTAGCTTGTCAGTGGGCGGCAGCGAGTCGCGTAAAAACCGAGCCTTTTATGAGCATCTGATAGACAGTCTACAGTATGTGAGGCTGTTGTCGGCTGAGCGAATGCAGCCTATGGGGCTGACGCTGCAAGTGGACGCTCAGGGGCAGCCACAGCCTGTCATCATGACCTTAACCAACCCCTATAGCGCTTATCAAAATACGCAATCGGCAAAGTTAGGCTCGGGGGAGACTAGCAAAAATGCCATGGAGCTCTCCCCCATGTCAGCTGAGCCAAAAAATGGCGAGACCCCCACTTGGCAGCTTGAGCCTGGGATAAGCTTGCCCATCCCTCCAGACAAAGTAACCTTAAAGATTAGCTCTTTAGAAGCCAATATGACGACAATGGGCAATCAGAGCTATGGGTCAGGCACCAAAGAGCTTCAGCCTTGGTTCAAAGGCCAGCAGTTGCCACAAGTGATATGGTTTGGGACAGGAGAGGCCACGCCAGTGACCATAGAAATCCTTTATGACAATAAACCAGTGGGGGAAGCTATCATCATTGAACCCAATGGCAGTATCAGAGTAGGGCAGTCGACATGACCCGGCCCCAGTCTATAACTGTGTCTACAAAGCATTTAGCCAGTATGATAGCCGGCTCGGATGTTAAGGCGTCGGTCAGCCTTGAGGACACTCTTTCTTCATTTGCTAATCGTCAATATTTTCGAGCTCAGATTACTCATAATCGGCAGGCGCTAGGTGCTCTACCAGTGCCTGTGTTAACTCAGCAGCGCGGTTTTACCTTGATTGAAGTTATGGTTGCCTTGGCGATATTAGCCGTGGTGGCGGTGGCGGCGAGCCAAGCCAGTGCAGGTTACTTACGGTCAGTTGAGACCCTTAAAACACGAACGTTGGCCCATTTTGTCGCTCAAAACGCAGCAGCTGATTTGCAGGTTAATAAAGTCTGGTTAACGGGTGACCAAAGCAAGCGTGTCAGTGAGCAAGGCCGTGATTGGCAAGTGTTAATGAGCGCTAGCAAGACCATGACACCAGTGGTTAATAAGATTACCATTAGTGTTGCACCGATTGAGAATGGGGTGGTAAAAAACAACGTCACTGATTTAACAGTGATGATCAGTGACCCCAAAGCTACAGAAGCTTCGGGGTCTATGGACATGAGCTTGGCCGGAACACAGTGATGAGGAAGGTAGTGATGCCAAGCATGCCTCAGTCACAGCGCTTTCAGCATGGCTTTACCTTATTAGAGCTGCTGATTGCCATGGCCATCTTTGCCATGTTGGCAGTGGTAGGCTGGCAGGTGTTTGACGGCCTTAATCGGGCCAAAGAACGCGCGCAGTATCATGCTGACCAGCTGTCTGAGCTGCAGTACGCCTATCTGCAAATTCAGCAAGACATGCGGCAAGTAGTGCCTTACCAAGCCAGTGGTGCAATGGCACAAACGGCAGAAGCAGAACCATTGAGCGCCTCTGATACGACTGGCTCGCAAGCCAATAAAGCGGTTGACTCTCCCAAGCCTATATTCACTTTAGACAATAACACCGTCAGCTTTGTTCGTTACGCTGATCCCGACCCGCGTTATCAGACCAGTCCTACTTTGATAAGAGTCAGCTATGTCTTTGACAATAACCAACTGGTGCGTCAGCAGTTCTCAGACCTGAACCAAGGCGCTCAAGCAGTGAGTTTAGATAGTATACTGATTAAAGAGATTAGCGCTGGACAATGGCAGGCTTATTTGCCTGAGATGAGCAGCCACTATCCTAGCAGTGATGCAAATAAAAGCGTTGATGCTACTACTAATGCTACTAACACTGCTGGCTTGAGCAATCAAGGGGGTAGCAACCCTTTGGGTGATGAGCAGG
>JAUNVX010000149.1 GCA_030540615.1 Psychrobacter sp. | reverse complement strand
TGGGGCTGGGTCGATGAAGAGCGTCAAGGGGTAAAAGACCGCTTGGATAAATGGGCCAACCAGATGAATGACTGGTTCGGCGAGCCAGACCCCAGAAAGCCTGCGAGTGCGACGCTACGGGTAATTATGGATACTCGATGGGAAGATGACCCTGTGGAAGGCAACCATGTCACAGTCGAGCCAAGGATTCGTGGGCGTTTAAAGTTACCCGTTTTAGAGCAGCGCCTCAGTCTCATCATCGGTGATGAAAAATTAGACAATGAATCCGTGCTGACCCAAGATGCTACGGGCAAAGCCTATCAAGCCCAAGCGATTGAGCAAGACAAAATCGTCGATGCTCAAAAGGTACGAGATAACAATGCGTCAATTGCGCTACGGTGGTCACGATTTAGCGACACGGTGGAGCGAGAGCTCGGCATTCAGACCGATGTCGATTTGGGAGTACGCTCGGGCAATGATGTGTTCGTCAAGGTGAGCGTGGATAAGGACTGGTTAAAAGAGGACAAACTGACGGTTAGCAGCGATAACTTTTATCGCTACGGCAGCGATAGTGAGCACTATGCCCAAAGCGCGTTGAACCTACAATATGACCTAACCCGTCATAGAGCTATCAATAACCGGACTACCCTGCGCTATCGTCACGAAGATGAGGATGAGCGTACTAACTGGAGCAATGATTTGCGCCAGATTCATGACTTTGGCGGTGAGCGTCAGCTGTCTTATGGGGTCTCATTATCGGGTGACTTTGCTTCGGACAAACACCTACTCAATAGTTATGGGCCCACCATTAGTTACCGCCAGCCCATCTGGCGGGAGTGGCTATATGTGCAGAGCGAGCTGAATTATTATAATGACAAAGATGACGATAAGGGCCACTATCCATCAGCATTGCTGCGTTTTGAGGCGTTGTTTTAATTTGCCTGTTATCTCACCCTTGTTTTCCCACCACTGCTCAAGCTTTTATCAGGAACTTATCATGAGTACCCGTCTTAGGTCATCAGCATTACTTGTCTCTATGGCGATAGTAGTAGGGCTTAGCTACCCTGCTATAGCGGCCAATGCCAAGCCTATAGCGTCTCCCTCTACTTTAAAGTCCCCTGCTCTCTCTAAGAGTCTGTTTGAAGCGTTAGAGCCTGAGTATGCCGATTATATCTTTGAAGTTGAGAGTGGTAGCGTCCAGAGAATGATAAGCGATAAAGTCAATGTCCGTGTAAGTCCTAATATGAAAGCAGACAGCATCGATACCTTAAGTATCGGTCAGCCTGTCACCGTGGTGTCCAAAAGCCCCCGAATCCTAAAGCTGGGCCAACGCTCAGCGCATTGGTACAAGGTACGATATCGTAAGGATGGCAAAGACCTCACAGGTTATGTTTGGGGGGCAAACTTTAGCCTTGGTTATCACACTAGGGATGGTCATGACTTTTTATTGGGCGTCGGCCCCTTTAATGACGACTCTACGGCCATCATGGTGGTCAATGTGATAAAAAATCAGCAGCTTAAGCAGAGCATTACTTTTGATGTCTCCCCTGAGAGCTTAAGTTACGTTGACTTTAAATGGGAGAGTAGCAAAGGTTTAGAGGGGATAAAAAATACCTTAATCGCTAAAGTATCAGGAGAGGCATGTGGTATCCCTACCACCACTCAATATATGCTATGGACGGGGGACCAACTCGTCTCTCTACCCGTCTTAACCTCCGTGTCAGATGCAGGGAGCTTTTATCATAGTGAGGACTACGTGTTCCCTAGCGATAAAGGGGGTAAGAAGGGTCAAATCATTAAGACACTAAAAGTCGCAGAAGCTGATGAGGACAGTGAAAAAATGACCATCACTCAGCAAGAGCGTAGCGTCTATCTGTGGAAAAACGGGCGACTGGTTAAATAGTCACGCACTAATAAACCCGCTTAATCTCACTCTCAATAAAGTCTGCTGCCACCTTATTATAAGCTTGGCACTTGACCAGTCCTTGATTAGCATCAGTATTTAATTGGGTCTTTTGTGCAGGGATAACCTTGGCCGAATACACTTTACCTGCCCATTGAACCGCTCCTCGATAAGATTGGATACCGCTATCTTCGTCGACTTTTGGCATGTTTACGATGTAACTGACCTCAACGTCGTTATCGCTGCCCACGCTCAACTGCGCTATGTCACTTTTAAAAGATTGATCGCCTTGCCAGTCCATGAGCCTGTTATAGTCCGTGACATCACCCGTGCTAAAGCGCACCTGATCTTTATCATATTGATGACGCATGACATAGCATTCTGCACCCAGAGGGAAGCTAAAAGAGGCTGATTGGGTCGCTGGCAAACGATTTAAAATAGTTGTAAAGCCTTTTGAGGCCGTGTTGGCAGTATGGCCGGTGACCCCTGACTGACCACTTAAATCAACAGCTTGGTAGTCGATATCTTCTCGTAAGGTACTGGCCGTTTCTTTATCCTTCCATAGCAGATGATAGGCCAGCTTGTCATCGATGGTGACCTCAGCGGCTTTGCGATAATTATCGCTAGTTTCAATGGTTAGAGCATCCGCTAAAAGATAGTTTGATTTTGAGTCAGTGCTGCTCTCTTTAGCTTTGCCAAACAGTACCTTTTCGGTAGTTTGGGTATGGTCTTGGCTGATTTTAATATCGGCACGTTCAATATAGTCTATCTGGCTACTGGTTTGGCCAAACCCAAAAGTCACTACCTTGACTGACTGAGCATCACCATCTGTCTTATCTTTGTCTTTGGCAAAGATACCTTGCTCCTCAAAGATGCAGCCGGTCATGCTGACTGATAGCGTCACGACTGCCAAAACCTTGCTGAATGCTGACTGATGAAATGTCATAACGCTCCTGTTAACTGCCTTTTATGGCGCATGAGATAAATAATTGACTTGAGTTCAACCGCTGACTGTAATATAACATAGGTCTTATCTGGTTAATTTTAATCTATCTTTTTATAGGGTTTGATTATTTTTTAACACTATTTATCCTCTTTAAAACAAGGAAGTCATTATGAATATATTAATCACAGGTGCCTCTCGTGGTATTGGACTTGCTGCTGCCAAACGTCTTTGTGCCAAAGGCCATAATGTTGGCTTGTTTGACATCGATGTGCCCGAGCTTGGCAAGGCCCTCAAAGATAAAGCTTTTAAAAAAGCGATTAAGTCAGACTGTATTCTGCACGGTCATCTCGATGTCACCAGCCCTGAAGACTGGGACAGCGCGATTGAGCAGATGCAAGACAGCTTTGGCGGTATCGATGTACTAATTAACAACGCGGGAATCCTAATCAGTGGCGAGCTGCCTGATACAGATTTAAACAAGCAGCTGATGCTGGTCGATATTAACTGCAAAGGTATCTTAATCGGGACTCATAAAGTGGCGCAGGTCATGGCGGGCAACAGTGGTGACCGCAAAGCTGACCGTGATAACGGCTGCAAAATCATCAACCTATCTTCGGCCTCCGCCATCTATGGTCAACCTGAGATTGCCCCTTATTCTGCCAGCAAGTTTTTCGTTCGCGGGCTGACTGAGGGTCTTAATATCGAGTTTGCTGATCGCGGCATTAAGGTCGTTGACGTGATGCCTCTTTGGGTCAAGACAGATATGACCCAAGGCGTTGAAGTCACTAGCATCAACCGATTGGGCATGCATCTCACGGCTGATGATGTCGCTAAGACCTTATTCAAAATCGCTGTTACCCCCAACCGCAAGATATCCAAAGTGCATTATCCCGTGGGCCTGCCTGCCAAAGTGTTTGAAGGCTTAGCGCAAGTCACGCCTTCAGCCATCACGCGTTGGATGAATGAGAAAATCGGTTCCTAGCTTCTAACTCAGCCTATCCGTATTAACCTATCAACCTAATAGAGCCAACGCCTTATCGTTGGCTTTTTGCTGTTGGTCACTGTATAGCTGTCATATAGCAGCTGTTATGTAGCCATGACTTGATGTACCTGTTTTGATTGTATATGTTTTAAATACACAAGTTTTTAATCAAACTGACTATATCAGCAATCGGAGCAAGGTTGACCTTGCCCATAATTTTGATAACGATTCGCATCCGTTACATGACGTGACGCTTTGCCTATAACTACTCACATAATCAGGACAGCTAATAACCCACAATATAAATCAAAGCTCATATACTGGTGTTAGTCATTTAGAAAATAGATTTTTAGCTCACTAATTTTTAGACGAATTTTTAGATAGCCAGTTTTTAGATGGCCATATTTTATATAAGTTTTTATACCCCTAATCTATATATACCCAACCATTAAACAATAATAAGGATGAGATGATGAGTGATAAGCGTATTTCTGACAGTATGGAACAAGCCTTAAACGATCAGATGAACAACGAAGCTATGCAAGCACAAGCTTATCTTGCTCTGGGCGTTTGGGCAGAGTCTAATAGTTATACTGGTATTGCTGACTTCTTTTATAAGCATTCAGAAGAAGAGCGCCAGCATATGTTTAAGTTTTTAGAATTCATCCAAGCACGTGGTGGTGAAGCCAAAATCAGCGCTATCCCAGCACCTCGTGACAACCCTACTGACTTAGCCTCTTGTATCGAAGATGTTTGGCAGCACGAGTTAGATAACTCTAAAAAGATTTATGCTTTGGTTGATTTAGCCATGGCTGAAAGAGATTGGGCAACGTTTAACTTCTTGCAGTGGTTCGTCAAAGAACAGATTGAAGAAGAAGCTTTAATCGGTGATTTGCGTGATAAATATGCCTTGGCCTCAGATGAAAAATCAGAAAATGCCAACTTATACTCTTTTGACAGAGACATGGCAGGCGCATCGCAAGAGGGCGAGTTACCTCGTAATCAAGAGCTATAATCTAGTAAGTTAGCGTTTGATAGGCCAGTGTTCGATTGGCTACAATAGTTCGACTTAGCCCTAATTAACAGTAGCCTTGATATTAGCTCCCATAGATAGTAGCACTCAAAACTTATCTAAGTTTCCCCAGCCATTTCCCCCTTAATTTGGCTGGGTTTTTTTATGTCTTTTAAAGGCCAATGTCAATTTTAAAGGTCAATCTAGATTAAAGCTTATTGCCTTCAATTAGCGTGCCTTTAATATCTGGTGACAAGCCCGATACTTTATCAGCATACTTCTGCCGAATCTCAGAGCCGACCTGATAAGGAGTACCGCGGATTTGTCTAAAGTCATTATCGATAATCTGTGTGCCATCGTCTTCCACGATAATACCGTTGTCGATATTAATGAAAGTATTGTCTTTGATAATATTATTCTTGGCACTATCGATATAATAACTGGCGAGCATCGTCTCAGCCAAAGGGTAAGCGCCGCATTCAAAGCCTTTTAGATTACGCGATTGTCTGGACGCCACCCACACGCCCACTGGCTCATCCCGAAAGGTATTGCCGCTGATAATATTATTAGCGGCTGATTCGGTACGCTTAAAGTGATTGGACTGACTGGCATCATTGGCATGCTCAAAGCAGTTGCGATAGAGAAAGACAGCACCCGCCCCATTATGGATGAACTGATTGTCTTTGATAGTATTAAAACTTGACGAATCGACAGCGATGGCCTCACGGTTGGGCTTAAATGAGCGATAACCATTATCCGCAAATACAGAGTTTTGGACCGTATTATACTGACTGCCAAATTCCAGATAGAGTCCTACCGTCCCTGAGCGCATTATGGTCAGCTTATCAAAGCTAACATGGTGCACGTGATCGCCCACGAAGATGCCGCTATTACCGCTATTGGTACTGCTTAGATTTACGATACGAATGTCGTGCGGCGCTAGGGCACGGTTGGCATCGGGGTCAATAAAGCCTTTGGCATAACGGACATTGGGATTGGTCTTTTGGCGGATATGCAGCGCGTGGCCATAGCCGCTCACATGACAATTGGCCACGGCAATATTACCAATAGCTTGGTCAGTCTTTGGGGCAATGGTAATTGCACTTTTATTGTCTTGGTCACCCTCAAGTGCACTCAGTACTGCGCCATTACAATCAAAAGAAGTATTGGTGCTATCGAGATTGAAGCGCACGCCCTTGCCCGTTAAATCACAACCCTTAGCTAACTTTAGATGGCCCTTGACGGTTATCACTTGCTGGCTATCGATGTCGCTACAATTTAGGGTTTGGGTAGGCATAGGCAAGTTGGCATCGACAACACGCGTTTGGCTGGTAGCTGTGATATGGCTAGCGTCATTATCCTTTGAGGGTTGGATAGAGGCGGTACTTAGTCGCTCGCAGCCTGACAACAGCACTGCCCCTGCCCCTGTGAATACCACTGTCAATGTCACACAAGCCAATTTAGGAGCCCAACTGTGACACAAGCTATTCAATAAGCTAGGCAACAAAGGGGTTTTAGACCGCACTTTTATGGTCAGAGTCTGTTGCTTTAGGACGTGATAACAGGCGGTATTTAATCGCGATTTGCTGGACTCAATAGCGCTCTTACATATTGTGAACATGCGGTGACACCTTACTACTGGTTACTTCGGGAATGAGTTGACAAAATATTAATCACTGAGCAAACCCTAACTCTACGTGAATTTATGCTCTCAAAATAGCTCTTTTATTTTACTTATTACATTTTTACTCACTGTAAAGGATTAATGACCATGACCTCTAAATTTGATAACCTTAATAATCCGGACAGCTTTGATAGCCCTAATCAGTCGTTATCAGAGTCAGACCCCCTAACGCACTCGACTGCTAAAGATAGCTTGGCTGAGCCAAAATCGTCTGAACATTTTGACAATAGCTTACAGGGGGTTGATTTCGATTCAGACGTGACAGCCACGCCTTCTCAGTTTGAAGCGTCCATTGCCCAAGTGCTGGCCGATTCAGGCCCTGACGGTATAGTGGAAGGCCTAACGCCTATGCACCGGCAAAACTTTGACGAATCGCGTGTTGATGAAGTGCTGGTTGAGGATAATCTAGACGATGCAGACTATCCCACTATTCGCGATATCGCTGATAAAGATGCGGTCAAGCATAGTCATGAGGATGATCTTTAATAGCTCAGGTTACACTGGCTAATTGAACTGACAGATTAAACTGATTGACTAAATTGACAGACTAAATTG
>JAUNVX010000148.1:2002-7117 GCA_030540615.1 Psychrobacter sp. | reverse complement strand
GACACTATCTCGCATTTTTTAATAGAAAAAAAGATGGGATGGTCGGATGCTTACAGTCTAACAATGGATTTTGTACTGACTTTGGCACCCGTATAACAATTAGAAGGGCATAGCCCTCGGTACTGATAGGGCCATTACCTTGACTAAGCTATAACTGCCCAAATTACGATGGTCACTATTACTATAATCACTATAGTGGAGCCTCGCTGCCATGATTAAATACTATCTTTACCGTTATGTTTTAGAGCATCTCGCCCCCTTCATTCAAAGTACCCCTATCAGCAAAGCGGACTGGCATGACAACAATCTAGCCTTAGCGCAAACTATCAGTCTTTTGGCCAGCCATACTGAGGGCAACGTCTTACGCAAAAAAGTTAAGACGGTTAATCATGATTTTGGGTCATTGGCTCAAATCAGCTTTAGTCATAATGAACTTATCTTAACTTTTGCAGCTGAAACAATTTTAGCTCAGCATGTGTTTAAAATGAATTTTAATGAAAATATTGTCTTTAATAGCTCGCTTAGCAGTGCTCCTGATAATCATAAAAACTATTATGCCAATATGCACTTATATGCTGATGAAGAAAGAGAGTCTTTTATCAACCTACTGAGTCGGCTAAATAAGGTTAATCAAGAGACTATCGTGGTCTCTAATGGGTCATCAGAATGCATTTATCATTATTATAGAGCCATCAAACAGCTTTATGGTTATCACACGATTATTAGCTTTAATCCGACCTTTGATTATCAATTGTTCTATGGAGATAACCATAACCAAGACGAAGGATTTGAGGAAATAAAGATTCCTTTGGCTGGCAATTTTGGTTATAACTATAAGGCGCTTGAAGAGGCTGTCATTAGCCACCCAAAAAGTACAGTTTACCTTTGTAATCCTAATAATCCGACAGGGCTAATGGAAGACACCACTGAAATATTAAGGCTAGTTCAAAAATATCCTGAGACCTTCTTTTTAATCGATGAAGCTTATGCAGAGTTTGATGACCAACATGTGAGTGTCCTAGCAGAAGTCAAAAATTTAAGCAATTTGGCAGTGACCAAGACTTTTTCGAAGTTTTATGGGATGGCAGGTCTTAGGCTAGGTTATTTGATAGCCAATAAAGCAATAGTTGAGCTTATATCGTCCTTTAATTCGCTGGTCAACCCCAATATTATGGCCTGCGAGATAGCTATAGATATGCTCAACCGTCCCTCTCTTTATGATGAGATATACCAAAGGAATAAAGATAATATCGCTTTAGTAGAGCACTATCTTGATGACAAAGGACTGCGCTACTTAAAGTCTGCTGCCAATTTTGTGTTTGTGTATTTAGGAGGTCAGTATGAGGGGTTGGTTGACTATTTAATGGCGCATCAGATTTTGCCCGCCAGAAGCTTCCCTGCCATGCTAGGTTGGATGAGAGTGTCACTGGTAGATAGGTTATCTACTGGCTACTTTCTGTATCTGTTAGATGACTATCTGCAACATCAAGCTCTGCTATTGAAAGCTTAAGGCGTAAGACCTTAAGTATCATATTGTTGTTATAAAAACTGATATAAATCTTTATCTCTCTGTCTATATTAATTGGCTTCTAAAAAGTCTTCGCTATCGTTTAAGGTAGCGAAGACTTTTTAGTCTATTTAATTCTCTATTTATCAAAATAGCCAGTTAATCAGTGCTTTAAAAGGCTGGACAATCAAGACAATCAGAGTGCGCAAAATAAATAACATGAATTATATTCATTATTAATTAAAGTTTAATCGTTTTTATTCATGTTAGAATTTCGTTATGATTCTCCTCATTGAGTTATTAGGTTGTCATTCTAGGTAGTCTTTGAATGACTCATTAATCATAAAGAGGGTAGCGAATCATCATGACCAAGCCATTTACCTATTCAATATCGAGCATTCGCTTTGATGAAAATTATCAGCCGGCAAGCAGCACACGGTTAACCACCAACTTTGCCAACTTAGCGCGGGGCAATCAGCGTCCTGATAACCTACGCAAAACCTTAACGATGATTAACAATCGCTTTAATGCTTTGGCGCGGTGGGACAATCCGGCCGCCAATCGATACTCTGTTGAGGTGGATATCATTTCTGTCGATATAGATATCGAAGGCAACGGTCATCATTTCCCTATCATTGAGATGCTAAAGACCACCATCGTTGACCATAAGGACAACTCGCGTATTGACGGTATGATAGGCAATAGCTTTTCATCTTATGTTCGTGATTATGACTTTAGTGTGGTGTTGCCAGAGCATTTTGCTAGGTATCCTTCATCCCCGCCGCCTGAGGTATTTGGCGATTTGCACGGCAAGCTGTTTCAAGACTTGCTGCACTCAGAGGCCTACCAAGCCAACTTTGATAAAGCGCCTGTTATTTGCTTAAGTGTGTCCACCAGCAAAACCTACCACCGAACGTCCAATTGTCATCCGGTCTTGGGGATCGAATATAGACAAGATGAGTATTCGTTAACGGATGCGTATTTTCATAAAATGGGCTTAACCGTTCGCTATTTTATGCCAACAGGTAGCGTGGCCCCACTAGCGTTTTATCATGCAGGTGATTTACTCAGTGACTACACCGATTTTGAGCTAATCAGTGCTATTAGCACCATGGAGACCTTTCAGAAAATCTATCGCCCAGAGATTTATAACGCCAACTCAACAGCGGCTGAAGTTTTTCAACCAAGCTTAACCTATCAAGATTATTCATTGACTCAAATTGAGTATGACCGCGAAGAGCGAAGTCAGTTGGCCGTCAAGCAAGGCAAATTTACTGAAGAGACCTTTATCAAGCCCTATCAATCTATCCTTGACGACTGGGCAGCAAACTATCAGGTTAAAGACAGTACTGATAAACAAAGCGCTAAAAAACAGGCCGCCTAACGGGCTAATAGATGCCAAAAAGCAGCGCTAGCTTAAATATAGCAACCCATACCATCAATACACTCTACAAGAATGGATAACCATGACAACGTTATTATCAAAATCAGCCCAACCATTACCCCTGCTGCCGACCTCAACGGCTGGTAGCTTGCCCAAACCTTCTTGGCTCGCAGAACCTGAAAAAATCTGGTCACCTTGGGCGTTAGAAGGGGAGCAACTGTTAGAGGCCAAGCAAGATGCGTTGCGGGTATCATTGCAAGAGCAGCGACAAGCAGGAATCGATATCGTCAGTGATGGTGAGCAGACCCGTCAGCATTTTGTCACCACTTTTATTGAGCATTTAGACGGTGTGGATTTTGCGGATCGCAAGACAGTCAAGATTCGTAACCGTTATGATGCGAGCGTGCCGTCAGTTGTTGGTGCAGTGAGCCGCCAAAAGCCCGTGTTCGTCGATGATGCTAAGTTTTTGCGTGAACAAACCAATCAACCTATTAAATGGGCGCTGCCTGGTCCGATGACCATGATTGATACGCTATACGATGGCTATTATAAAAGCCGTGAAAAATTGGCTTGGGAATTTGCCAAAATTCTCAATGAAGAAGCGAGAGAGCTTGAGGCGGCAGGGGTGGATATCATTCAGTTCGATGAGCCCGCCTTTAATGTGTTCTTTGATGATGTCAATGACTGGGGTATTGCGACTTTAGAGCGGGCCCTAGAGGGTCTAAAATGCGAGACCGCGGTGCACATTTGCTATGGCTATGGTATCAAGGCCAATACCGACTGGAAAAAGACCTTAGGTTCAGAGTGGCGTCAATACGAGCAAGCGTTTCCTAAATTGCAGCAGTCTAAGATCGATATTATCTCTCTTGAATGTCAAAACTCACGAGTGCCGATGGATTTGATCCAATTAATTCGCGGTAAAAAGGTGATGATTGGGGCCATTGATGTGGCGACCAATGATATCGAAACCCCCGAAGAGGTGGCGGATACGCTGCGGAAGGCACTACAGTTTGTTGATGCAGACAAGCTCTATCCGTGCACCAACTGCGGTATGGCGCCGCTGTCTCGTCAGGTCGCTCGCGGCAAACTTGAAGCGCTCAGTGCAGGGGCGCAAATCGTGCGTAACGAGCTTGGCGCTTAAGGGCTGGCTACGCACAAGCTTGAGTCAAAATTAGGGTAGGGGCAATGATTAAAGATAGAGTTAAAGACAGTATTGACGTAACAACTGAAGCTAAAATTAAAAACAGCGTTGAAGCCACTGGTTTTAGAGATGCCATGTCTTTGCTGACCACGGCAGTCAATGTCATCACCACAAAGGGCAACTCTGGTGTTCATGGCTTTACAGCTTCAGCGGTCTGTAGCGTCACCGATACCCCGCCAACGCTACTGGTCTGTATGAACCAAGCCTCTCGATCCCACGCGCATTTTGTTGACAATAAAGTTTTAAGTGTTAATGTGCTTAGTGCTCAGCATGAGCCACTCTCTAACGCCTTTGCTTCCCAATTGAGTATTGAGGAGCGATTCAACCATGGCTCTTGGACGGAACTCGTCACAGGCGCGCCTATTTTAGAAGATGCGCTAGTGAGTTTTGATTGTGATATTGAGCAAGTTCAGCAAGTGGGAACACACAGTATCTTTATGTGCCGAGTGGTCGCTATTAGGCAGAATGAGCAAAGTGAGAGTTTGGTTTATTTTAACCGAGCCTATCATCAAGTTGGCCAAATTGGTCAAGTAGATATTGCTTAAGTTTTAGCTCTTAGGCTGTTAAATTAATCATTTTCAACCTATCAAGTAAGGTCATTTGTGGAACTAATCATTTTTTTGGTCATCGGAGCGCTAGCAGGGTTTGCCGCTGGGCTATTTGGCGTGGGCGGTGGTACCATCATCGTGCCGCTATTATTCATTGTCTTTACTCAGATGGGCTATGATGCTGACGATATTATGCACTTGGCGCTAGGTACTTCCTTAGCGACCATAATTGTGACGTCGATTAGCTCACTCATGGCGCACCATAAAAACGGCGCGGTCATGTGGCCTGTCTTCAAAAACCTAGCACCCGGAATGGCGATAGGCTGCTTCGCTGGGGCGGGTATTGCAGGCGTGCTCTCAGGGGTACACCTGCAAATCATCGTAGGTCTATTTTTACTATGGGTAGCATTTAACATGTTTAGAGGCCGCAAGGATCAAGTAGATGCTAGTAAATCTCTACCATCGACCCCTATGC
>JAUNVX010000148.1:0-1902 GCA_030540615.1 Psychrobacter sp. | reverse complement strand
AGAGGCCGCAAGGATCAAGTAGATGCTAGTAAATCTCTACCATCGACCCCTATGCAGCTGGCAGCAGGGGGCGTAATAGGGATTGCTTCTGCCATATTTGGCATTGGCGGTGGTAGCTTAACGGTTCCTTATCTCACTCGTTATGGCGTGGTGATGCAAAAAGCGGTAGGCACGTCAGCGGCGTGTGGTTTGCCCATTGCTATTGCTGGCGCGATAGGGTTTATGATTTTTGGGATGCAAAAAGAGATTAATATTCCTAATACTATTGGCTTTGTGCATATTTATGCTTTTTTGGGCATTGCTAGCATGAGCTTTTTTACCGCCAAGCTTGGGGCGAAAGTCGCTCATATGCTCTCGCCGGAGCTGTTAAAAAAGTGCTTTTCACTGTTGTTATTCGTTATCGGCTGTTACTTTCTTTACAAAGGGTTGAAGGTATCTTTGGCTTTGTAGATAATTATTTTGATAGTTTGTGAGTAGGATTTTAGAGTACAAAACTCCCGCTATGTTTCATTAATAGTGGGGGTTTTTTATTGAGGTAGGTGATACTGACTACTTCAATATAATTATCTAAGAGCAAGCCCAAACTTTATACTATTTAAGCCTTAGCACTCTCGACCCAATCAAATGCTTCTAACACCCGCATCCATTGATGATCCAGTCCCGCCGTTAGCACCAATGGTTGATCAGTGATGGGATGGATAACCGCCAGACTCTGAGCATGGAGCAGCATTCGCGTACAATCATATTGAGTGCGAAAAAATTGATTGTGGCGTCCGTCACCGTGACTGGTATCACCCACTATATGATGGAATAAATGCCTCATATGCCGTCGCAGTTGATGCTTGCGTCCCGTCTCAGGTATTAATCGCACTAAACTATAACGGCTAGTGACATGCTTTTTGGATACGGCAAAGGGCAGCTCAATCTGTGCCAAACTTTGCCAATGGGTCACCGCTTCTTGATCAGGTTTGTCCAAGTCAGCAAACTTATCTGCAATAGCATCAGGCTTGAAACTCAAAGCATAATCCACCGTGCCTTGATCAGGCATAAAGCCGCGTACCACGGCCAAATATTGTTTGGTTACTTGATGATTCGTAAACGCCTCACCCAGACTACGGGCGACGCTTGAGCTCTTGGCAAACAGCAACACGCCTGAAGTAGGTCTATCTAACCTATGTACTGGAAACACATGACAACCTACCGCATCACGGGTGAGCTGCAAGGCAAAGCGGGTTTCGCCTTTATCCAGCCAACTGCGATGCACCAACAGGCCTGCTTCTTTATTAATCGCCACCATAAACTCATCTTCATAGATGATGTCTATTGGGGTAGGGGCGGTACTGCTTTCAATATTCATATTTTTCAGTGTCTAGCCTTTAGAGGTTATTGGCTTAAATGCCTGTGCTCTTGATAATGCAATTATATAGCGACTGTCCCGCATATATATTTTTTATCGCCTCAGTTTTATCACGCTTATAAGTAGTAGCATGTTAAATTTTGACTTTGTTTTAGAGAAAATATAATCAACACAAATAAATAGGGATTAGAATCGATTATAGGCAATTAATTCTAATAGTATTTTAAGGCGCATAAAAACCCCCGCTATAGTCAATTAATAGCGGGGGTTTCTGTCAATATTAAGATAGATTATTGTTAATAATAATATTATTCTACAGTAACCGATTTTGCCAAATTACGAGGTTGATCCACATCCGTGCCGCGCATCACTGCCACATGATAAGACAATAGCTGAACTGGCACGCTATAAACAATAGGTGCTAGCAGCTCATGGACATCAGGCACCTGAATCACATGTTGGCGCTCATCGCTCTCAATCTGGGTGGTTTCACCGGCGAAGACAAACAGCTCACCGTGGCGCGCATGAACTTCTTGCATGTTGGC
>JAUNVX010000147.1 GCA_030540615.1 Psychrobacter sp. | reverse complement strand
CCTAAGCTCAAACAGCTCTCTACCAGCTTTGAGGCAACCTCCGTGCTGACTTGATAGTTGGCTTGACTGATGCACGCCCCTATCCAAGCATAAATAGGCATTGAAGGATTAAAGCGCTTAACGGTGGCTGCGATGATACCATTGGCCAGACCCTGCCAGCCTGCATGGATAGCACCAATCTGACCTGACGCTGGTTGATACAGCACTATAGGCACGCAGTCAGCGGTCATAATAGCCAGCGCGCATTGAGCAGATTGGCTAATCATAGCATCAGCGTCTTGAGCAGATAGAGACAAAGGTTGAGCATCCACATCGATGACATGATTGCCATGAACTTGGTTGACCCAGTGTAGCTGCGTGATTGATGATGCTTGATGCGTATTCTGTTGAATATGCGCATTCAGGGCGGCAAGCAGCTGACCTCGGCGGCGATGCACCTGCGAGGGCTGATCACCAACATGTAGTCCTAGATTAAAGTCGCCATAACTTGGTAATCGATCCGCTAACTCTTGAGTAGCCTTATCTCGATTAGCCTTATCTCGATCGTCATTGTCGTTATCCCCAAAAGAGCAATAGGTTTGAGCGACGATGAGATCGTCCGAGCTGACGAAAATCTTGGCTATATCCATAAGCTTAAGTGAGGCAGGCGCATGATTTCCTATTATTTCGTTACAGCTTCTTTTAACGCTAAGCTCTTCAATGCCGCCCTCTTTAATGCCACGTCCTTTAGCTTGATTGGCCAGTTTACTGATATGATTTAAAGTCATTGTGATAATCCTTGCTCATTCCCCCTATTCATCATAAGGGTGATAACCGGCGTGCTCATAACCCTCGTCTTTTAAGGCGACGATTAATTGTTCGATATCCTCTGGCATAGGAGCGGTCACCTTGAGGTCCTCTCCGGTTACAGGATGCACAAACCCTAAGGCAAACGCATGCAAGGCTTGTCTTGGGAAGCTACTGACAGCTTGGCGCTGCTCATCGCTGATACCCGCTCTTAACTGGCGACGACCCCCATAGACCTTATCGCCTACGATAGGATGACCAATATGGCTTAAATGCACCCGTATTTGGTGAGTACGGCCTGTCTCTAACTGCACATCGACTAGGCTATATTGATCATTGATTCGGGTAATCTCAATCAGATGCGTCACCGCCTCACGGCCATGGCTACACACCGCCATTTTGGTACGCATACTGGCATGGCGACCTATGGGCTCATTAATGTGCCGAAACCGTTTAAGACTCTCTACTGACCCCGCAGCGATACAACGATATTGCCGATACACCGTCTTATCTTTGAGCTGTTCAGTCAAATGTAGCTGTGCTGCTTTTGACTTGCCCACCAATAGCAGTCCTGAGGTATCTTTATCGATACGGTGAACCAAGCCTGCTCTAGGCAGATGTTTTTGCTGAGGGTAATGATAAAGCAGAGCATTGACCAACGTACCGGTCCAATTGCCAGCGCCGGGGTGCACCACCATGCCCACAGGTTTGTTAATCACTAAGACATCATCATCTTCATAAACGATTTGTAACAGTAGGTTCTCTGGCAAATCTTCACTATGCTGCTCTAACGTTGCCGCTAAAGTCAGGGTCTCACCCACTTTAACTCGGTACTTAGGGCGCTGACTCACCCCATCTACCAATAGCTTGTCTTCATTAATCCAGTTTTGCAGTTGCGCCCGTGAAAACTCCGTAAAGACTTTGGCCGCCAGCTTATCAATCCTAAGACCGGCCTCGCTGCTATCGACCACATGCACCGCATTTACCGCTGGGTCACGATCAACATGCGCAACCTCGATATCGACTAACTCATCGTCTATCAAGTCGTCACTGTCTTCATCGTCTAAATCATCTTCTAAATCGTCCACTAAGTCCTCATCAAGCAGCTCTTGCTCTAGCGGCTTGTCCTCTAGCTCCCTTTGAGCATCTAAGCCATGAGCCAACTCTGACTCAGCATTATCATTGATATGGATATTTTTACTCATATGGGCACTATCATAGCTATCAGTCGTTAAGGGGTCACCACTTTGGGGTAGCGTGGCTTGATCAGGTTGCAGCGAAGTCGTCGATTTGGTCATAGGTGTCACTGTATTTATCATGGTCTGTGGCAAGCTTGAAGTTAAGCTTGAATCAAAGTTTCTAGGGTCTGGTCAGTCTTTGAAGGGTAAATCCTACCCTCCTATAATCTTAGCTTAATGAATGGAGGCGGTGTTGCCGCAAGTAAAGTCAGCGACCTAAAATACCGCTAGTGTATCATGAGCCGATATGACTCTATAAGCCAAACTCACACTAGCCTGTCCATTTATGGACTTTAATGTGAGTTTTTTAAGATAGCCATCGCTGCTATGCATGTCTCATGCTACACTATGGCACATATTTTTATGCGGTCTTATCTAGTTTTATACCGACCATTTTATTGGATTCATCCCATTAGTCACTTCTTAAACTAGGCTCAAGTATTGGCCCTAACTAGGATTGGCTATAGAGGGATGAATAGCAATAAATGAATAGCGTTGGTATTCGCTTTTCGCTCAAGCTATAATTATTTTTAAAGCAGGGCATGCGAATTTAGCGTAAAATTTCGAGCTAGTCAGTGCTTGGCTCAACTTTTAAAGGTATTATTGCAAAGGTTTTTTTGCAAAGGTTTATTGATAGGGTCGATGATTGGTATCCTGCCATTGTCTTTCATTTTATATAATAGTTGTGTTGTGTTGGAGTTAGTATATGCGTCCTGTTGGCAATAAGTTAGTCTCTTTATCCGCTGTTACTTTGGTTGCCATGAGCATGAGTTTGACAGGCTGCCAAACCTTTAAAAACTTGACCAGCAAAGATAAAAATGCGGTTGAGACAGCCCAGCAATCAGAGCAAGGCTATTATCAGTCAGCCGTCACTGAGCTTGATAAAGGCCGCTATACCCAAGCTATTGAAGACTTGACCAATCTACGAACTTTTTACCCTACTGGGCCATATGCTGAGCAAGCCTTACTTGACATGATGTATGCTCAGTTTGAATCAGATGAATACGAAGCAGCAGCGGCCAGTGCCAGTCAATTTATTAGCCTCTATCCTTCTAATCCACAAGTTAGCTATGCTTATTATGTTCGCGGCGTGGCAAACATGCAAAACCCCACCGGCGGGCTGCAGCTGCTGCCTATCAATCAGGGCGAGCGTGATACCGCTTATTACCGAATTGCCTTTGCCAACTTTCAAGAGTTAATTGGCAAATACCCTAATAGCCCTTATGCCCCAGATGCCGCTCAGCGTATGATTTTCATCTACAATCAATTCGCTGAGAGTGAGATGGCAGCAGCCAATTGGTATATTGAGCGTGAAGCTTATGTGGCAGCAGCCAATCGTGCTAAATGGGTGTTTCAATACTATCCGCTTAGCGAGTCGGTTCCCGATGCGATTTCTGTATTGGCCTATAGCCATCAAAAGCTTGGTCTGACTGATTTGGCCAATGAGTACAAGACGCTGCTGCAGTTAAATTATCCTGATAGACTGCTGGCAAATGGTGATGTCAAGCTCAATGCCAAACGTGACCGCACGCTGATAAATAGACTTACCTTTGGCAAATTAGGCCGCAGTGCAGCAAACAATAATAGCGCTGCTCCAGTGGCTTACAATGGCGCTACCAAAACCCAAATCATCCGTAATGCCGCTCAGTTACAGTTGCCTAGCGCTAATGGTGGCACCTCAGTGGCTACTGGCTTTGGTCAGACGAGCCGCGGCATCAATGTGGGATTGGGACTGCCAGATAGCGCAACAGAGCAGATGTCGGGTCAGGGCAGTGCTAGCGCTGCTGCCAAAGAAGCGGCAGCTATTGATCGCCAGTCTTCAGATTACCCCAATACGTCACCTGACCCGCGTCCCGTCATTAATACTGACCCTGAGGGCGCAGAGTAGGTCGGTTAAGATTGACTTTTGCTGTCACCCCTAGTCTTTTGCTATAGTTACCTTTTGCTATAGACATTTTTTGCTGTAACCCTTGTTTTTTGATTACTTGCCCTTTATAGCTTGTCTTTTAAGGGGCAAGTGTCAGCTTAGAAGGTAACCTCTAAGCCAGAACATAACAGAGAAGCCTGAAAGATAAGAGGCTGTTAATAAGAGAGTATAGGGAAGACAGAGTATAGCTAAATTGGCAACAGACTATAAAATATATAACGCATAATAAGTCTGCTTGGCCATCATTTCTCTTATATTGTAATATTTATAATACCCCCGCAATGCTATTATTAGGGCTCTAATGTCGTCTCACCACGCCTTAAAGTCACTGTTTTTACCTTCATTCATTATTGGTTGATTTATGAGCATCCCCAGTCATATTCTCGACCAAATCAATGCCCAAGCTGACTTGGTGTCTATCATTGGTCGCCATACCACGCTCAAACGTGCCGGAAAAGAGTACAAAGGCTGCTGCCCCTTTCATGGCGAAAAGTCGCCCTCTTTTTATGTCAATCCGCAAAAGAACATCTATCACTGCTTTGGTTGCGGCGTAGGCGGCAATGCCATTAGCTTTTTGCGCGATTACGAAAACCTAACCTTCGTTGAAGCCGTGACTGAGCTGTCCAAACAAACAGGTATCGAAATCCCTAAAGAGGATCAGCGGGAGGTCAAGTATCAACGCTCTGCTGCCGTATCTGCGGCTCCTTCAGCATCCAGCTCAAATTCAGCATCAAGCTCAAATTTAGGCCCTCAGTCAACCACAGAAGCCCCAATTTCTAAGTCTAACCAGAGCAGACAACCGCCTACCAGCCAGCCAGTATCTCAGTCTTCTCAAGTAGCGGACTCATCCTTGGCTCCTGCATCAACAGGTGAATCGGTCACTCAGACGCATCAAAATGCAGATGAGGCTTCGCTCCCAGACTATGCAAATGAATATCCGAATGACTATTACATCCCAGATGATAGCGCTTCATCCTTTGATGATTGGGAAAATTATGCTGTCTCTAATAACACCGCCCCTAACAATATAGCTCAGGGCAGTAAAGCTAATGGCAATACTAGAAGTACTTTTGG
This sequence comes from Psychrobacter sp., assembly GCA_030540615.1. Lineage (GTDB taxonomy): Bacteria > Pseudomonadota > Gammaproteobacteria > Pseudomonadales > Moraxellaceae > Psychrobacter. The sequence goes on along the minus strand of JAUNVX010000147.1, from coordinate 2,115 downwards.
TGCATTGACTTCAGCCACCGCCCAAAGGCAATCTGCTCCTGCCCAAGAAGGCGATTTGTATGACTTACTGTCGCAAATTCAGCAGTTTTATGCCCACAGCTTAGCGCAAAACCCTGCTGCCAAAAGCTATTTTTTATCTCGTGGCCTCACGGCACAAACGGTGCAGACCTTTGGCTTAGGCTACGCCCCTCAAGGCTGGCAGCATTTAGAGCAAGCTTTTCCTAGAGACATCGCTGGTCTTAAAGCTTTAGGTTTGGTGCGTCAGTCAGACTCAGGACGAGACTATGATCTTTTGCGTGACCGGGTAATATTCCCTATCCGTGACAATCAAGGGCGAGTGATTGGTTTTGCAGGCCGCGCCTTAGACGATACGGTCAAGCCCAAATATATCAACTCCTCAGACTCTCCAGTGTTCCATAAGCAGCATGTCCTATACGGCTATTATGAGGCCCGCCAGCAACGTGCCAATGATTGGCTGGTGGTTGAGGGCTACATGGATGTCATTGCCCTTTATCAAGCCGGCATCTATGGCGCCGTCGCCTCGATGGGTACCGCCATAAATGAAGCTCAAATCTCGCGGCTTCTAACCATGAATCCCACCTTGACCCTATGTTTTGATGGCGATGGTGCGGGTCAAAAGGCAGCCTGGCGGACTCTTGAGCTCAGTATGCCCGTGCTCAGTGATGACAAGGACATACGCTTTTTGACCCTGCCCGATGGTCATGATCCTGATACCTATATCAAGGCAAATGGCGCGGATGCCATGCGTGACCAAATCGCCAATGCCACGCCCTTATCCCAATATGTCTTTGCTTATTTGAGCGAGCGGCATGATTTAAGCCTTGCTGAGGGCAAAGCCAAGCTGATGTCACAAGTTCGAGCGCTGACCAATCAATTGCCCAAAGGCAGTAGTTTTCGCTCCCTACTTAATAATGATATCTATCAAAAACTCAGCGGTCGCCGTGGTCAGAACAAAGCGGCGCATGATGCGGTTCTTAACTTTGATAGCACGCTAACGATTAATTTTACCCTATATTTGTGTCTGCTCTATCAACCGATGATTCTAGACAATAGGCCGCTGGCGAGACTTTGGATCAAGTCAGGCGTTAGTGAGCTTAAACTACCTGACAATCTGATTGATAAGCTTGAGCAAAGTGGGTATTCCATCCCGCCACTACCGACTTGGGCGGATATCAATGACGAGCATTTATTGACCCTAGTGACCACCATTGAGCGACTGCTTAGCTATCTGCCCGATGACACCAATGCCGCGGCTCACTTCATTTTGGCGAATTTGCCAACCTCGCTTCAGTCGCTATTAACAGCGCAGTGGCAGCAGTTCTATCGCAATATGGTGATGCGCGGCGTGCTCGATGTGGAGCTGCTATTTGAAGAGCTGATGAGCCAGCTGCTGTTTGCCACCTTAAAGCATCAACATCGCCAAGCGAATAACTACTTAATCAGAGGCATCATTGAGCGGCGTTGGCAGTCTTTGATTGCTTGGCAGCAGCGCCGCACGATGGAGCAAGTTGAGAAGCTTGAGTCAACTCCCGCCTCAGAGATTGATGCAGCTGCCATGATGACCAATAAAAAAGTCAATCGTGAGGCCAGTCAGTACCCGATTCAATAAATGACTGTTTAGATTGACAGTAGCTAACCTAAAGCTATTTTTGAGGGCTATTTCTGGATTATCAAAGCCTCTTAGAGCGCCTCTTTGATAACTGCTGAGCCCGCCCCCTTTAAAACGCTCAGAACATCCCCATATAATAAGTATTGATTAAAGGGCAATGATTTGAGTTCACGGATGCCCATCAAGCCTTGGACTGATTTTATTAGCGCCGAAATTGATGAAATGTGATAATATTGTCTGTTGAATGAATTTTAGTTTTGGACGATTTGCATAGCATTTTGTGCCATTTGAATGAATTTAATCTCCATCATAACCAAACTTCCTACCCTTAACCTACATTTTGATGAGCCACTAGCCCACTGACATAGCTTAATAGAGCTGTTTCACACTATTGATATAAAAGTCCTGTTAGATAGCAGTTAACCGTTAGTAGTATTGATGGTTAACCCGTATGAAAGTTAGGTAGTTTACCCAGCCTCATGACT
>JAUNVX010000146.1:2067-7212 GCA_030540615.1 Psychrobacter sp. | reverse complement strand
TATGATAACGCTTTAACCACTCGAGTTAATCAGTCGAGCTATTGATACTGCTTTCAGATTAAAATGTTGGCAACATGGGTTTTGAGCGGCTGGTTAACCATAAAGCCACTTGTTTGAGCAATTCTTGTTTGAGTAATAAAGGTGGGATTAAATCTAAAGGGGGTGCGCTAAAAAAGCCTATAAAGCTATAGGCTTAGAGCCTCAGAGTATTAAAGCCTATTTAGGGGGTTTAGCGAAACCATTGTCTGCTGGAAAAGCTTGTGGCTGGCTAGAATTAGGTTTGTTAGGATCGTACAGCTCATAAAATACCGTCCCAATGACGCCAGTATTGTTAATAGAGCCTTCTTCACTGTTGGCGGCGTACGAGTCATGAGGCTTGCTAAAGATAAAAGAGGCAACGGCGTCTTCATTTTTACGAAAGCCTTCAATCACCAAGTTTTCGTAAGGGCTTAGGACATAACCTCTGTTATAACGACTGGCTTCACTACCGTCTAAGACATCTAGGCCATCGACACTTGTCACCACTTCATAAGTATTGGCGCTGTTATTATGATAGACCAGCTGATAGGCTTGACCTGCTTGACCACGGACATAGTATTTATTGCTATTTCGGAAGATAGGTAAGTCGCCATTATCAGTGGCGATGGAGAAGTCTACTTTACCCGCTAGCATCGACATACTATTTAGCGTTCGCCCCGCATAGTCTTTGTCAGCATAGAAGACCTGCATTTGCTCCACAGGATCTTCGCTAACCCGTCTTAAGTCTACGATGGTCACTTTTGAGTCGACATCATCGCCCCATTTGGTTCCTAGTCGTTCGTCATTGGTTGCAGACTGGACACTATCGGCGGCTGCGAAGTCCGTATCAGCTGTAGCCACCTCTGCTGGCTGGCCACTATCGGCGACAGAAGGCTCTGAAGCCGGACTGGACACTTCTTTAGATAAATTTGGTGACGATGAACAACCTGAGATTAACAGGACTGAGGCCACAGCGACTGAAGAGGCTGTGAGGGCAAAAACGCTATTAAATGAGGTCTTTGTAGAGGTCGTCATAGTCATGTCTTCTTATCAGAGTATCGTATTAAGGTAGGCCCCTAATAAGCCAGTTACCTACTAATCTATTGCCTAGCTATTAGTTACCTAATCATCATTAAGGTGCCTGATGCAATGAATTCTAGTTTTTCATAGGAGTTAACAATAGTCAATTGAAATGTATGTGAATTTAGTGTGGATTATGACGGTTAGAACGCTACGAGGTAGCTGATAAAAGGCTTATATATAAAGAATAGATAGCTCATAGGTAAGAGGACTAAAAGGGTGCTCGGCCTTGTTCGGCATATGACAGCACTTGATTACGGCCGACAATAATATGATCAATGAGGGTGAGGTCGATTAAGTCGCAAGCAGTCTTAAGCCGCGATGTTAGTAAATCATCAGCCTCTGACGGCTCAGCACTAACCCGAGGGTGGTTGTGAGCGACGATTAAGCGATTGGCAGCATGAGATAAACTATGACGAAGGATTTGCTTGATACAGACTGAGCAAGAGCTTAAGCCACCCGTGAACAGTATCTCAAAATTAATCAGCTTTAAGGCATTGTCCAAGCACAAAACAGCGAATACTTCACGAGACTCGCGGCGCAGCTGAGTGGCAATATAATCTTTGACCATTTGTGAGCGATTAAGCGGAGTGCCCAATTTGAGCTCACTGTCTAAATAGCGCTTTCCCATCTCAAGACTGGCCTGCATCTGCGCATATTTGGCGATGCCGATACCATGACAAGCTAAAACGGTCTCTTTTGGGGCGCTAAGAAGTTCAGCAATGCTACCGAATGTCTCAATCAATACCCTTGCCATCTCAATGGCAGAATAATCTTTGGTACCAGTTCGCAAAAATATAGCCAAAATCTCAGCATCAGAGAGTTGGTCTGCCCCAAGCTTTAGCAATTTCTCTCGCGGCCGGTCATCTTCGTGCCAGTCTTTGATCGCCATAGCAGTGACATTCCTTGTAACGGCAAGTGGACATAATCATCCTAGAGCAGGGCAGAGTGGGTTAGCGCCTACCCTTGGGGAGCAGGCTGATAGCCTTGCCTGAGCTTATCACACATCTTAAGGAATTGAGCTTTCAGATCCATCATGATTGGCATCATCTCACTATGCCGATCATAGTAGGCCAGTAGTATAGGGCGCTGCTCCTCAATCATTTGGGGCAGCTTAGGATGCTGAAGTAGACGGGCTAAGGTCAAAAACATATTATGACGACGACTAAAGCGTGACCAAGTTAATGGCTTAGGTTCAGCAGGGCCCCAATAGAATTGATGCAGGGGATGATTATTATCTTGATAGATGGTATCAAATAGCTGATAAAAACTGGTTTGGTTCTCAAAGATACTTTTTATAAAGTCAATGTCTTGATCGACTTGTTGGCCTAGCTGAGCTAAAGATTTGAGGTTACTGCGATGCATAGTGGCAGAGGTTTGGGCCAATAGAGCGTTATACTGCTCGACATCCTTGAGGCTAGCTTCAATGAATAGTTTGCTTTTGTACATGATATTAATAGAGTCAGGACCAGAGAATAACTGACCAAATTGAGCGTCTTTATAATGCAAAGGGGGCACTATTTTAAAGATACTATCAAGCTTAATAGCCTCATTAAAGTGATTTCTCTCAAGTAAGAAGGTGATGGTCACCTGACTGTCATGCCATAAAAAGCTCATATCCCAAGCTAGAGCATTGGGGCGTTTTTGCAGCTCATAGACAAGCGGCTGCATCATCTTGTATCGTGTCGTTTTGGCTTGCAGCTGCTGTTGCGATGCTTGCTGCGCAGTCATCAATCTAGTGTCTAATAACTGCAGCTTGGCTTCAATCACCTGTTTTAACTGAGTGAGCAGTTCACTATCTTCTGAGGCCAACGCCATAGCGCTATCAGATAAAGAGGGTGATAGGGCATTTGGGTCTAGCTGATGGGGGGGTAGGTTGGCTTGACGAGGCTGCTGATGGCCAACCAAAGACGCCGATAGGGCAGACAAAGTTGGATTGATGCCCTTACCCAAAACAGTATGAGGCTTATCACCCGTTACTTCAGAGGAGCCAAGGGTATCAATAAGCTTAATAAGGTCGCTAACGATGGCAGGAGCAGGTCGCTTAAGGTTTAATTTATCCAGTCGAGACATCAAAAATACTGGAATACTAGAGTAATCGGGATAATAAGTGCCATTATCAATATCACTATGAATGATTAATCCAAGCTTGATGGCGGTAGTGATGACCATGTAATAAAAACTATCAAAGTTAATACTGGGTAGCTGGTGCAGAACAAAATGGCTCATGGGCGTACTGCGGTAATGATCCGCTAAACCCTCATACGCCTTAATCGTTATTCTATCGAAGACATCGGTCAGCCGCTGATTCTGTGCCCAGTGCTCAATAGCCAATGCGAGCTCAATAAAATCTTGATTGTTATGAGGAGGGCGCGGCGCCAGCCCACTCAAATTTTGGAGCAATTGCGCCTTATCCAGATTAAGTGTCCGAGGATCGAGCTGGTCAGGTCGCCATGCGTATAGTGCGTATCTAGTCACTAAGGCTCCTTGTGATATCAAATAAAAAAGTATTTCAAAAAAATTGTATAGTCAGTAGTTTATACTAGATGAATGGTCAATTGGAGGTAATCATTAATTATTTAATCCCGTTGATTGAGTGGGATATTATTATCAATCGTTCCGGTGATTTGCTAAATCTCTGTCCTAATGGGCCTAAATCTTGATACCATTATGCTAGTTCTATGGTCAATGAGCTTAAGTTATGCGATGGCCTCTTTGCCGTATGAATATTGGCGGCCTTAACTGCTCCATCTATCATTTTCATCTGCTGTTTGGCGGTGTTAATTTCGTTCTTGTGACTCCAATCTCTCTTACCTGTTTTATTCATTAAAGGTTGCACTATTTATGGCCACTGCTGGATTTGCCACTTATACCCTATACTCACCTTCTAGCCCACCTGCGCCCATTCGCCGCATTATTTTAGGCATAACAGGAGGTATTGCTGCCTATAAATCAGCTTTTTTTGCTCGGCTGCTAATCAAAGCAGGATTTGAGGTTCGGGTGGTGATGACCGAAGGGGCCAAGGCTTTTATAACGCCATTAACTTTGCAAGCACTGACTGGCAACGAGGTGCATACTGAGCTGTTAGATGAGTCAGCAGAAGCCGGCATGGGCCATATCGAGCTGGCCAAGTGGGCAGATTTAATCGTGATAGCGCCAGCTTCTGCCAATACTTTGGCTAGGCTCGCTATGGGAATGGCTGATGACTTGCTAGCGACGATTTGTCTGGCTACCAGTGCGCCTGTCATGCTCGCACCAGCAATGAATCAGCAAATGTGGGCGCACCCTGCCGTTCAGTTGAATGTGCAGACATTGGCTGATATGGACTATTTCATCATTGCACCCGCTAGCGGCGAGCAAGCTTGTGGTGATGTGGGGGCAGGCCGGCTGCCTGAGCCAGAAGAGCTGCTGGCACACCTGCAATACTTTGTCGCCAAGCGAACCCTGCCGCAAACCCTAGCGGGCAAAAAAGTCACCATTACCGCTGGGCCAACTGTAGAGGCTATAGACCCTGTTCGTTATCTGTCCAATCATTCGACAGGTAAAATGGGCTTTGCATTGGCCCGCGCATGCCGTGATGCAGGCGGCGAGGTCACGATTATCGCAGGCGGTAAGATTGCTTTGCCAACGCCATTGGGGGTTAGCCGAGTCGATGTGTTGTCCGCCAATGATATGTTAGCGGCTGCCAAAGCATTAGCAGATGAGGGTTGTGATATCTTTATTGCCACCGCTGCTGTGGCTGACTACCGAACGCGTGATGCCGCCCCGCAAAAAATCAAAAAGACCCAAGAGGCGATGACGCTTGAGCTGGTCAAAAATCCTGATATCCTCGCCACCATCTCGCACGACTATCCCGACATCTTCATGGTGGGCTTTGCCGCAGAGACCCAAGATGTCGAGGCATATGCTCAGGGCAAGCTTAAGGCTAAAGCTTTAGATATGATTGCTTGCAATGATGTCTCGCGCCCTGATATTGGTTTTGCTAGTGATTATAATGCCATGACCGTATTCTTCGCTCAGCGTTACCAGCAAGACCCTATGCCTTTG
>JAUNVX010000146.1:0-1967 GCA_030540615.1 Psychrobacter sp. | reverse complement strand
GCGGCCAGCATCGTTCGGGTGACTGATCCTTTGCTGCGAACCCAGTTTCGCCAAATCTCTAACAATATGGACAATGCGACCTACCAAAAAGCATTGAATGGCGGTCAAGCTCAGAGCCTCGGACATGCTTATATCGAAAGCTGTGCAGAGTTTTTGGTGTTTTGTATGGACAGTCATCGCCACTCCCAGCTAGTACCAGACGCTCAGCTTGACTGGGCAGAAGTGACGTTGATTGGGGCTATTGATGCCGCTTTATTGGCGCAAAATATCATGGTCGCGGCTGAATCCTTAGGCCTAGGCGGGGTATATATTGGTAGTCTGCGAAATGATATTGAACGGGCAGGAACACTGCTTAACCTACCTAAGCACGTGGTTCCTTTGTTTGGCATGTGTCTGGGTCACCCCATTCGTAGGGAGTCAAATGAAGAGGCTGTTGAGGCCAGCAAGGCTAAGCAACGTCCACGACTGCCCATGTCGGTTTTGGTTTCTGAAAACCAATATCAGCCTGCTAGTGAGGAGGTGCTCGCAGATTATAACGAGCAGGTTAAGCAATATTATCATGAGCGCAGCAACAAGGACATGGATTGGCGCCAGCAGATTCAGGCCACCTTTGCCAAGCCAGTACGCCCATATATATTGCCTTATTTGCAGCAGCAAGGCTTTGTTAAACGCTAGAGAAGAGCTGAGTTAATTTGCTCCCGGATTGGGGATGGTTTAAATGCTGGTAACGACTCAGTCAGTCATCAGTATTTTGAAAGTAAAGACAGCAGTTACCGGTATTGTGTAGGGAAGGAGACGGTCATGGTCATCAAGTTAAGGTTATAGAGTTACATGCCTTGCATAAAGAAATCCACTTCCTCCTTAGAATAGCACTCTAAAAATTCAGGGCCAGTAGCGATTACACCTTTATTATCTCCTGCCATAATCTTCAAATAATCAAGAAGCTCACCTTTATTGGCGAACACGGCACGGTTGCCTTTATAAAACTGAGCAACATCCTCCTGAACGGCGGCCATTTGATTCTCTGGGTGAGCAGCATACTTGGCTATTTGCTGATCGATATCCGCAGGCTCTGGTTTGCAGACGCGGTCACCTGCTATCATTTTCAAGAATGCTAACCGAGCTTTTTTATCTTTAATCCCAAGCGCATAGTCTCTGACTTTCGGTTCTTGTGAGCTTGGCAGGGCCATATAATAGGCGAGCTGATCCTCTAAAGGCAAATGTGAGACATCTTTATGGGGCGTTGGTGCAGGCTTAAAAGGATAAGGTTGATGAGTGATGCAGCTGGTTGTTAAAAATAAACTTGTGGTTAATAGTAGGCCCGATAGTAAAGGCATAAGATTAATTGACTGATACTGATTTGGCACAATGGTACTCCCTAAGAAACGGTACTCCCTAAAAAATGGCTATCCCCCCAGTAGGCAATCAGGAACCTGTCCCTTGATGACATCAAAGCATAACAAAACATTCATTCAATTTTAACTTAACAGGGCCACTGGATTTTAACTTAACAAAGTTACATGACTATTTTATGACCACGGCAACCTCTAAGTTATCGCCAGTTAATGACAAATCCCCGATGATCTGATCCTTGCCAACCTAAAGGCTTAGAGATAACCTTTTGCGAATCACCTTTGACTAAAATTTGATCAATACCAATACCCAACGGTAACCATGTGGGTAATCCTAATAGCGTGGCACGATGTAGCTCGCTATTGTTTTGACTGCTATCACGTATAAAGTGACGGTAAATAGGGGAGAATCCAGAAAGATTAAAGTCGCCTACCACCAATATTGATTGAGACTTGTCTTTATTAATTAGCGCTGCTAGCTCTGTTAAATAGCTATTTCTACCCTCAGCTAGCGTACGATTAATCGGCGGCGGCGGATGAGCCGCATAAATTACCAGACCATCAGCCAGATAAACCTTAGCCAGCGGATAGCCTGCTAGCTCTAATATCTCGCAA
>JAUNVX010000145.1:2400-7241 GCA_030540615.1 Psychrobacter sp. | reverse complement strand
TGAGTTGAATGCCTATGGCAGATGCACAGCTGAGCCTTAATTTAGAGATTAAACACGACGCTAGTCTTAGTGACTTTGGTGGTCCTGGTTGGCTGGCCATTATGGATGCTGTTCGCCAGGTGCACATTGGTCTCATTCAGCAGATGTACCTCTTTGGCAACTCAGGAACAGGCAAGTCTCATCTGCTATCCGCCATTTGTGAGTCCTTTATTGAGATGGACAAAACAGCAATCTGTCTGTCATTAAGTGAGCTAGTATTTACAGATGTCAGCGTATTGTCAGCGCTTGAAACCTTCGATGTGATTGCGATTGATGACTTAGATGTCATTGAGGTCAGTGCGCAGTGGCAAGAGGCTATCTTTCATTTGATTAATCGAAGCCGAGAAGGTCAACGCCAGTTAATATTTGCGGCCAAAGTGCCTGCGGGTGAACTGCCTTTTGCCTTAACCGATTTATTGACCCGATTGGCACAAGCGCCGGCGTTCAAAGTACCCGATGGTCATGATATCGAGGATCGTCAGACCATGCTTGAGTCGATATTGAAACGCCGTGGTTGGCAGTTTGATGAGCGTATCATGAGTCATCTGCTTACCGAAGGGCCGCACCGTATCGGGGCGATGATGGAGGTACTCAATTATATTCAGCCGATGTTCTCCAATTTAAACCGAGTTAATATCTCAAAGACTGTCATCAGCGAGGCCATCAAGATGATTGATGAGCAGACGCTTGTCGCTGAATTATTGGATTTAGGGATGCCAGAGGAGTCCTCGGACATGGACTCACTTTCTTTGAGGTCAACTGATGACCCTGACTTATTTCATAATTTATAATTAGCTCGTGCCTTAACTTATAATCAGTTTGTCCATTTCCAATCTAGATTGCTATTTGTCCCTAAGCTTCACTCTATTCATTATTTAACCTTTAGGATATCCCATGATTTCTATCACTCATTATAAAAAAGCATTGCTGATCGCTACTCTAGTCGCTGGTAGCGCATTGCCTACTTTTGCTCAAGCCGCCGTGACTTTGTTGGTCGATGACAATATCAAAGTTACCGCGATTAATGGTCAAGAGATTAAGCAAAGCGCTTTCAAACCGCTGACTAAGTCGTTTACTCTCGAGCCAGGTAAGCACGTTATTACTGCCAAATATGATCGGTTATTTGATTTGCGCCGTGATGAGCATGATTATCTTCGCTCTGGCAATGTAAGCGTCGCTGCTGAGCTCCAAGACAATCAGACCTATACGTTGGTCATGCCCGGTCAGCCTAACGATTATCCAGCCGCCAAAGAGTACGCGCGAAACCCAACTTTAGCGGTTCAGAATGGCAATAATGTCATTGCTAGTCAAAAAGGGACGAGCAGTGAGGGGAGCGGAATATTTGGCAGCTTAACCAAAGCTGTTGGTGGTATTTTTGGATCGAATGATGCGCAAATGGCCAATCAGCAAGCTATTGCTTCACTTGAGCAAACGGGCACCGTTAATAATGCCAATACGGTAGCCATCCCTGCTATCCAAACCTCCACTACTCAAGTGGTGTCAGCTGCTAATAATGCCAGCACCCTAGATCAATTTATGCAGCTTTGGCTCAAAGCCACGCCCGAAGAGCGCACCAAGATTCGTCAATGGATTAAAGACTAAGTCTAGGTTAAGGGCTAACGCTAAGATTGCATAAACCCTTATCGTATAAAAAACCCGCTAATCATCGTAGCGGGTTTTTTGATGTTACCATTATTCATATTGGTTTAGTGAGTCAAACTAAATCAGCACTAAACTAGCCCAAAAAAGCATTGTACATCCAGACCAGTTTTTCTTGCTCTTGGACATAATCAGCAACCAAGTCAGCTGTGCCTTGGTCTTCGGCGGCTTCAGCGGCTGCGGCAACATTGCGCTGCTCTTCAATCAGCGATTGCAGGCCAGTGACCACGCCTTGAACACAAGTCTTGCCATCATGGACATTTTTGTCCTCTTTGATACTAGCGTGCTGGGAAAAGTCGCTATAAGCATGCATTGGCGTGCCACCTAAAGTTAAGATACGCTCGGCAATCTCATCGATTTGAATCTGGAGGGCGGTATAAAGCTCTTCAAACTTTTGGTGTAATGAGAAAAAATGCTCGCCTTTAACGTTCCAGTGATAACCGCGAACATTGATATAAAAGATGTGATAGCTAGATAATAGGCCATTAAGCTTTTGAATGATTGCTGACATATCTGCTTTTTCCAGACCAATTTGATTGGTGTCAGTATTATTGTTGGTAGTCATAATAAGCTCCTAGTTTGGTGATTAATGATTGGTTATTTAAAAAGATATCTAAAATATGATTTAATAAGTGTCAGTGATAGATAAAGCCAGAGGGCCATGCCTTAACCTTGATTGGTATAATAACCAATCCACCATCATAAGTTAAATTAATCATATCTATAGTTATGATAGGTTAATCTAAATTAGTCATTATCATGATGGGCCAGCTTCACGGGTCACTATTGTTTATTCATACTTAATTCATATTTAGTACATTGTCACTTATAAAATCTCAATGAGTCACCATATCAATCACATAAAACAAGCTCTAGGTTACTTTTGTAGCTTTTGGATAAAGATGAGCCGATTCTATTTCTGCACCATCGTCTCAGGACGTAAGCCGCGAATGGGCACAACCTCTTGCAAGTGATTGCGAACAGAATCAATAGGGAACTTATTGACCGCCAAGCGTTTGGGGATGATTTGGCTGCCCTGCTGACCTTTCATCTCAAACATCATAAAGATATAGTCATCGGTCTCATCCCAGCTTTTGACCGCTGACCAAGGGATGACTGCTTGCTGCGTAGCCCCTGCTCGCATTTGCATGCCCCGTTGTGCTTTGGGTAGCATCCCAGCATTCGGTGCTGGCATGGCCATGATTAAGCCATGTTTCTGAACCCCCAACTTTAACTCACGCATCTCATCGGGCATCTCTTGCTGAGCCACTTGCTTTTCAAACTCCTTTTGCACATACCATTTAAAGCCTAAAGTGCGAATAAGCAAATAGGCGACCACCCCAATGAGCATTAACCAAAAGATGATGGTAGAGTAGCCTGAAACAAAGACGAGTCCGGCGATTGCTAAGACAGTAGCAATGGCGATAACGACCCACTCTTTGGTCTTAAGACTTTTGAGACCAAAAGATTGCGTGGACTGGGAAAAAAGCTCGAACTGGGCTTGGCGAAATTCTGCTTCGGTCAAATCTAGCGGAACAGGTTGAAGGGTATAAGGATACAATGCCATATAAGTGCTCGGTAGATAATCAGCGTAAGAACAAAAAAGATAAACAATGATGACAAAAAAGTGTCAAGTGAGGGCTAGTATAGCAACTGATGACGGTGTCGGCATCACATTCACTTAATCACTCGCTATCTTACCGAAAACCGTTATGAATTAAAACTTATTAAATTTGAACCACAATACACGTGTTGGGCGTGGTCAAATTTGTTAGGGCTTGTTATCATAGCAGCCATATTAATCGCCATTAGATTTTTATTAATTAGACTTCTACTCTAGGTCTGTTTGGTTTAAGCGAGGGAAGCAAGCTTTATCTGACTGCTACCTCTTATTAACTTTTTGATTCATCCTCGATTACTATTCTTCGATTACTATTTAAAGGTACTCTCATGATTGACCCAAAACTACTTCGTCAAGACCTCACTGACCTTAAAGCCAAACTCGCCACTCGTGGTTATGAGCTCGACATGGCTTTTTGGGAGCAAATGGAGTCTGAGCGTAAGTCGTTACAAGTCAAAACAGAGAACTTGCAAGCTGAAAAGAACGCCGGTGCCAAACAAGTGGGCATGATGAAAAAAAACGGCGAGGATGCCAGTGACTTACTGGTTAAGATGCAAAGCATCAGCAGTGAGATGAAACAGGCAGAAGATGAGCTCAAAGTATTGCAAGATAAAATCAACCAAGCGGCATTGCAAATCCCTAATTTGCCCGCAGATGATGTGCCAGCAGGGACATCAGAAGAGGATAATGTTGAGGTGCGTAAATGGGGCACGCCGCGTCAGTTTGATTTTGCGGTAAAGGACCACTCAGATTTAGGAGAGCAGTTAGGACTGCTTGACTTTGAGGCAGCTGCCAAGCTTACCGGTAGCCGCTTTAGTGTCCTTAAAGGCCCACTTGCCCAGCTTCACCGTGCGCTCATTCAGTTTATGCTCAATACCCACACCAATAAATACGGCTATACCGAAATGTATGTGCCTTATATTGTCAACTCTGAGAGCTTAGAGGGCACAGGTCAGTTGCCTAAATTTGAAGATGATTTGTTTCGCTTGACCAATCATACCAATAACGATGAGATGGGCTTTTATCTCATTCCCACCGCTGAAGTACCGATGACCAACTTGGTGCGTGGTGAGCGATTGGACGCTAGCGAATTGCCGCTTAAATTTACCGCTCATACCCCTTGTTTTAGAAGTGAGGCAGGCTCGCATGGCCGTGATACCCGTGGCCTCATTCGTCAGCATCAATTCGAAAAAGTTGAGATGGTCAATATCGCCAAAGCCGATCAGTCAGATGAGCTGTTAGAGGCAATGACTGCTCAAGCTGAAGATATCTTACAGCAGTTAGAGCTGCCATATCGTGTGGTCAAGCTGTGTACGGGTGATATGGGCTTTGCGGCACAAAAAACTTATGACATCGAAGTTTGGCTCCCAAGCCAAGACACTTACCGTGAGATTTCAAGCTGCTCAAACTGTGGTGACTTTCAAGCACGCCGGATGGGGACACGGGTTAAAGACGGCAAAACTACCGAACTTGCCCATACCTTAAATGGCTCAGGACTCGCGGTGGGCCGTACCTTATTAGC
>JAUNVX010000145.1:0-2300 GCA_030540615.1 Psychrobacter sp. | reverse complement strand
TTTGATGCGGTGCAAAAAGCCAACTCAGGCCACCCTGGTGCGCCAATGGGTATGGCTGATATCGCCGAAGTATTGTGGCGCAAGTTCATGAAGCACAACCCAAGTGATCCCAACTGGTTCAACCGTGACCGTTTTGTGCTCTCAAACGGTCATGGCTCGATGCTCATTTATTCCTTGCTGCATTTATCCGGCTATGACGTGAGCGTTGACGATTTAAAAGGCTTTCGTCAGTTGCACTCTAAAACCCCCGGTCATCCAGAGTACGGCTATACGCCAGGTGTTGAGACCACCACTGGGCCATTAGGCCAAGGTATCGCCAATGCGGTAGGCTTTGCTATCGCAGAGAAGACCCTAGCGGCGCAGTTCAACCGTGACGGTCATAACATCATCGACCATCACACCTATGCGTTCCTTGGCGATGGTTGCCTGATGGAAGGTATCAGCCATGAGGTCTGCTCATTGGCGGGCACGCTAGGCCTTGGCAAGCTAGTCTTCTATTACGATGACAACGGCATCTCTATCGATGGGGATGTCGAGGGCTGGTTCACTGATGATACCCAAAAGCGCTTTGAGAGCTACGGCTGGCAGGTCATCAAAGTCGATGGTCATGACACTGATGCCATCACCAAAGCCACCGAAGAGGCTATTAATGAGAGCAGCAAGCCAAGCTTAATCATCTGCAAAACCATCATCGGTGCAGGCAGTCCTAATAAGCAAGGCACCGCCTCAAGCCACGGCGCAGCCCTTGGCGATGAAGAGATTGTCTTAACTCGCGAAGCACTGGCTTGGACTCATGGCCCGTTTGACTTAGATGACGAAATATATCAAGCGTGGGATGCAAGACCCAAAGGCGAAGCGCTGCAAAAAAACTGGGAGGCGGACTTTGCCAATTATAAAAAGGCCTATCCTGAGCTAGCAGCTGAGCTTGAGCGCCGCTTAAATGGCGAGCTGCCAGCAGATTTTGCAGCGAAGGCTCAAGCTTATATCGAGCAGTGTCAGGCTGATGGTGGCGATATTGCCAGCCGAAAAGCCAGCTTCAATGCTATTAATCAATTTCAGCCTATGCTTCCTGAGCTAATCGGCGGTTCAGCGGATTTGGCAGGCTCCAACCTTACGCTATTTAAAGATGCCAAAGGCATTCAAGAAGACGCCGCTGGCAACTATATCTTTTATGGCGTGCGCGAGTTTGGCATGACCGCTATCGCCAATGGTATCGCTCTGCATGGCGGTTTTATCCCTTACGTCGCGACTTTCCTGATGTTTATGGAATACGCGCGCAATGCCGTCCGTATGGGTGCGCTTATGAAGCAGCGCATCATTCACGTCTATACCCATGACTCTATCGGCCTTGGCGAGGACGGTCCTACTCATCAGCCTGTTGAGCAATTAACCAGTCTTCGTACTACGCCCAATCTACATACTTGGCGTCCTTGTGATACCGTCGAGTCGGCCACTGCTTGGGTCGAAGCTATCAAGGGGGCAAACAATCCAACTGCGCTGATTTTTAGCCGTCAAAACCTACCGCACCAGCAGCGTGATAGCGATCAAGTCGCCAATATCGCCAAAGGCGGTTATGTCTTAGCTCACGAGCAAGGCGAGCTTCAAGCCATTATTATCGCCACTGGTTCAGAAGTTGGCCTAGCGATGGAGGCCCACGCCGAGCTTGGCAAACAAGGCTTTGGCGTTCGCGTCGTCTCAATGCCCTGTGCCGAAGTGTTTATGGCGCAAGATGAAGACTACCGCGAGTCGGTATTGCCTGCTGCTATCCGTGCTCGCGTCGCTGTTGAAGCTGCCCATGTCGACTACTGGTACAAGTTCGTTGGACTTGACGGCAAAGTCATCGGCATGACCACTTACGGCGAGTCAGCACCTGCTGAAGACTTGTATAAAGAGTTTGGTATTACTAGCGAGGCTGTTATTGATGCGGTTAAGAGCTTAATTAAATAATGAATTATTTCTCTATTGTTCTAAGTTTAGTTTCTTTAATTGTAGCGATATCCTCAGTGTTCATTAACTTGGTATTATGGAGAAAAGTTAATAGACCTATTGTGACTGTTAGATTATCTTCTAGCTGTGATGGTGCACCGATGGCATTAAATATAGTCATTGAAAATACCGGAAATCTTCCTGCTAAAGATATTGTCATCAAAGCTAATAGACAGGATGTTTTAAACTGTACAAATGGTAATGTCATTCCCAAAGATGCTAAAGAAATTTTACTTAGTAATTTGGTTATTCCTATATTAGCTAACGGAAAAAAGACTATAAACGCTTTTCATTGTTATGGAGAAAATGTAGAA
>JAUNVX010000144.1 GCA_030540615.1 Psychrobacter sp. | reverse complement strand
GCAAGTAGTGGGTGTATTGGGTGGGTTGTGATGATTGCTATCCCTCCATTTTGCCTTGAATAGGCTTAAAGCTTTAAAAATACTTGCTCGCACTATTTGACTGCCGTATATTTAGGTGACGTATATTGGACTGTTGTATAGTTAATCATCATAAGGATGATGAAGATTTTCCTGCAGCTTAGCTTCACTTTTAATGGATAATAGCTAACCTGCTATTTTTTAAGCTTACTGTTTTTATAACCTTATAAGTCATATTAACCTATTCTTTTATAGCGCTATTGTTTTAATAAAATGATTTTTTACGAGATTACTGCTTTTAAAGCCTATTGTTTTTACAAAATGCTATTAGGTCATAGCCAGCACGATTGGTGCTAAGGATCAATATTGTTAACCCCCAAGTTCGACGATTTAGTCAAACAATTACGAGTATTGCCCGGCGTGGGGCAAAAGAGTGCCCAACGAATGGCGCTGCACTTATTGACGCAAAAGCGTCCCCAGGGTATCGCTTTAGCGCAGGCACTTGATGTGGCCATGCACGACATCATTGAATGTCGGCGCTGCCACTCATTTAGCGATGATGAAATCTGTCCTATCTGTCAAGACCCAAGACGTGATGACAGTATCCTATGTGTGGTGGAGACCGCAGCTGATGTGATGGCGATTGAGCAGACGGCGGGATTTCGCGGTCGCTACTTTGTCTTAGGCGGTCACTTATCCCCTTTAGACGGTATCAATGCCGATGACCTTAATATTGACCAGCTCATTTGGCGGCTTAAAAAAGAGCCAGTCGAGGAGCTGATATTGGCCACTGGTACGACCGTAGAAGGGCAGACCACGGCTCACTTTTTATCAGAGGCAGCCAAAAATCATGTCCAAAAAATCACTCGAATTGCTCAAGGCATCCCTATGGGAGGCGAGCTTGAGTATCTTGATAGCATGACTTTGTCACAAGCGATGCAGAACCGCTCTTTTATTTAGCGGTTTTATTGGCTTAACTTGGCTACCCTAAACATTCGTTATTTATTAAATTCGTAAATTTAGCCCCTAAATCTTTATTCTAATCTTAAAGTCCCTAACCTTTGATTTTAAATCCCTAACCCCTGATTAAGATACCCTAATGACTGACAAGATAGCCAGTATTCATGATGCTAATAAATTAAATCGACCTCAAGAGATTGTGGACGTATTAGACGCGGCCCAATCGCTGCCGGTTCGCTGGGTTAGGGATATGGAGAGTCTTGAGAGTTGTCTGGATGATTTAGAGACGCGTGACCGAATCGCCTTAGATACGGAGTTTATCAAGCGCGACACTTATTATCCTAAGCTCGCTTTGGTACAGATTAACACCGGTGAATGTATCTACCTGATTGATGCGCCTAAGCTTAATCTCAGTGAGTTTTGGGTGGTATTAGAAGAGATGCCGCTCATGGTTTGGCACGCCTGCGGTGAGGATTTGGGGATATTCTATCTATTGTCAGATTGCCCGGCATTGACCAATGTTTTTGACACCCAAATAGCCTTATCTTATCTTAGCGGTCAGCTACAGATGGGCTATCAGCAAGCGCTTCATGAAGAGTTGGCCATTACGGTAGAAAAAGGCGAGAGCCAGTCTGACTGGTTGGCGCGGCCACTGACCCATGAGCAAGAGCAATATGCTATTGATGATGTGCGTTATTTATTGGCCCTTCACGACATATTAATGCAGCAACTGGATAAAAAAGGCCTGACAGATCAGGTCGTTGAAGACTGTCAGCTGTATGCTAAAGAGCTGTATGAGACTGCCAATATTGAGGATGATGCCACTTACTTGGCCATGGCCGACTTTCGCTATACCAGTGAGCAGCTAGCTGTGTTGCAGGCGGTTTCTGCTTGGCGAGAAGCTCTAGCGCGCGCTACCAACCAGCCCAAGACGTTTATTCTAAAAAAACAAGCCGTGCGTGATGTTGTGGTTGAGATGCCCATGACCATGAAGCAGTTGACCCACAAGACCTCGATGCATCGGGGGATGCTCAGACTGTATGGAGAAGAGCTGCTCACAGTCATCAAAGAGGCGCGTAATTTAAGTGCCGCTGAGCAGCCAGCGCCCGTATTCGCGCCTTATCGCTCCAAAGACAAAACAGTCTCAAAAATCGTGCAACAAGCTATCAATGAGTATGAACAAGAGACGGGCGTGCCGGCTAACGTCTTGATGCGCAAAAAATGGTTAGCTCAGCTTTATGAAGTTATCGCTTATGATTTGCCTATGGAACAGTTGCCTGAGGGACTAAAAGGTTGGCGGCATACTTGGGTGATGAATACCTTGATACCCTTGGTATCTGCCCACAAAGTGGCGATACAAGCTGGCATGAGTATGGATGCAGAGGACGAGAGCATAGTAGAAACTGACGACGACTCAGGGGATGCCTAGAGGTAAAGCCGCTAGGCATAAAGGTATGAGCGGCCAAGGTGGCAATTAAAATGGAATAATAATTGTAAAGGCAGCACACATAGAGTGCTCAACAATTAGTTCAGTTTAGTCGTTAGCTTATATTAGCCAACCTAGTGGTCAAATCGACCATGCTCCAAAAAGTAAGCCGTTTGTCGAGCCACCTCTTTATTCACCAGCATTCCCGTGTGCGAGACGGGCAAGATGATATGGTCAGCGGCATTGGGCAACTGGGTCTCAGACACATAAACCGTTCCATCATGCTCTTGTTGAGAGCTGTCAAGATTTTGCCGATAGTTATGATAGCGTAAAAATGGCTGACCTAGGCCATAAGGCGAGTTGCCAGCAATCACCCCCAAACAGATATCATCGTCTAATGGAGCAACTGTGCCATCAAGGCCACCTTGGTAAGCTTGGCCCACTAAAGGCGAGATGAGCTGCTTAATATAATCGGCACTAACACTGCCTAAATGCGGCGTTCCTAAAGTGACGCAGCGGCCTATCTGCCATCTAGGATACCGATGGATAAAGTCTCGAATCACCAATCCACCCAAGCTATGTCCCACTAAGTTAATCGCCTCAGCGGGATTATGATGCGTCATTAACCAGTTATTGAGGCTCTTGCTATGCTGCTCGATGGTCTCTTTTAGGCTACGGTAATCATGATTGTGAGTGCGGTAGCCATACGTCTGTAAGCGTTTGGCTAAGGGCTGCATGATAAAACCGCGTTGATGCAACCCATGGATTAAGACCACGAAAGGTTTGCTAGACATACAATAAATGCTCAAAATGATTATGAAAGTGCTTTAGTTAAGCAAACAAAAACCCTTAAATCAAGCGCTGATTTAAGGGTTTTTTGAGTCGGCTTACTTAAGCTTAATCATTCAGTAATCTATATTTCAGTAACCAATATCTCAATGACCTACATATAGTTATCAATGCTTGGGCAGCTACACATTAGGTTCTTATCCCCATAGACATCATCAACACGTCCCACACTAGGCCAGAACTTATGGCTTCTGATATAGTCCAATGGGAAAGCGGC
The DNA here is from genome assembly GCA_030540615.1 of Psychrobacter sp. Classification (GTDB taxonomy): domain Bacteria; phylum Pseudomonadota; class Gammaproteobacteria; order Pseudomonadales; family Moraxellaceae; genus Psychrobacter. Next base: position 3,846 of record JAUNVX010000144.1, on the reverse strand, counting down.
AGTATCACGGCTATAAGGATGTGACCAGTCGCTCGCTGTGATAACAAAGGCAGTGTGCGGCGCATTGACCAGTGGGTTGTCTTCAGCGGTCCAACCATCACTGCCATCTTTGACTTTCATGGCCTCAGCCTTAATCGATTTGAGCGCGGCGATAAAGCGGTCCAGCTCTTCTTTAGACTCCGACTCTGTCGGCTCAATCATCAAAGTACCGGCCACAGGGAAGCTCATGGTAGGGGCATGGAAGCCATAATCCATCAAGCGCTTGGCAATGTCTGCCTCAGTGATGCCCGTCTCTTCTTTTAAGGGACGAATATCGATGATACATTCATGAGCCACGCGGCCATTTGCGCCCGTATAAAGCACGGGGAAGTCGTCTTTGATTTGACTGGCAACATAGTTGGCATTCAACAGCGCAAGCTTGGTCGCTGCCATCAAGCCATCACGGCCCATCATAGCGATATACATCCATGAAATCGGCAAGATGCTAGCGGAGCCGTAAGGGGCAGCTGACACGGCTGATAATGTTTGAGGGGCATTGTGAACTGGGCTGACCGCATGGTTGGCTTTAAAAGGGGCCAAATGTGACTTCATACCGATAGGACCCATACCAGGACCACCACCGCCATGAGGGATACAGAAAGTCTTATGCAGGTTCATATGAAGCACGTCAGCGCCAACTTCTGCTGGCTGCATGAGGCCGACTTGAGCATTCATGTTGGCCCCATCCATATACACTTGACCACCATGGTCATGAATGAGCTGACAGATATCACGAATACCTGCTTCAAAGACCCCATGGGTAGAGGGGTAAGTCACCATCAAAGCGCCAAGGCGCTCGCTATGAGCTTCACATTTGGCAGTCAGGTCTTGCATATCGATGTTGCCATTGTCATCAGTGTTGACCACCACCACTTGCATGCCCATCATTTGCGCTGTCGCTGGGTTGGTGCCATGAGCTGACTTAGGGATGAGGCAGACATCGCGATTGGGTTGACCTAGAGACTCATGATAGCGGCGAATGGCTAGCAGTCCGGCATACTCGCCTGAAGCGCCAGAGTTGGGCTGCATAGAGATATCATCAAAACCGGTAATGGCTTTTAGCTGCTCTTGCAGGCTCTCAATCATAGCGATATAACCGCCCACTTGCTCACGCGGCGCAAAAGGATGCACATTGGCGAACTCATTCCACGTGATTGGTAACATCTCGCTGGTGGCATTGAGCTTCATGGTGCAGCTGCCTAAAGAAATCATGCTGCGGTTCATCGCCAAATCTTTGTCCTCAAGCGACTTTAAATAACGCAGCATCTCATGCTCGGTATGATGAGAGTTGAACACGGGATGGGTCAAGATAGCATCATTACGTAAGTGAGCGGCGTCTAGTGAAACGCGAGCTTTACCGGGTAAGCTATTGGCTTTGTTAGTGAATAACTGCGTTAGAACTTCAAAGTCAGTATTGTCACTGGTCTCACTAAAGGCCACTGCCAATAGCGTATTGTTAGCCTCTTTATCAGCGACACGCCATAGGTTGTAACCGACATTTTCTGCATTTTCAAAGATTTGGGTGGCTAACTTTTCGCTGCCACAGTCCACCAAGACCGTATCAAAGAACTGCGAATGTACAATAGATAAGCCAGAATCAGCAGCACCAATCACATCAGCAAATGCGGTAGCGATAGCATGGATACGAGTAGCGATACGTTTAAGACCCTCAGGGCCATGATAGACAGCGTACATGCCAGCTAGGTTGGCCAATAAGACTTGAGAGGTACAGATGTTTGAGTTGGCCTTTTCGCGGCGGATATGCTGCTCACGGGTTTGCAGGGCCATACGTAGAGCAGTATTCCCTTGAGCATCAACAGAGACGCCAATGATACGGCCAGGGGCTGAGCGTTTGGCTTTATCGCTAAAAGCAAAGTAGGCCGCATGTGGACCACCAAAGCCCATGGGGATACCGAAGCGCTGCGTACTACCCAGCGCTACATCTGCTCCCATATCGGCTGGTGACTTCAATAAAATCAAGCTCATGATATCGCTGGCGACAACAGCATAGGTTTGGTTGGCTTTGACTGCGCTGATCACTTCGGTCAAGTCAACCACATCGCCTTCACGGCCCACATATTGAAACAGAGCACCAAAGAAGTCACCAGATTTGGCCGCTTCAAAGTCGCCTACGACCACCTCCCAGCCAAAATATTTGGCGCGGGTTTGAATCACGTCTAAAGTTTGCGGATAGGTACGCTCATCGACAAAGAACTGATTGGACTTGCTTTTACTAACGCGTTTGGCCATCGCCATCGCTTCAGCTGCCGCAGTTGCTTCATCAAGTAACGACGCTCCCGCTAACTCAAGGCCAGTCAAATCAATACAGACTTGTTGAAAGTTCAATAAGGCCTCTAATCGACCTTGAGCAATCTCTGCTTGATAAGGGGTGTAAGCGGTGTACCAACCTGGGTTTTCTAGAACATTGCGCTGAATAACAGCTGGCATGCGAGTGGGCGAGTAGCCTTGACCGATATAGCTCTTATTGACCGTAATGTCGTCGGCCATGGCGCGAAGTTTGGCCAAAGCCGCATGCTCACTCATCGCCTCTGGTAGCGCTAATGGCTGGCTCATGCGAACCGGCGCTGGGACAGTATCATTGATAAAGCTGTCCATATCATCATAGCCAACGGCTTTTAACAGCTCTGCTTGCTCAGCATCATTTGAGCCAAGGTGACGGTTGATAAATTCAGCTTCATTGAATAGGTCGCTAAAGGTATTAAAAGTAGTGGAAGTCATAGTGATCCTTAGGGCTACGGTCAGATAAAGATAAAGCAAGTTTGGGCTACAGGACGCTGAAACCCTTGACTTAACAGAATTGGCTTAAAGTGACGGGCTTAATAGGCTTAAATTTAATGAAATTAAGTAATGAAAGCTAAATCAAACAGTGAATAATAGGCTAGACATGTTTGACATGTTGCTCATAGTCAAATCGGAACTGACTATTATAGATGCCATTGTCAGCGCGTTCTCCGGCTCCAATCATCATCACCAAATGATGGTCATCACCAAGGCCTAGTAAGCGCTTAAGGGCAGGTTCGTCCACGCCGCCCATAGGACAGCTGTCAAAACCATGCGCTCGCAGCGCCAACATTAAGTTTTCAGCCGCCAAGGCAGTGTTATTGGTAGCCCAGTTTTTGACATCTTCAAAAGTATAGTAAGGTGACTTCATCGGACCCTTGATTTGCCGAACAGCTTGGGTCAAGCCCCATTTAGCGACTGAAGCTACGTTGGCAGGACCACGAATGAAGTCTAGGGTTACCACCTTGGTGTAGTAATCTTCCACCTTTTTAGGAACGGGTCTATCAGGATATTCGCGTAGTATTTGCTTGGCATGCTCGTGCCAGATATCCGTTCGTGCCACGACAGCAATCAGCCGCGCCGCTGTCTTAGCACCGTTTTGATTCATACAGATTCTGTCGGCCTTTTTGCGCTTATCTGGACTGTCGATGACATAAAATTCCCATGGCTGCAAATTGCTAGAGTTTGGTGCTAGCATGGCCAGTCTTAAGCAGTCGCGTAATACCTCATCGGGAATAGGAGTGTCAGTGAATCTGCGAACTGAACGCCGCGACTCAACGACTTGAGTGAAAGCCTCTAGCTGCGGGGTATGCTTAGGGGTGGCGACCTGTTCAGCTTTCGGTAAGGACTTTTGAGGAGACAGTCGGGCGGTATGGTCATCTTGACTCATGAACAACTCCATAGTAGGGGTAGGCAATACACAATCATAGCTAATAATAGGTGACGGTTATTCATAGGCTATTAGAGATTAACCATAGAGACAGTCATGTTGGCTGTCTCTATGTG
>JAUNVX010000143.1 GCA_030540615.1 Psychrobacter sp. | reverse complement strand
AGTAACATTTAAGCAGCGCTTTTATGACCAGTCGTTTTATAGTAGGTCTTGCATTAAAGCGCTTTGGTACAAAAGCTTGGCGCGTGCCCCTGTACCACAAAACAACAAAATCGGTTTGGGCAAAGTATGATAGTGCTGAGCGAACTGCTCGATAGTCTTGAGGCTTAAGCGCTCGTCATCAAAAGGCAGATAAATATAAGCCAAGCCAGCTTCTAAAGCGGCCTGCGCAATATTCTCGCTGGCGGGCTGAGTCTCGCTCTCGTTATCAGGGCGTATATTGATTAAAGCACGATAGCCTAGCTCAGCAAGCTTTGGACACTGGATAGGATATATTTGCTTATAGATAGTAATGGTATCGGTCATATAATTGGGGCGAGTATGGATAAAAGTGCCTCTATGATAACGATTATCTAAGCATTTCACCATAATTTATCTGCAGTGATTGTTGTTCCTCAATCGCCTTTTATGGTTTGGCTTATATGTGGCTCAAAATTTCAAGATTATCTGCTACTAACAACTATGAGCTAATAACTATAAGATAAGCTACTAACTATAAGCTACTAAAAGGTAGGCTTATCGCTAGTTAACACTTTGACCGCATCCATCGTGCTCAAAAATACTTGGCCCGATAACTTTTCGATGACCGGGGTCTGCTCGATGACATCCATCACAGGGCCCTTAATGAAGGTAAAGTGCAGTCGTTTATCTTGGGACATCAGTGCTTCGTTAAGATTGACCAACATCTCTTGTGCGCTTAAATCAATGTGATTGACGGCTGCCATAATCAATACCAACTCTGAGGCGTCTGGGTACTGCGCTAGCGCGGTTTGAATACGCTCATAGACTGACTGACTGTTGCCAAAGAATAAACTCTCATCAATACGAATGAGCACTAAATTATGGTAAGTAATCACATCATGGCGGTTGATATTACGAAAGTGAGAGGTCCCGGCCAACTGACCGACCACGGCGATGTGAGGTTGGCTTGACTGCCAGATAAGCCCTGCAAACGAGGTAATGATACCGATGACCAGACCGGTATTGAGACCAAAAGCCAATACCCCGAAAAAGGCGGCAGCAAAGCTCAAAGCGTCTATACAATCTGTGCGCCAAGCGAGCTTGAAAGTGCCGACATCGATTAAGCTAATAATAGACGCCATAATCATTGCGCCAAGTAGAGCATAGGGGAGCGGCGCAATAGCATTGCCTAATACCAGTAGGGCCGCGACCATTACCAAAAGGGTAATCACGCTGGCCAGTGGTGTTTTGGCACCTGAGTCTACATTGATGGCCGTGCGTGAAAACCCGCCTGCTACTGGAAAGCTCTGAAAAAAGCCACCGACAATGTTGGCAAGCCCCAGTCCTTTAAGCTCTTCATTGGGGATAAACCGCTCACCGCGCACACGCGCATAAGTGCTGGCCACAGAGCTACTAGAGACAAAGGCGATGAGCGCCATCAATGCGGCGGTTGGGAGTAACTGCATTACCTCTGGAAGCGGCGGTAGGGGAGTGGGCAAGGGAACTTTAAAGCTAGGCAGGCCGTTAGGAACTTGACCGATGGTCTCAACCCCCAAGCTTGCCCAATGCCCAAACACACTGCCCGCAATTGCTACCAGCACTAACAGTAAGGGAAACAGTCGACTGGCCCATTTGGCTTTTGCTGTAGGTAGCCAAGTTGCCCAAAGCCATCTTGCCCCATAGCGATTGAGTAAAAATAGTGCCAGTGCAGTGAGACCGATGACCAAGGTGGGGATATTGATCATGGATAGATGTTGGATAAAAGAGTCCAAATACTGCCATAAGGTGTTGCCTGAGACCTTAACGCCTGTTAAATACTTTAACTGACTGACAAAGATTAGCACCGCTGCACCACTAACAAAGCCTGCTGAGACCCCTCGGCTAATGAACTGCATGATCCAACCAAGCTTAAGCAATCCTGCGACCCACAGCATGGTGCCCATCATAATCGCCAGTAAGCTTGCCATCATGATATATTGAGCAGAGCCAGCTTCGGCGAAGGTGTGGAGACTACTAGCTGTCATAATGGCAGTAATAGCTACTGCGCCCACGGCTTGCACATTGCTAGAGCCGACCCAAGCGTAGACGATAACAGGGACGATAGAGGCATAGAGACCATAGACCGGAGGCAGCCCAGCCAGTACCGCATAGCCGAGACTTTGCGGGATGACCAATACCCCTACTACCAAGCCTGCAATGATGTCCGCTGCTAGATTGCCACGAGCATAGTGGCGCACCCAATTAGGCACGAGTCTTTGGTTGACTGTCTGTATTAGAGTGGTTTGCTTATTTTCAGTCACTGCTGCCTCTTCGTTTCATGGGTCGTCGTTACTATAGCCAATCAGTCAATCTCATTCAAAACTGGTGTGTCAGTGACTCTCTTTGTGAATTCTTGGTAAATACTATGCAAATTGACTATAGTCTGTTATCAGTATGTCCAGTATCAATATATCCAATAGCAATATATAGCATTAAATTACGTTTTTTAGACATAATATATTTTTATATATTATATAATAAAGTATATTGAGTTATTAGCAAATTTCCTGATGATTAGTGTAACGACTTTATAAAATATAACAGTGAGGCAATTATGGATGTTTATTCTTTTTTACACGATGACACCGAGACTTATACCCATGTTTTGGTCGATAGCGGCTCTCAGCAGTGCGCGGTGATTGACCCGGTCTTAGATTTTGATCCCAAGTCGGGCCATACCAGTACGGACAGTATCGACAAAGTGATCGACTTCGTCCGTGAGCGTGGTTTTAGTACCAAATATATCATCGAGACTCATGCTCACGCCGATCATTTATCAGCAGCGCCGCATACCAAGTCTGCCTTGGGTGGGGAGTTGGTCATTGGTAAATATATCACGGAAGTGCAAAAGATATTCAAAGCGGTATTCAACTTTGATACCGCCTTTAAGACCGATGCCAGTCAGTTTGATATCTTAACTGAAGAGGGTAGCGAGCTTACTTTAGGAGATATTAGTATCACCGCCATGCATGTCCCCGGCCACACGCCCGCTGACATGGCTTATATCGCACGAGGGACCAATAGTGATGGTGACAACAAGACTGCCGTATTCGTGGGCGATACCATCTTTGCGCCTGATGTGGGAACCGCACGCTGCGACTTCCCAGGTGGCGACGCGGCGACTTTATACCAATCCATTCAAAAGCTACTGTCTCTCCCTGAAGATACTATGATTTACTTGTGCCATGACTATCCAAGTCAAGGACGTCAACATTGCCCGACCACCACTGTCAAGGCGCAGAAGATGAGCAACATCCATGTCAAAGATGGTATCAGTGAGGCCGAGTTTGTTGAGATGCGTGAGCGCCGAGATGCCACTCTTGAGATGCCACGATTGATTATCCCCTCTGTTCAGGTCAATATTGACGCGGGCAATCTGCCAGAGCCTGAGTCCAATGGGGTACGCTATCTTAAAGTCCCATTGAATCACTTGAGCAGCTAAACTGTCAGTGGTTTGTCGCCAAGAGTACCCATGATAGCCTCTAACAGTATCAATAAAAAAGCTAAAAATAGAGGCCGAAGTTTACTTGCCATGAACCCTCTCTATCAATAATTAACCTCATGACTAAGGAAAATGACCTATGAGCCAACCTTTACATCTTGTCTGCCCGCAGTGCCAAGCCACCAACCGTATTCCAGAAGATAGGTTAGCTGAAGCGCCTGTTTGCGGCAAGTGCCAGCAATCCTTATTAACAGCAGCGCCCATAGAGCTAACCGCGCAATCGGTCACCAAGACCATCCAAAAAAACGATGTGCTCACCATCGTGGACTTTTGGGCAAGCTGGTGTCAGCCTTGTTTAATGATGGCGCCGCAATTTGCTACTGCTGCCCAGCAGTTGCCTCAAGTGGTCTTTGCCAAGTTGCAAACTGATAAGTTTGAACAAGCCTCAGCCCCCTACGGCATCCGCAGCTTACCAACCATGGTGGCCTTTAAAGGCGGCAAAGAAATCGCTCGTCAATCAGGTGCTTTGCCTAGTCATCAAATCGTTCAATGGGTGACCAGTCTGCAGTAGGCGGCTTTGATAGGCGATAGCTTGTTCGATGATAAACGCTCATAAAAAAAGCTGATTAGACATCCTAATCAGCTTTTTGGTTTGAACAATAAAATTCAAAATCACTAACAGTCATTAACTCGTTAATGGGTTTATTCGCCAAATACTTTTAACCCACCAGCGAAGCTACATTGCTTGAGCCGAGCAGACTGAACGACAGCATCTCGCTCTCCATAGAGCCTTGATAACTTGGCATCACGGGCTTGTGTGTTGGCGCTTTTGCCCACCCCAAAGCTGATGTTAGGAGAGATGCCCCAACGCCCAGCAGAGACGCCGATACCCACGCCAGTGGATGATAAAGTCGATTGCTGCTTTTGCGCTTGCTCAATATAAGTGTTAATGCGATTGTATTCAGCGCCCAAGCCATTGCAGTCATAACCTTGATAGTTGCTAGGTGGGATGTATTGCGGACTTACATTGCCCGTGGTGGCGCAGCCTGAAAACAGTAACGAGCTTGCCGTCATAGCAAGCAAAATAGACGACCGCGATAAAGTAATAGACATAACAACTCCAATAATAAGCTCTAATTAAATAGATAGTATCACTAATAGTCAGGGGCTAATAGTGACTTGGTCTTGAGCGGTCTGCTAAGGCAGTTAAAGTGTAAACTCTACGACTGATTAATCAATCTGAAAACAGTCAATATTGGCTTATTGAGGCTCAAGCCGCCAAACTTTGGCTAATGACGCCTTCACTTATCAGATGAGGTTATCAGAAAAAGTTATCAGGCTTAACAACAGCCAAGGTCAAAATACCGATATAAGCCACTGTAGCGATAAAGATACCTGTTTTGGTTTGAGCAGGGGTAGCAGTCGGACTAAAGGCCTTGATGCTAGCACTGATAGCAGCGAGTAATAATACAATCTTAGCAAATACCCATTGGACTGGAGCATTGACTGACATCAATTGCATGAGCATCCAACCCCCTGACAAAATCACTAAGGCATACGTGATGTGGGTAAAGATTTTGACAGGACGCTTGACGGGCTGTTTCGGCGGCATGGCGCTATAGCATTGGTAAATAAATAGGCCAAGGAGTATGGCAATCATCAATAGGTGTAAATGTTTCATAATCAATCCTTAGCTGGCTGTCTCATCAATGGCCAAGGCATCATTGATAAAGAGAGCGGGCTGAGTAAAAGGGCTAGCTCAAATAAAAGAGTATTGGTTAGCAATAAAAAAGCAGTAATAATAAAGGATAGCGTAAGTTAGCGATTATTTATTTTGACCAGCGCATTGCGGACTAGCAGGCACTACTTGAGTCGCTTGCCACTCTTCTGGAGTATAGGCATGAATGGCTAAGGCATGAATGCTGCCGCCTCGACTGGTCAAAAGGGGGTCAGCCTTAGCATAGATAAGCTGATGACGGGCAACAGCACGCCTGCCTTCAAATGCCTCACTCACCATCGTCAGTTTGAAGTGGCTCTCTTTGCCCTCAAAATAACCAGCATGATTCATTGACTCGTTTATTAATTCAAGATGCTGCGGATTGAGCGGCTCAAGGTACTGGGTTAATTGCTCAGCGGTGGTCATCATAGGCTCCTAATACAGGGTCAAGATTGACAAGGATATCATCTGTCATCATGCTTAAAATTTAAGCTCTAAAAAGGCAGTCAATATAGCATACTGACTGCCTAACTTGAGTAGCGTATAGCAAACGCGCACTTAATAAACATAATTAATGAGCTTGCTTAATAAGCATGATTAACAACAATGGGCCATCGTTGACGACTTGGTATCCTGCTTAACCATTAACGACGGTTTGATTGATAAAGCGGCATCACTTTAGGCATAAGCGCTTGTAAGGTAGCGATGCGATTGGTGCTGCTGGGGTGAGTACTCAAAAATTGTGGTGGCTCACCTTGACTGGCTTTTTGCATCTTTTGCCAAAGGGTAATAGCGGCTTGAGGGTTGTAGCCCGCCCGCGCCATTAGCTCTAGTCCTACCTGATCGGCCTCACTCTCTTGCGTGCGACTAAACGGCAAGCTTAACCCAAAGTTGCCCGCTAGATTGGCCAGTTGCGCCTGACCTTGTGATAAGCCAAAGACACTGGCAGCGATACCGATACCTGTTTGAGTGGCATAATCACGCGACATACGTTCGCGGGCGTGTTCACGTAAGGCATGAGCCATTTCATGACCCATGATGGCAGCAATTTCATCATCAGTTAAGTTCAATCGATCTATAATCCCAGTATAGAACATCACTTTACCGCCTGGCATCACAAAAGCATTAAGCTCTTTTGACTTGATGGTATGAACCTCCCAGTTCCAACGCGCCGCATCAGGGCGATAGACATTCACATGACCAATAAGGTTATTAGCGATTCGCTTGAGACGAGCCAATTTGGCAGCATCGGTATCTAGAACACCTGCTTTACGAGCTTCGGCGATGTTTTTGTTGTAGCTGGCGGCAGACATCTCAAGTACTTGCTCATTTGAGACCAAAAGCAGTTGCTGGCGATCCACGCCAACCGCGCCCGTACTGGTGGTACTGGCACAACCAGAGAGACCACTAGCGACTGTCATACTGGACAAAGCAACCGTCATCACGGCAGCTGATAATAGTTTGTTCATAAATGACCTCATTGGCTAATCAATAGATGAGATTAGTATAATAAGTAACGCGGCATAAAACCACTTGCTAACGCCCCTAGTCACTAAAATCACACGATTATAAGGCCAATCATCAAAATTGGATGGACTGCTTTGAACGAAATGTGTCGATAATTTGAAAAAAACCTCCTAATTTGAAAAAAACCATTGACAGGGGCGATAATATTGCTAAAATAGCGGGCCTAACGACAACAAGCCATTTGTTAAATAAAATAGCTTGTTTGACCAGATTGCGGGAATAGCTCAGCTGGTAGAGCACGACCTTGCCAAGGTCGGGGTCGCGAGTTCGAATCTCGTTTCCCGCTCCAAATTCGCTCTTAGAGCAAAAGAAACCTCACTTTATCGTGAGGTTTTTTTTTGTCTTTAAAATCAGTGAGTTAGCTTGATATAACAATAAAATTATAAGGTATATGTATTAGCTATATTTATAAATCAAATGACTAAGATTTTTGACGGTGCCCATTTAGTGCCCAAAATGCGCCCTTATTAAAAATGCTAATTTCAAAATTAACCCCAACCTTTACATATCATTTAAAATAATTTTGAGTCATTTAAATTTCTTTGACCCCAACATTGAAATACTCATTATTAAAAACTTAGATTAACACACCAAGTGCAACGCTAATTAATATTATAGAACGCCTGCATAG
>JAUNVX010000142.1 GCA_030540615.1 Psychrobacter sp. | reverse complement strand
CTTACAAGGCATAGCCCCTTACTCCTAGACTCCTCACATGCCCTGATAAAACCCTAGCATAAAATCCATAAGAATCGCGGTGCTATTAGAATTAAATAGAACCTAAAATCTTATGTAAAATGAAAATGAAGGTTGTCTTCGGTTACCAAGCTTCTAAGCTGCTGTAAGTTATCATCATTGGGATATAGACGCCAATGATCAGATAAAGTAACGTTGGCAATGCCAAAATCTTCATAAATGCTCAGACCTAGCGGCAGGCAGCCATCCGCTATTTTACGCGGAGTTGCCGAGGGAGTACTAGCAGCACTGCTGTCATAAGCGGGAGCGTCGCCATGAGCATCTTGGGCCAATAAGTCATTCCCCATCTCGTCATAAAGCCCCAAAGCGCTAGTGTTGTCTTGATAATAGTCACTATCGCCACTGTCGTCATCATCACTGCCATGACTAATCCTAGGCGGCGCAATATGCGGTTGGGCAGATTTAAGCAAGGGCTCAATACGCTCAAGTAGAGCCGCATCACTGGCAGGCAGCTTGATACTAATTTTTTTAATCCAGCGCAGGCGAGCTTCCATCATGCTAAGGACATCATCAAGCCTAGCAAACAGTCTACCATCACGCTCTCGGATACTGCCCTTGACGATTACCACTTCATCGACCTTAATGTTGTCTTTGAGGCGATTAAATCTTTCAGCATAGCAGCTTACCTCTAACCGAGAGGTGCCGTCGTCTAAAGTGATGACGCTGCGATTGCCAAAGTTTGCCACATCCATGATGAGTCCAGAAAAGTAACAAGAGCCATTATAGCCCGTATCTGATAGCTCATCGAGTCTAGCACCACCAGTATAGCGCTTTAGCTCATCACGATAGACATCGATTGGATGCCCAGTAAGGTATAGTCCCAAAGTGTCTTTTTCGGCTTTGAGGCGATGCTTGTCTCCCCAAATAAGGTCGGCTGAGGTCGGCAGTGGCGGCGCGGCAATGACGTTATCATCATCACCGAATAAGTCCATCATGCCTATTTCTTGGTTTTGCCGAGCTTGCTCAGCCGCTTGAACCGCATTGGGCAGTTGCGCCATTAGCGCGCCGCGAATCTCATAGGCTTTGTCAGCATCTAAGTCGGGTCTGAGCGTTTTGGCAAAGTCATCAAAACAACCAGCGCGGACGAGGGCTTCAAGCGTGCGTTTATTGACTTTTTTGATGTCGATGCGGCGGCAAAAGTCATATAAGTCCTTGAAGTCCCCACCGCTTCGCCGAGCCTCAACGATAGACTCAACAGCGCCTTCACCGACCCCTTTAATCGCGCCTAAGCCATAGATGATATTGGTAGGGGAGTCTGATACAAAGTGCCATTCACTGCGATTGACCGAAGGGTTGACTACAGTTAAGCCAAAATTCTCTCGGCAGTCATTGATAAAGAACACCACGTTATCAGTGTTGTTCATATCTGAGGTGAGGACAGCGGCCATAAATTCAGCCGGGTAATAGTGCTTTAGGTAGGCGGTCTGATAAGCCAATACCCCATAAGCCGCTGAATGCGACTTGTTAAAGCCATAACCGGCGAACTTTTCCATCAAATCAAACACCCCGCCTGAGGTAACCTCATCAATCCCTTGGGCGGTGGCTCCGCTGACAAAGATATCGCGCTGCTTGGCCATCTCTTCAGGTTTTTTCTTACCCATAGCTCGTCGAAGCATATCCGCGCCGCCCAAGCTATAGCCGGCCATTACCTGAGAGATTTGCATCACCTGCTCTTGATAGACGATAACGCCATTGGTGTTCTCTAATATTGGCTCAAGGTTGGGATGGTCATAGACGACCTCTTCGCGCCCATGCTTTCGGTCGATGTACATCTCTACCATGCCAGCATCTAAAGGGCCGGGTCGATACAAGGCACACATGGCGATGACGTCTTCGATATCGGTGGGCTTAAGCTTGGCCAAATACTTTTTCATACCCATGCTTTCAAGCTGAAACACAGCGGTGGTTTTGGCATCTTGAAGCAGGGCATACGCCCCTTTGTCATCTAGGGGCAAGTCTTCTAATATTAGGGCAGGCTTGCCTTCTTTTTGTCGGCGCTGGTTGATATTTTTGACCGCAGCATTGATGACCGTTAAGTTTCGCAGTCCCAAAAAGTCAAACTTGACCAGCCCCACGGCTTCGACATCGTCTTTGTCGAACTGACTGACGCGGTGACCGTCTTCATCGCAGTAAATGGCACTAAAATCGGTAATACGTTCAGGCGCAATGAGGACGCCACCCGCATGCTTGCCCACGTTACGCGTGATGCCCTCAAGCTTGGTCGCCATCTCCCAAATCTCGTTGGCGTCTTCATAGTCCATATTGTCAGGATTAGACAACAGCTCTTTGAGCTGCGACTCTTGCTCTAGGGCTTCAGATAACGAGATACCCGGGGTCTTGGGGATGAGCTTGGAGATTTTATCTGCCAGGCCATAGGACTTGCCCTGAACCCTCGCGACATCTCGCAGTACCGCTTTGGCCGCCATGGTACCAAAGGTAATAATCTGCGATACCGCTTCTCGGCCATACTTGCTGGCGACATAATCGATGACGCGGTCACGGCCCTCGATACAAAAGTCAATATCGAAATCGGGCATAGAGACCCGTTCAGGGTTCAAGAACCGCTCAAACAGTAAGTCGTAATGTAGCGGGTCAAGATCGGTGATATTGAGCGCATAAGCCACAAGCGACCCCGCACCAGAGCCACGACCCGGACCGACGGGCACGCCATTGGCCTTGGCCCAGCGGATAAAGTCCATCACGATTAAAAAATAACCGGGGAAACCCATTGATAAGATAATCTTAAGCTCATGCTCAAGTCGCTCATCATAAGGCTGACGAATCTCAGGCCAGTCGTCGCCACGCTGCTCTGGTGGGTAAAGTTTATCCAGTCGAGCGTTAAGACCGCGCTGTGATTCGCTACGAAAAAACGACTCCGTGGTCTCGCCCTCAGGCACCGGAAATTCAGGCAAAACGTTAATGCCGAGGGTCAATACAACGTTGCAGCGCAGAGCCAGCTGAAGGGTATTGTCGATGACCTGCGGAATATCAGCAAACAGCGCCGCCATTTCATCTTGGGTTTTGAGGTACTGCTGATCTGAATACTCTTTAGGGCGATTGGGGTCAGCCAAGACATAGGACCCTGCGATACAGACACGCGCTTCATGAGCATCAAAATCTTCTTGCTGCAAAAACCTGACATCGTTATGAGCGACAATAGGAATGCCAAACTGATTTCCAGCCTCAATCGCTGCTTGAATAAAAGCATCCTCAATGGGACGATTGGTACGCTTGATAGCAAAATATAACCGATCACCAAAGTGTGATTGCCAGCTAGAGAGGAGCTCATCGGCTTTTTCAGGCATAGAACCTAAAAGGGTTTGACCAACATCAGACTTTTCAGTGAGCAGCACCGCCACACCTTTAGCATGCTCTAGGATGACATCCCGTTTGACGATAGGCACGCCATGATTGGCGGGGTCATTTCGGCCATCGGTGTAACCTAGCGATACCATGCGCGTGATATTCTGGTAGCCTTCATTGTCAAGCGCTAGTAGCGTCAAGCGGGTATGCTCATCATCCATGATGACTTCAGCGCCGATAATGGGTTTAATCCCAGCGCCTAAACAAGCACGGTAGAACTTCACAGCGCCATATAAGTTTGAGACATCCGTCAGCGCCAGCGCTTTTTGACCATCAGCGGCAGCCGCTTTGACCAATGCTTTAATGCGAATAATAGAGTCGGTAATGGAGTATTCGCTGTGGATACCAAGGTGTACAAATGCCATAAAAGACTCTTAATGATGATCAAAAAACGAATAAAATACTAAATGATTAAATAGGAATATCGCTTAGAATGAAAGGCGCTAAACCATTATATAATAAGCTGATAAAGAGATAAATCCAGTAGCGTTATGGGACTGAATACAAGGATAATCAAGCTCGGTAGTCTACCATATTTGGTCCAATGCGTCAGAATGTTCATCAATTACGAGCCCTAATTCATCAAATAATCAAAAGGAATAACTCATGCCTTTATCTCAAAAACCGAGTTTATCTCAGCCACCTATAACGCCATTCAAATCGGACTTAAATCAAAAAAATAGCCTAAGCGATGCCAACCTGAACAATAGCCGCCTAAGCGAAGCCAGCCTAACCGCCAATAGCATAACTCATCCTATCGCTACCCTTACTACTGCTACTACTTACATGGCTCCGATAAAAACTTGGTTATTTGTGCCGGCCACACGACTGGATCGAGTAGCGAAAGCGTTTGCCAAAGGCGCTGATGCAGTCATCGTGGATTTAGAAGATACGGTGGCCCCTTATGACAAAGCCTTGGCGCGTCAGGGCTTACAAAACTATTACGCCAGTGGGGAGCAGCGAGCGGTTTGGGCGCGGATTAATCAAGCGGGCACCGCTGACTTTGAAGAAGACATAAAGTTATGTCGTCAACTTCCGCAGTTGGCAGGGGTAATATTAGCAAAAGCAGAACAGGCCGCTGATATTGAGTATCTGCATCAGGCCACAAGTCTTCCTATCATTGCTTTGATTGAGAGTGCAAAAGGGTTATATCAGCTTGATAGTTTAGCGAAAGCTAATGGGGTCAGCGCATTGAGTTATGGATTTTTAGATTTATGTAATGATTTAAATGTTCAAGTGGGAACGCCTGCGGCTGAGATAATTGCCAACCAGATTCGCTATCAAATGCTAGTTACCTCAAAGGTGCATCAGCTTTGGCCGCCTATCGATACCATTTACCCAGACTTTAAGGACGATGAGGGGCTACATCAGCGGGTTAAGCAGTGGTCAGCATTAGGGATGTCAGGCATGCTTTGTATCCATCCTAATCAGATAGACGTCATCAATCAAGCTTGCCGGCCTACCAATGAGCAAATTGAGTTTGCTAAAAAGGTAGTGGATGAATTTCAGCGGAGTGGTCAGGCAATCTTTCAACTAGAGGGTATAATGGTCGATGCGCCTGTTATCGAGCGTTGCCGCCAGCTATTAGCAAGAGCGGCTGATAGATAATGAGCCTGTCATCATAAAATATCATGATTAAAACTTTGTTAGACCGTGATTGTACTGTCATTAATCAGCCACTTGACAGCGATTAAGATGACGGATCTAAGGGCGATTGACGAAAAAACTGTACCATAATCTCATAGATATCCGGATAGGCCTCAATCAGCGCGTGGGGCGTCTCAAAAAACACTTCACTTAAAACGGCAAAAAATTCAGCAGGATTGGTCGCGCCATAGCGATCTAGTCCAGGTTTGGGATGGCGCTTAAAGTCCTCAAAGCCATGCGTCATGACTTGCGTCCACTCAGAAGAATCCATGTCCGGCTGCATAGGCGGAAAGCCGTTGGCACTGCCGTTCATCATATCTAGCTTGTGAACGAACTCATGGATTACCACATTGTGACCATCTGCTACGCCTGAATGCTGCGCCTCTCGCCAAGATAAGACAACAGGGCCTCGTTGCCAAGCCTCACCGCTGCGACTGTCGTGACCTTGATGCACAATACCAAATTCATCGGTACTGGTGCGTTCGCTAATAAAACCTCTCCGGTAGACGATGATTGAGGTCCAGCCGGCATACCAGTCAAGGCCGAGATTCAAAATAGGCAAGCAAGCTTGTAGCGCAATAGATAGCCGAACTGTATCAGTAATGATAAAGCCCTGAGCGCCAGAGAATGATTTATCATGCAAAAACAGTGTCGCCAGCTCAATTAATCGCTCAAGTTCAGAGTCACTCAGTCTATCTAAGATGGGGATTTGCTTTGCAGCTTGTTGCCAGTCAGATGCTGAAAACTCACTTTGTTCTAATATTCGCTGTTTACGCCAGTCTTTTATGATGTCAAACATATGCTATTTACCTTATAAAATGGGGTTAAGATATTTTGGTTATATTTTGGCTATATAAAGCAACTTATAACTTAGTTTTAATTGGTTATCTGTAAATCTTGACACTTTATCGGCCTATCCAGAAACCAAGGTTTTCGATGCTAATATAAGAATCATCGCTTATTGTCAGCACGATTTAAAGGATAATCCAAATGAATGATAAAGATAATGCTCAAAATAAAGTTTTTTCCAGTTCTCTTTTAAAGAGGCTTTGCCGACAAGCTGGCATCAGCAAAGCTGTTTATGCTATGCGTGAAGAGGTGGGTCTTCAAATAATCATGCAGAGCTACGAGGAGGGAGTCAGCCTGATTGACTTTCCTCTCATTACCCTAGCAGATAGAGTAGTCAAGATTGAAGTGAATCAAAAAATCTATGACATCATTAAAGTTGAGGCGATGGTAGGTCGTGATCCATTATTTATGTGGATGGATTGCAGCAGAACATTAACGTTGGGTCATAATATTATAATAAGCGTTAATGATGATTTAGCTGATGTCGCTAAATTATACAAAGCGGCTATTGGTAATGCTGATACTGTTGATATTAAGACCATGATTACATCAAATTACTCAGCTATGGATTTAGAAGTAGAGATGAAGCCTGTTAATTTTATATAGACTGTTAGTGTCATTAGGCAGGTCAACTTGAATGAATATTTATCTCATTTATGTATTGTGTGCCGTCTAAAATTTTGAATATCTAATAATGCCATAGGAGTCAAACCATGAGTAAAGCATCTTTCGATGATTTTGTTAAAGCGCAAGATATGGTGTATCCACAGGTGTTGAGCGAGCTGACTCAAGGCCGCAAGCGCACGCATTGGATGTGGTTTATTTTTCCGCAGATTGCAGGCTTAGGTTTCAGTGCCATGGCCCAGCGTTTTGCGCTGAGTAGCCTAGCAGAGGCAGAGAAGTACTTGCAACATGAGGTACTGGGCCCTCGCTTATTTGAATGCGCCGAGCTGCTACTACCACATAGTCATAAAAGCGCGTTGGAGATTTTTGGGTCGCCAGATAATCTAAAGCTGCACTCTTCATTGACACTCTTTGCTTTGGCAGCAGAAAAAGGCTCAGTATTTGAGCAGCTATTGCAGCAGTTTTTTGCAGGCGACTATGATTCCAAGACCATGGAAATCTTAGATCGCTAATCCAATATTTGCTGGCAAGCTTGGGCCAAATAAGGATCGACGTTGTCCTGTTTAAGGAGCCACTTAAGGTAGTTTGCGCCATCAGAGGTAGCTGCTAAGTCGACGATGGCCTCGCCTTTATGCTTGCCAAAGCTCATATGAGTGGGAATTCGCGCTAATTGACTGAATTCGTATAGGCTGGCAACATCAGTGATGGCATGACCTTGACTATTGGCCAAATCAATCAAGCTGCCCAGCACCAGCTGAGTGAAGTAAATATCAGCAATAGCCGCGTGCGCATCTCTAGCTTGTGCACGAGCGACATCACGATGAAAATAATACAGTAACG
>JAUNVX010000141.1 GCA_030540615.1 Psychrobacter sp. | reverse complement strand
CCTATTATATGCATTCATATCATTAAATTGCCCAAACCCAATAAGATCATATTTTCGCTATTAAATTGAATAAAGTTGGTATTGTATAAAATTGGCATTAAATAACCTTAGCAACATCATTTAATGGTTATCAATGCCTTAGCGAAAATAGTAGCGCCAGGTTATAGAAATTATTTATTGTCTATACCAAGCTACCGATCCATACTCATATGAGGTAACTATGAATAAGCGTCTTTCTGGTCTAATCATGATGTCAGCCTGTTTTTGTGCTGGCACTGCCGTAGCTTCTAGCTCTAGTGCAGTTGACGGTCAATCTCCAGCCCTACAATCTCAAGATTCAGCCACCAATATAGACCGCGTATTAA
Organism: Psychrobacter sp.; assembly: GCA_030540615.1. Taxonomy (GTDB): domain Bacteria; phylum Pseudomonadota; class Gammaproteobacteria; order Pseudomonadales; family Moraxellaceae; genus Psychrobacter. The sequence continues at coordinate 7,101 of JAUNVX010000141.1, read as the reverse complement.
GTGAACTCACTAAGCAGCATAACAATGCTTCTAGTCTTGTTAAGTCAGCCCGTCAGCCCTCCTCTTTAGCGTTAAATAGCCCCCTTATCACCTCACAAAGCAGTGTCGCCACTAATGATGAAGACGTTTTAGAGCGTTTAACGGCAGTCGCATCCAATACCGTGAGCAAATTCAAACAGACCGGTTTAGCTTCTTGGTATGGTCGCCAATTTCATGGCCGCAAAACCGCCAGTGGCGAGACATTCGATATGAACGCTTTAACAGCAGCCCATCGCTCTTTACCGCTTAATTGCTATGTCAAAGTAACCAATAAAGCCAATGGCAAGAGTGTGGTAGTTAAAGTCAATGACCGTGGCCCCTTTCATGGCAACCGCGTCCTTGATTTATCTTATGGAGCGGCCAAGCAGCTGGGTATTACCAGTAAAGGTGTGGGCAATGTCGCTATTGAGCGTGTTTCTGGACCCTAATCATTAGAGCTTAACTTCATGCGACTTGATAAAAATTAGCAATGATTAATTAATAACTTCAAAGCAAAGGCCTCAAAGATATTGAGGCCTTTAATGTTTTAATCGTTTACCTATTAACGAGATTCGCTAATCGATTTCGAAAGCACGATCAATGGCATCATCCAATCGCTCAACGGCAATCACTGTAATCCCAGAAAATTGAGGCGAGTTTTTACTTGGGGCATTGGCTTTAGGAACAATGGCGTAGGTAAAACCATGTTTCATCGCTTCTTTTAACCGCTCCTGACCATTGGGAACAGGTCGTATCTCTCCAGACAACCCCACTTCGCCAAACACGGCCAATGATGAGGGTAAAGGCTTTTCTTTAATACTCGACGCACAAGCTAATAAAACAGCCAAATCAGACCCTGTTTCAATCACTTTGACGCCGCCCACCACGTTGACATAGACATCTTGACCACTGGTATGAATCCCACCATGTCGGTGCATCACGGCCAATAGCATAGCTAAGCGCTGAAAATCCAGTCCTAATGCCATTCTTCTAGGTTGGCCTTGGGCATCATCTACTAATGCTTGCACCTCTACCAATAAAGGCCGCGTACCTTCTCGGCTAACCATCACCACAGATCCGGCAATGGGCTTGTCATATCGGCTCAAAAATATCGCTGATGGATTGGCCACTTCTTTGAGCCCCAAGTCTGTCATCCCAAAGATACCCAGTTCATTGACCGCGCCAAAGCGATTTTTTACCGCTCTAATCATCCGAAATCTAGAGTCTGACTGACCTTCAAAATATAGAACAGTATCGACCATATGCTCAAGCACTCTCGGTCCTGCCAGCGAGCCTTCTTTGGTGACATGGCCGACCAAAAACAACGCCGTTCCGGTCTGTTTGGCATAACGGGTCAACATCGCCGCAGACTCTCGAATCTGACTGACGCCGCCCGGCGCTGAGCTGATAGCATCCGTATATAAAGTTTGAATGGAGTCAATGATAGCGATTGCGGGTTGCTCTTGCGTCAAGGCCGAGCAGATAGTCTCTACATTGGTCTCTGCCAACACTCTGAGTCTGTCCGCTGGTAATCCCAAGCGCTGGGCCCGCATGGCTACTTGCGATAAGGACTCTTCGCCTGTGATATACAAGGCACTGCCCGCTGGCGAGTCTATCTTTGCCATGTTAGTGGCGGTCTGAAGTAATATGGTAGATTTACCTATCCCCGGAGGGCCACCAATTAACACCACCGAACCTGCTACCAACCCGCCTCCTAACACCCTATCAAACTCACCAATGCCAGTGGGTAGTCTTGCATCAAAGGTTACGTTGACTGCGTTAAGCGGCATCACCGCGCTGTGGGTGCCTGAGTAATTACCCACCGTCCTTTTTGACGCAGCATGGCTATTACTATTGCTTCCACTAGAGGATGTGGGCTTATGATGCGGCAAACTCACATTTGGGGCTTCTACCAGACAGTTCCAGTCGCCGCAATCACTACACTGCCCCGACCATTTGCCAAAATGGGCACCGCAAGATTGACACACATAACTGCTTTTATTTTTTGCCATTAATATTCCTGATTAAATATCTAAAGTATTGTTTTTTAATCAATCTATTATTTATATTTAAATCTATGCCTAGAGCTTCGTCAATGGCATTAATCTTTTGCTATATGACATTTTTGTGAAATATTCTTTGGTGTCTTAATATTGCCGCAATATTGCTATAGACTTAAATTCAATTTTTATTAAGCTATCAAACCATGAGAAATTTAACCCTACTACTAATTGTCAGCTTCTTAGCCTTATACTTTGGCTACCCAAAATATCAAGATTATAGATTCACTGAACAAGTACGAGAGAATATGCGCACAGAGACCGTCGATATCAAGGCATTAGAAGGATTGCCCATCAAAGCAGAGGTTAACAACAATTATCCTCAGATAGAGATGCGCTTTAAGTTCAAAGATGTGGCATACGATGATTTGACCGCTGCTCTCAAAAAGACCATGCGGCAAGAAGTAAAATCCTTGGCCTGTCGCAATTTAAAAAATATAGAAGGTCAAAACCTCCAACTTATTAAAGCCAAGACTAAAATTTTGGAAGAAGATAAGGTTTCTATCAGAATCATCGTCAGGGGCCAAGCGGGTAAGCACATCACTGAGCATACCCAGGTCCTATCTAAGTGTGCAAATTTTGCCGCCTTAAAGCAACTGGTTTAAGTAGCGAATTTGACAGTCGTAGAGTCAGCCACCTTATACTTGAAAATCTTTGCCAAGATAAACGGATTTAACCAATTCATTGTTTAAAATATCCGTAGGAGAGCCTTCAGCGATAATTGCCCCTTCAGAGACAATATAAGCTTTTTCACAAATAGCCAAAGTCTCACGCACATTATGGTCAGTGATTAAGACGCCAATGCCTCGGTTTTTTAGGGCAATAATAACGTCTTTGATATCACTGACTGAAATGGGGTCGACACCCGCGAAAGGCTCATCTAATAAAATGAACTTGGGGTTGGCAGCCAATGCTCTAGCTATCTCGCAGCGTCGACGTTCACCACCTGAGACACTCATGCCAAGCGAGTGGCGAACATGCTCAAGATGAAACTCACCCATGAGCTTAGCCAGCTCTAACTGCTGAGCCTTTTTATCCAAATCTTTGCGCGTCTGCAAAATCGCTAAAATGTTATCTTCGATAGTAAGCTTGCGAAAGATAGAGGCCTCTTGTGGCAGGTAGCCAATACCGGCGCGGGCGCGCTCATGCATCGCATATTTTGACAAATCCATCTTGCCTAGAGTCACTTGACCCTTATCCATAGTCACTAGCCCCACTACCATATAAAAGCTAGTGGTTTTTCCAGCGCCATTTGGGCCTAGTAAGCCGACTACCTGACCTTGATTGACTGAAAAAGAGACATCTTTGACCACCCAGCGCTTGCCATACCGTTTGCCTAAATGTTGCATAGACAAACGCTCGGGTTCAGTGACAGGGGCAGTGCTATTAAGATGGGGGGTTATTTCAGTCATATGGGTTGTCTTGGTCAGATTAAGGGCGGCAATATCGTGGACATACGGCCAAGCGATTAAATTAGGCTGATATAGGCTATGATGGGATAAACACCCCTTAATAAGCTTATGGCTTGGTCTATCTAAAGAACTCGCTTAGAATTTAATAAAACCTATCAAAGCTAAGCTGTGGTGCCATCTTAACGTAGACTTTGCTGGCTCGCATTGCCATTAGGCGGGAACACCAGCTCGACCCGTTGACTACCACCTGCTGTGGCTTCCACATCACCCGCTTTTAAGCTATAGCGGATGACATTACCGGCAAAGCTAGCGCCATTTTGCACCAGTTTGGCATTACCTGTTAAAGTCACAATGCCATTAACCGCATTATAATCAATCTTGTTGGCTTGTCCCTTAGCCAGACCCTTGTCTTGCGATATCATCTGCTGCATGGTCGCAGGACTGCCTGTCGCTACAGCAGAATTAATACTTCGGCCTTTAGAGAGATTGACCGTAATATTATTCGCTGTTAGCTTAAGCGTCCCTTGAGTAATAATGACATTACCTGAGTAGCTGGTTACCCCAGTACTTTCACTATAAGTGGCCTTATCCGCTAGTAATCGAATGGGTTCGTTAGCATCAGAGGGCAAAGCATGAGCAGTCAAACTCAGCCCTAGCAATCCTGATATCGCTAAAATAAAGCCAATAGGCGCTCGGTGATTAAAAGACTGGCTAGGTTTAGCAGCCATATTGGCAGACTGAATCATCATAAAAAGTACTCTTATCAGCAGTAAAATAGGTCAATAAATATAGTCATGCCCGATTCAACAGTTAAAAAATCAAACAGACCCTAACAATTTTAGCGAGTTTTAATAGCCCTTATTATAGCGGGTTCGATAAGGCAAGAGATAGCAACGGTCAGTAGCAATTGTATTTAAGCCAGTATTAATTTCAAAAACAGCTTTTATAGTTTCAATACCGGCTTTGTAGTAAAATGCTCTGTCGTAAAAGTCTTTATGGTAACAGTGTTTCTAATGGCAGTCTTTTTAGTATCCTAAAAGCCCTTAGTCTATTAAAACAGCTTCTGATCTTGTCTGGAAGGCGGATCAAAGGTAACAGCTATCTGGCCAAACTCATACTCACCGGCTTCTAAGTCAGCTTGCATGCTGCCTGCTTCAAAACGATTGTCGCCTTGGATTACTTTGACAGGCTCTTTACTATAGACCTTACGCTCTTTGGTATTACCAAATAAGCTTTGACCAGTGACTTTAATAGGTTTGCTAGATTTGCCATCCGCTGAGCCTTGACTGGTGAGCACGAATCCACCGGTTAACTTCAGCTCACCTGACTGCTGATTGATAGCAGCGCTTCCTGCTTGAATTTGATAGCGCTGCTCACTGCCAGGTGCCCAGTCCATCCTCAAGCCAGATATTTCATCTAAATTGGTGGTGGGATTGTGCTTGAGAGAGTCTGCATCAAGTTGATACTCAGTCTCACCCTGATCATTGGTCTGTACCGCTTTAATGTCCGTGGCCTCATAATCTACCTCTGAGGGCTTGATATTGACCACAGGCGGCGCTGACCCCTGCTGATGAAAGAACCAACCAGCCGCCGCTGCTATCACCAAGGCTAATACAATTAAGACGCGAGCATTCATGATTGAGCTGCTTGATTAGAGTTAGTTTGTGCTAATAGATAGTTTGAGAGAAAGTCATCATAATGACCATGACCCTTTAAAATTAAATCACAGACTTCTCGAACAGCGCCGTAGCCTCCAGCATTGGTGGTCACCATATCTACTCGGTTAATCACCTCTGAATGCGCATTAGCTACTGTCGCGGCAAACCCAACTGTCTGTATCGCCTTCAAATCTGGTAAATCATCTCCCATATAAGCGCAGTCTTGTGGCGTCACGGATTCGCCTTGGCCCTGTAACTGTGCTAACAGCTCTTGCAAAGCGGTCAGCTTGTCATCACGGCCTTGAATCACATAGGCAACACCCATCTCTTGTGCACGCTTATCTACCATTGGACTGCTACGACCTGTAATAATGGCGGTTTTTATGCCATATTTTTTGAGAGCTTTGATGCCTAGTCCATCTTTGACAGAGAAGGCCTTGGTCTCGACCCCATTCGCATCATAAATGATTTTACCATCAGATAGAACACCGTCTACGTCAAGTACCAGTAGCTTTACTCGTCCTGCTTTCTCTATTAAATTTTTCATTATAATCTCTTCTTATTTAATGTTGTCTAATGGCGATCTAACAAGTTACATGACTAGTTATCTGAAAAGCAATCAAAGATGATTTAACTTCAGCTAACTCAATCTAAACTTACTTTACCCCTGCTTGCAATAGGTCGTGGACGGTAATGATACCTTCTAAAGCATTATTTTCATCTAATATCAGCAGCTGATTAATGCACTTTTCATTCATCACACTTAGGGCATCTGAGGCGCGCATGGCCTTACTAATACTTTGCGGACACTGGGTCATAATATCGACGATAGGAACAGATAAATCAATGCCTTGCTCTAACTTTCTCCGCAAATCACCATCGGTAAACACGCCCACAACTTTCTGATCGCCATCGACTATAACAGTCATCCCTAGCCGGCCACTGGTCATAGTAAATAAGGCTTCATTTAGTAGTGCACTGGAGTCTGTGATAGGCAGTGGTTCTGATTTGGCGTGCATCAAATCTTCAACGCGCGTTAATAACTGACGACCCAGTGCCCCTGCAGGGTGAGATAAGGCAAAATCCTCGGAGGTAAAACCTCTAGCATGGACCAAAGCTACGGCAAGCGCGTCTCCTAGAGCCAACGTGGCCGTGGTGCTAGAAGTGGGGGCTAACCCTAAGGGACATGCCTCTTCTGACTGCCCTAAGGTCAAGGCAATATCAGCTGACTTTGGCAGCATTCCGCGCTTGTCACGGCTGATACTAATCAAGGGAATCTCAAGGCGTTTTACTACGGGTAATAGAGTTTTAATTTCATCAGATTCCCCTGAGTTTGAGATAGCTAGAAGCACGTCGCCACGCACTAACATCCCTAAGTCGCCATGCCCCGCTTCACCTGGATGCATAAAAAAAGCTGGCGTTCCTGTAGAGGCAAATGTGGCGGCAATCTTGCGGCCAATCAAACCTGACTTGCCCATTCCCGTCACCACAACCCGACCCTGACAATTGAGCAATACTTGACAGGCTCGTGCAAAACGTTCATCTAGCTGCTGAATCAATAAATCAAGAGCCGATTTTTCGGTTCTAATCGCGGCAATGGCCGTCTTTAAAAACTGATCATCATTTAACAAGGTCATAGAGGCACTCAGTTGCAAAAATTATTTTAGGGTGAGTATAAATTAAATTGAATTGATAACCAAATTTGCTTGGTAAGACGCTCTATTTGCTTGGTACTATTGTTTTAATAAACTAACCCTTTAGTAACACGCTAGACAATCAGTCTCTAGCTTTAGAATGAAAAATGACCTACTAAAAAGTAGGCCATAAAAGTCAACGCTAGGAGTAAGCTCTAAAAAAGGCCTAACTGTTATTGCCAAAGTCATCTTTTGCCGATTCATCAAAATCGCCATTATCATCTTTTGGCTCAAAACCACGCTCTTCAAAACCACGGTC
>JAUNVX010000140.1 GCA_030540615.1 Psychrobacter sp. | reverse complement strand
TGCTGGATAAAATCAAAACCACGGTCTCTTATGATGATTTAGAAGGCTGCGACTTAGTGATTGAGGCGGTTTTTGAAAATCGTGAGATTAAAGCCGCTTGTACTCGCCAAAGTGAAGCTGTCATTCCAGCGTCAGCAGTTTATGCTTCTAATACTTCAACTCTGCCTATCACCGGCTTAGCAGAAGTGAGCGAGCGTCCTAATCAGTTCATCGGTCTGCATTTCTTCTCCCCAGTAGATAAGATGCCTTTAGTTGAAATCATCATGGGCGAAAAAACCGATGACGAAACCTTGGCCAAAGCTTTTGACTATGTGCTACAGATTGGCAAAACGCCTATCGTGGTCAATGACAGCCGCGGGTTTTATACCTCACGCGTCTTTGCTACCTATGTTACCGAAGGCATCGCCATGTTAGGGGAAGGCATCCACCCCCGCACTATCGAAGTGGCTGGCATGAAAGCTGGTATGCCCATGCCACCACTAGCGCTGCAAGATGAAGTGTCGCTCAGTTTGGTGATGCACATCACAGACCAAACCAACAAAGACTTAGAAGCTGAGGGCAAGCCGCCTGTCAATCATCCTTCTTATAAGGTATTAGAAGTGGTTGGCCGCGAGCATAACCGTGAGGGCAAAAAGGTCGGAAAAGGCTTTTATGACTACCCAGAAAATGGTGAAAAACAGCTTTGGCCTGAGCTTACCAAGTTGTTCCCGCCTAATGCAGAGCAGCCACCACTGCAAGATTTGGTTGATCGCTTGCTGTTCATTCAAGCCAATGAATCTGCCAAATGCTATGAAGAGAAAGTGGTACGCTCAGTGTCTGACACCAACGTAGGCTCTATCTTTGGTTGGGGCTTTGCACCGAATCAAGGCGGCACCTTGCAGTTCATTAATGCCATGGGCGTTGATAAGTTCATTGATCGCAGCCGCGAGCTGGCCAAGCAGTATGGCGAGCGCTTTGAGCCTGCCAATATCTTGGTTGAGATGGCCAAAAAGGGCGAGGAGTTCGTCGATGCCTAATTCCGCTGCATCTGCGGCTAATGCTTCAGCCATTAGCCTAATGGCAGATTGTCTACAAGGGTTACGAGTCGTTGATTTGACTCGTAACTTGCCAGGGCCTTTTGCCACTCGGCTCTTGGCGGACCTTGGGGCTGATATTGTCAAGATAGAGCCTGAAAATGGCGACCCTGCTCGGGCCTTAGGCGGGCTGTTTGATGCCCTTAACCATAGCAAAACTATAGAAAAGGTCGACTTTCGCTCTCCTGAAGGTATTGAAACCATTAAGGCTCATTTAAAAGATGCCGATGTGATGCTGGATAGCTTTCGCCCAGAAGTCTTAACAGGCATGGGGCTTGATAGCCAGACTTTACATGAGCTCAACCCTAAGCTGGTGATGGTTTCAATCACGGGTTACGGTGCTCCTGTGGTCGATGGCGCTCAGCTTGAGCATGAGTGGGCAGATAAGGCCGGTCATGACATTAACTTTATGGCAATGAGCGGCGTGCTCGATCAGCTCAAGACCGCTAAGGGCGAGCAGGCCATGCCAAACATTCAGTTCGCTGATTTGGCAGGTGGCAGTGACACCGCAGTTATTGCGCTATTAGCAGCCGTCTTTGCCGCCCAGCGAACGGGCAAAGGTCGCCATATTGCGGTCAGCATGACCCATAGCTTGTATCATCATATGGTGATGCCTAAAGCGACGGGCATGTTGGTCAAGAGCTTTTCAGGGGTCAATCCACCACCGCAATATGACTTTTTGGGTGGGTTGTTGCCTTGCTACCGTCTCTACAAGACTAGCGATGATCGCTACATGGCCGTCGGCTCGCTTGAGCTAAAGTTTTGGCAAGGACTTTGTGAAGTATTGGCGCTGCCTGAGCTTAAAAACAAGCACTGGCAGTTAGGGGTGATGCCCAATACACCAGACAGTAAAGCCGCTGCCAAAACAGTCAGTGAGACTTTTGCCAGTCAGCCTTTAAGCCACTGGCAAGAGGTGTTTGCTAAGGCTGATGTTTGTGTGACCCCCGTTTTAACCCTAGAGGAGGCCAAAGCACATCCTTTATTTGCCCATCAAGATGAGCACTTGGCCACTTCAGGTTGGCAGCAGATTCATTAAATAAGTTACCTTGAATTTTAAAGCTCGAATTTTAAAGTAAGCCAAATTTAAGGTCTGCCAGTTCTAATATAAGCCAAGTTTAATTAGGGAAGGGATAAGATTTAGGACTATTAATCAAAGGGGTTAGGCCATAAACCTGCCCCAATCTGCTCTCATTCCCGCTTTATTCTTACTGTCTGCTTTCGTTCTTAAGCAGCTTCATTCCCAATTTATTCTCGTTAATATCAAGATGCGCTGGTTTCAATGGATTGAATAATATAAGTGTCATAATTTAAACAATACTAAGGAAGGTAACGAATGGAAAAGTTTTGGACCAAAAAATATCCTGATGGCGTGGTCAGCGAAATTAACGATGAGATGTACTCTTCATTGACGCATATGTTTGAAGAGAAATTTGCCACTTTTGCCCATCACGAATTTAGCAGCAACATGGGGGTGTCTTATACCTATGCACAAATCGATGAGATATCGCAAAATGTCAGCACTTGGTTACAGAGCCAAGGCCTAAAAAAAGGCGATAAAGTCGCTTTGATGATGCCCAATGTCAATCAGTACATGCCAGTGGTGGTCGGCATTCTTCGCGCAGGTTTCGTCGTCACGTCCATCAATCCTATGTATACCGCCCGCGAGTTAAAGCATCAGTTGGACGACACCAAAGCCTCTATTATCTTCATTTTAGAGCCGTTTTGTCATGTACTAGAAAAAATCGTCAAAGATACCGCTATCAAAACCGTGGTGGTAAGTACCATTGGCGATATGCTCGGCACAGGCAAAGGCATGCTGGTCAATCTGGTTGCCAAACATGTCAAAAAAGCCATTCCTAATTATGGCTTGAAGTCTTGCAAAGCGTATCAGCTGACAGATTTCAAAAGTGTGGTCAAGGCGGGTAAGTCATTGCCTTATTCACGGCCCATACAACAGCTAGATGATTTGGCCTTTGTTCAATACACGGGCGGCACTACAGGGGTCGCCAAAGGTGTGCTGCTGTCGCATCGCAACATTATCTCGGGTACTTTGCAGTTTGAAGCTTGGATAGCGCCGACCTTTGATAAAGTGGGGAATAGTGCGGACATCAACACCATTATCGCCCTGCCCATGTATCATTTTTATGCCTTTATGGTGGTGATGATAGGGGTCAATGCCGGTTATCACTTTACCTTCATTACCAATCCACGTGACATTGATGGCTTTGTAAAAACTTTGGCTGCTAGACCGTTTCATATGATTCCTGCGGTTAATACCCTTTATCAGGCGCTCATCATGCACCCTGATATCGAAAAATTAGATTTTTCTAACTTGATATTGTCGATGTCAGGCGGTATGGCCGCCACACCAGCGACCTCTCAAAAATGGATTGATATGACAGGCACGGCGCTCGTTCAAGGCTGGGGTATGACTGAGACTGTGGCAGTGGGTACGCTTAACCCCATTATTGCTAAAGGTGACTTCACTGGCAAAGTCGGCATGCCGCTTCCTGGCGTCGATATCTCTATCCGTGATGATGATGGCAAAGAGTTAGGCATTGGAGAAGTCGGCGAGATTTGCATCAAAGGCAACAACGTCACTCAAGGCTATCATAATATGGATAGCAAGCCTTATTTTACCGATGATGGGTTTCTTAAGACAGGCGACGTGGGCGCGATTCAAGAAGATGGCTACATCACCTTGTATGACCGCAAAAAAGACATGCTCATCGTTAGTGGGTTTAATGTCTTCCCCAATGAAGTTGAAGGGGTAGTCGGCATGCATCCTAAAGTGGCTGAATGTGCCGTTATTGGTATTGAAGACCCCAAACGTGGTCAAGCGGTAAAAGCTTTTGTGGTTAGGTCTGATGAGAGCTTAACGGAGGAAGAGCTGATGGCATTTTGCAAAGAGAACTTGACAGGGTACAAACGTCCGCGTCATATTGAGTTCTGCGATGAGCTGCCAAAGTCCACCGTTGGCAAGATTCTCAGAAATGAGCTTCGTGAAAAGGCGCCGGTTAAAGCAAGCTAACGTTCTCTCAATCTCATTTCTAACTCATAATAATAGTTCTGCTAAGGATGGCAAACGATGAATAATTTTTGGACCAAAAGCTACCCCGAGGGTGTCGAAGCAGAGGTTAGTAGCCCGCACAAGTCGCTCACTGAGTTTTTTGACGATATTTTTGCCAAGTTTGCTGACCGCGAATTTGGTACCAATATGGGCGCAACCTATACTTACCGCGAAATCGATGAAGTCTCACGCCATATCAGCGCTTGGCTGCAAAACCAGGGGCTGCCCATAGGCGCAACTGTGGCTTTGATGATGCCCAATGTCAATCAGTATATGCCTATCGTAGTGGGGGTCATTCGCGCAGGATATATCCTCACCACAGTCAATCCTCTATACACGCCGCGCGAGCTCAAGCACCAGTTGGTAGACTCTGAGACGTCAGCGATATTCATTTTAGAGCCTTTTTGTAAGACCTTAGAGAAAGTGTTAGAAGAGACCAATATCCAAACGGTGGTCATCAGCAAAATCGGCGATATGGTCGGTAAAAAAGGTGCTGTGGTCAATTTAGCTGCCAAACATATCAAAAAAGCGGTTCCCAAGTATGGGTTGAAGTCAACCAATAACTGCGAAGTGATTGGCTTTAAGTCAGTGCTTAAGGCTGGCAAGTCGCTACCTTATACTCGGCCTGTTCAGCGCCGAACGGATTTGGCATTGCTTCAATATACGGGTGGTACCACAGGGGTTGCCAAAGGTATTTTGGTCAATCATCAGAATGTTATGATGGCTACTGCGCAATTTGAAGAGTGGTTCAAACCCGTCTATAAAAAGTTTTCTAAAGACACTCAAATCAATACCATCATCGCCCTGCCACTTTATCATATTTATGCCTTTATTATCCTGCTGCTGGGCATGCGAGTCGGTCAGCATTTAACCTTGGTAACCAACCCACGAGATATTGATGGGTTTATCAAAATCCTAGGCAAACGTCCGTTTCATATCTTCCCATCAGTCAATACCTTATATCAAGGCTTACTGGCCAATCCCAAGTTTAAAAAACTAGATTTCTCCTCATTGGTGTTGTCTTTGGCTGGGGGTATGGCTGCGACCCAAGCGACGGCCAATAAATGGAAAGAGGTTACAGGATTGCCTATTATTGAAGGTTGGGGCATGTCTGAGGGTCTAGGTGTGGGGACCGCTAACCCACTGGATAATACTGAGTTTAACGGTAATATTGGCCTGCCATTGCCTGGTGTTGACATTAGCATTCGCGATGAGGAGGGCAATGTTTTGCCTTTAGGTGAAGTCGGTGAGATGTGCATCAAGGGCGAGAACATCATTACTCATTATCATAATTTAGAGAATAAGCCGTTTTTTACCCATGATGGCTATCTAAAAACAGGTGATATTGCGGCGATGGACGAAAACGGTTACATCCAAATCTATGATCGCAAAAAAGACATGCTGATTGTCAGTGGTTTTAACGTCTTTCCTAATGAGGTAGAAGGGGTGATTGAGATGCACCCGAATGTAGCCGAATGTGCGGTAGTGGGGGTGGATGATGAGCTTCAAGGTCAGTTGGTCAAAGCTTATGTGGTACGCACCGATGACAATCTGACCGAGCAAGAAATTCAAGAATTTTGTAAAGAGAGTCTAACCGGCTATAAGCGTCCTAAACATATTGAGTTCATTGATGAGTTACCCAAATCTACGGTGGGTAAGATTTTGCGTCATGAGTTACGGGATAAAGCAAATAACAGGCCCTAGTGATTAATTTGTAAATACTCTATAATTAACATTAATTTGCAAAGCTAAGCACTTGTTCGCTTTACGCTAAGTTTGGGTGTTATTATTTAGATAGCATCCTTCAAATGCCTAATCTAAGCCCAATCAAAGATTGCTTTTTTATTCATCAAGGAAGATTCTACATTATGATCACCCAAGCCATCCGCCAAAAAGCTTTACCTCTTATTCCAGATAATATCCGCCACTCAAGCTATCTAGGAGTGGCCAAAACGCGCGCCAAAATCATGGGCGTTGCGTCCAAAGTCCTGCCCATGCCAAGGCCGTTATTATTGACCGGTGCTGAGGCCAGTATTGAGCTTTGTGAGCTTATCGTTAGCACCAACTTTAGCCCTATCTTAATCGTTACCGACAAAATATTGGTCGGCCTTGGTGTCTTAGATATCATTACCGATTGTTTTGACGCTCATCAAGTTACCTATCATATCTATGATGGGGTGACACCTGATCCGACCTTTGCTGTGGTCAATGAGGGACTGGCGATATCAAAAAAAGCCAACTGCGAAGCTATCCTTGCCGTCGGTGGTGGTTCAGTGATTGATGCGGCCAAGATGATTGCCATGAGCCAAGGCAGTAACCGCAGTCCCAAAAAGCTCACAGGGATGCTCAAGGGTCGTCATTGTTTGCCTCTTTATGCTATCCCTACGACAGCGGGTACCGGCTCAGAAGCTACCATCGGTGCCGTGGTTTCAGATGATAAGACGCATCAAAAGTCTATCGCTATTAACCCAAAAATGGTACCCATAGCGGCAGCGATAGACCCGAATATCATGAAAGGCATGCCGCCTCGTATTACGGCTGAGACTGGCATTGACGTTTTGACTCACGCGATTGAAGCCTGGATGAGTAACACTGCCAGTACCGATACAGACTTTTATGCTGCTTCTGCGGTCAAAGCTGTACTTGACCATCTGTTGACGGCTTATAAAGACGGCGATGATTTGGTAGCGCGTGAGGCTATCGGAGTGGCCGCACATTATGGCGGCATTGCTTTGAACAAAGCAGGATTAGGTTACGTGCACGCTATCGCTCATCAACTCGGCGCTTATCACCAGATCCCACATGGTAGAGCCAATGCCATCGTGCTGCCTTATATCCTAGAGCTCAATGCTGAAGTGAGTGAAAAGCGGTTAGCGGCTTTGGCCAAAAAGATTGGGGCGGTTCAAGATAAAAATGCCAGCGATCGTAAGATAGCGGAGCAGCTGATTCAGCAGATTAAAGATTTGCTCGTTGACCTTAATATCGATACGAGCGTACCAAATATGGATAAAGCCAATTTTGCTGAGATGGCAAGAGGGGCAGCACGTGAGGTCAGTGATACTTATGCCGTACCTAAGTACATGACCAGCGATGAGGTCCAAGATATCTTAGGCAGAATCAAAACGGCCAGTGATGAGGCGATTAGCAAAGCGGCAAAGGATAAGAAGGGCAACGATAAGTCTTCTGCCGCTTAGCCTTTTATCGGGTAGCTTACTGATTGGCTTAACTGTTTAAATTAGTCATTTAAATTAGATGATTAAACCAACCTTCATAAAAAAGCTCATGACCAACAGGTGATGAGCTTTTTTGATTTTAAGATTAATATAGAAAGGTTTCGTTATTAATACTAAATAGGTTTTGGGCATTTATTAACCAACCCTTTA
>JAUNVX010000139.1:4154-7560 GCA_030540615.1 Psychrobacter sp. | reverse complement strand
CTTATTACACTAGCTACCGCGATGTGTGGACGGATAGGCCGCTGTCTGCGAGCTGAGCTGCCGATTAATCCTACTCTTTAAACGCTCTATCTTATTCAAAAGCTGTATATTATTTAAAAGTTCTATGACAAAAAGACGCCCTCACTATTGAGGGCGTCTTTGATTAAAGCTTAATGATAGGTCATTGATTAAAAGTGCTTTAGCAGCTTAATGGCTACTATTGGGTCATCACTATTCAATAACCTTGGTGATAGGCTTCCAAAGACCATCTTGAACTTGAGACAGATAAGTGTCTTTGGTGGCCACATGATTGTCAGCGTTCATCTCAAAATTGACACCTGTGACATCATCCGTGAAGTTGACTGTCTCAAGACCAGCGTTTAAGGTATCCGCATTTAGCTCAGGGCCAGCAGCTTCTAGACCAGCGACAAAGGTTCGAGCGGCGAGATATCCGATAACAGCACCAGTAGAGGGCGCATCACCATTGACTTGGGTATAGTTATCCACCCAAGCTTTGGTGGCAGGCTCATTAGCGCGAGTGTTCAAGTCATTCCAATAAGAGACAGCGTATAAACCTTCAGATGCGCCGCCTGGCGCTGATGCTACCGTGGAATGAAAGCTGGTCACTGGGGCAATGAATTTGACATTATCCCAGCCCATGGCCTTGGCCTTGCCGACCACACCGATGGTAGAGCGAACGCCCAATGAGGTGGCCACAAGGCCACAGTCAGCATCTTTTAATCGGGCCAAGGTACCAGAGAAGTCAGTCTCATCAGGGCGATGAGAAGTGGCTTCAACCACAGCAACATTGGGATTTTCTGAAGCGATGTCTAGAGCGGCCTGATGGGTCTCTTCACCAAAGTCAGAAGGGATATACATCACGCACAGCTTGGTCACGCCGTCTTGATCAATTAGGTAATTAATGCCCGCTTTCATAGAGTCATAATAGGTTGATCCTAGGGTGTAACGCCGGTTAAATGGTCCTTCGCTTTGCATAGGTTTGGCAAAGGTTAAGGGCATAACACTAGGGACATTATTGCGGTCCATAATAGGAAAGGCAGCCAAATTATGCGGCGTGCCTAGGTTCATTAACATGGCGAATATCTTGTCACGATTGATAAGCTTATTGGTGGCTTGCACCGCTTTTGGCACTTGATAACCATGGTCCTCAACCACATAGCGAATTTTGCGGCCATGCACGCCGCCAGCCGCATTGACTTCATCAAAGTACTGATTGGCAGCTTTGACAGCAGGCGCTGAGAAGGCGGCAAAGATACCTGATAAATCATGAACGCCGCCAATGACGATTTCGTTATCGGTCACCCCTTGAACTGGCACATCACTGGTGCTCGCCACAGTTTTTTCTGTGGTGTTAGCTGCTTCAGTTTGGCTGTCAATCTCAGCAGTACTAGTCTCCGCGGTACTATTGGTATCAGACGGTGTGCAGCCTGAAAGTCCGGCCCAACTGATAGCCAAGGCCATTAAAGTTAGCTTAAAGCTTCCTTTCATCTTGCTTCTCCTTGCGGCAATGCCGCTTAAAATGTAGGTTCTCCTACAAAAATACCAATCTATTCAACAGGATGTGATGGTTCACAAACTCAAAAGCAGACTAATACATCTCACCGATTAAAGCATCATGCCTCTTTTCGACAAAACTTCGTTTAAGCTTCATAGTGGCTGTCAACTCCTCATCTTCAGCAGTCAATAGCACGTCTATTAGGCGGAAATATTTAATTTGTTCTACTTGGGCAAAAGACTCATTGGCCTCTTGAACGATGTCATCAATCAATGCCAGTACTGGCGGCGCATGACACAATGACTTAAAGTCTGAAAATGCCACTTGATGGTCTTGGGCGAACTTTTCTACGTTTTCTTGATCAATCATAATCAGGCAAGTCAAATATTTGCGTTTGTCTCCAATGACCACAGCATCAGAGATAAAGGGGGAGAACTTAAGCTTGCTTTCAATCACCGCTGGGGTGATGTTTTTGCCGCCAGCGGTGATAATAATGTCTTTAATGCGGCCGGTAATATAGAGATAACCCTCTCTTAGCTCGCCCATATCACCGGTGTATAGCCAACCATCTCGCAAATCCTCTTTGGTTTTTTCGGGATTGCGCCAGTAGCCTGCAAAGACATGAGCGCCTTTAATTAAAATTTCTCCATTGTCCGCGATTATCACGTCACAACCAGGCAGCGGCCGACCCACACTACCAAGCTGCAAGTGATTTTGACTGTTGACAGAGATGACCCCAGTACTCTCAGTCATGCCATAACCTTCGTAGATTGGCACACCAATAGCATGAAACCATAAGATAATCTCAGGTGAGATGGGGGCGGCGCCCGTGATCGCGCGGCGGATATTGGACATGCCGATGAGCTCACGGACCTTATGAAGCACTAGAGTGTCCCAAAATTTATGTTTGAGCGTCAGGGCAGTACTGGGAGTCTCGCCTGCTAGGGTAACCGTGGCATACTCTTGACCCACTTTTAGGGCTTTATCAAAGGCCCAGCCATTGACGCTGCTGGCATCACTACGCATGTTGCTAATGGTGGCGTATATTTTTTCCCACAGTCTTGGCACAGCGGTAAAAGTATGAGGGGAGACTTCTCTGAGATTATCAAACACCGTTTCGGTGCTCTCGGCAAAGTTGACGACACAGCCTCGATGAATAGGGATGTCTACGGAGACGATACGCTCTAAGATATGACATAGGGGCAAAAAGCAGAGCTGCTCATCACTAGGATAGACATCGAGTACCGAGACCGTCGCTTGCATCTCATACATACTATTGGCATGGGTGATGATTGCACCCTTAGGATTGCCTGTAGTCCCTGAGGTATAGATTAGCGTACGAATATCGGTGGGCTGGCTGCTGTCGATGAATTGGTCGAATCGGGCTTCAGCATTATCGGCCTGCTGACCCACTAGCGATAGCTCATCCAAAAAGATCACTTCTGAATCATTCAGTGACCTAAGTCCCTTTCGGTCCATCACAATGACCTTTTTGAGCGTCGGCATCTGAGCGCGAACTTGCAGGTATTTGTGCAGTTGCTCATCATTTTCGACGATTAAGAATTCAGATTGACTGTCATTAATTAGATAAACCAGCTGTTCAGGGCTATCGGTGGTATAAATGCCATTAGGAACTGCGCCCACCGCGCAGATACCCAAGTCGCAATATAGCCATTCTTTATTGTCTTCACTCAAGATAGAAACGACACCGCCTTTACTTAGACCTAGCTCAATCAAACCCATACCAATGTGGCGGGCGCGCGCGAAATAATCTAGCCAACTGCTGCTTTGCCAAATGCCTAAGTATTTTTCGCGGTGGGCGGTTTTATTGCTACGCTCATGACAGACTTGACGCCAAAGCTTGACCACTGTGTCACAGCCATTAATAAT
>JAUNVX010000139.1:0-4054 GCA_030540615.1 Psychrobacter sp. | reverse complement strand
GATAAACTGGCACTGGATGAAACAGGTCCAGATAAATTGGGATGGGATAAAGTAGATGTCATCATAGTCATTACCGCCAAGTCTTTTTGCGTTTGAAGCGGGTAGCAGTCTCTGAGCTGCCCTCTGTGGCTTGTTGGGTTTGGCCAAGGTAGAACTCTTTGATATCATCAGAGTTCATAAGCTCCTCGCTACTGCCCGCCATAACGATTCGACCTGTCTCTAGGACATAACCAAAGTCGGCGGCTTTGAGCGCTACCCGAGCATTTTGCTCGACCAATAAGACAGTCACCCCTTGCTCTTTATTGAGCCTACGAATAATGGTGAAAATCTCTTGAACCAATAGTGGAGACAGCCCCAGTGATGGCTCATCTAGTAGCATGAGGGTCGGGCGCGACATCAGACCACGGCCGATGGCGAGCATTTGCTGCTGTCCGCCTGATAGGGTGCCAGCCGTCTGCGATTGCCGCTCTTTTAAGATAGGAAAGTACTCATAAATCATCTCAATATCACGGGCGATTTCTGCTTTGCCGCGCCGTGTATAAGCGCCCATGGCCAAGTTTTCAGCGACACTCAAAAATGGAAAAACCTCTCGGCCCTCGGGCACATGGGCAAGACCCTTTTTGACCAAACGATCAGGCTGAATGCCATCGATTCGCTCACCTCGGAACCAAACCGCGCCTTTTCTGGGATTTAATACCCCTGAGACCGTTTTCATAAGTGTGGTTTTGCCCGCGCCATTGGCCCCCAATATAGTGACCACTTTGCCCTCAGGTACTTCGATATTGACGCCTCTTAGCGCCATAACAGGGCCATATAAGGCCTCTAAATTACGCACCTCTAGGACATTATTTTTGATGGGAGCGTCGATTAATGATAACGGCGGCTCAGGAAGGTTGGGTGACAAAGCCGCGGCGGCTAAAGGCTTTTTCATCAGATTTCCTCCGAGCCAAGATAGGCCTCAATGACCACAGGGTCGGCTTGCACCTCGGCAGCGCTGCCTTGAGATAAAGGCTTGCCCTCTGCCACAGCGAGTACTCTATCAGAGACTCGGGTGACCAAGCTCATGTCATGTTCTACCATCAAAATCGTCAATCCTAAATCCTTTTGCATATCTTCAATCCACCATGCCATCTCACTAGTCTCTTCGACACTCAGTCCTGAGGCGGGCTCATCGAGCAAGATAAGCTTGGGGTTTGAGGCCAAAGCGCGAGCAATCTCGACCACTTTACGCACGCCATAAGGCAATCCTGCGATGAGCTTGTCTCGGTAGGCTTCTAAGCCCAAAAAGTCAATCACTTCCTCTACCACGCGGCGATGCTCGCGCTCACTACGTCGGACACTGGGCAAAAACAACAGCTCCTCAAGCCAGTTGGTATCTCGGCGTGAGTGACGACCGATTAGTAGATTCTGCAAAACGCTAGAGTGATCAAACAGCTCGATATTTTGAAAGGTCCTAGCAATGCCCAGTTTGGCAATGTCGTGGGCGGGCAATTTGGTAATCTCAATACCATCGAATACGATGCGGCCAGTGGTAGGCTCATACAGTCGGCTAATAAGGTTAAAGATAGTAGACTTGCCCGCGCCATTGGGGCCGACGATAGTAAAGACTTCGCCCTCTTGAACCTCAAAGCTGACATTGTCCACGGCTTTTACCCCGCCAAAGGCGATAGATAGTGACTCAACTTGTAATAGGCTCATCGCATCCGCTCCGTCTTTAGATAAGTTTTGGATTTGCGGAACAGACCTTTACGATATAAGGGGAACATCTCAAGCCACGTTCGAACCTTGACCCAAATGCCAAATAGACCCCGCGGCTCATAGATAATCATGATGACGATAACCAAAGCAAATAGGGCTATATCAATGCCTGGGTATTCTGCCAGAGCGATACCTGTGGTTTGGTTCAAAAAGTCACCAGTGATAGAGATGAGTTGGGGCAATAAGATGACGACGATAGCGCCAAAGATAGCGCCATGAATTGAGCCAAGGCCACCGATGACGACCTGAAGGAGGAGGGTAATAGAAATTAGTACCAAAAAGCTTTCGTAGTTGACCGCCTGCACAAAGTGACCATACATTGCCCCTGCGATACCAGTGATAGCACATGATAGACTAAAGGCGAGGGTCTTGGCGCGGGTGACATTGACCCCAAGTGCCTTGGCTGATACTTCACTGTCACGAATGGCAAGAAAGGATCGACCAGTCGGACTGCGAAGTAAGTTGATGTAGGCAAAGATAATCAACACCAATATGGCTAAGCATAAGTAATAAAAAGCTCTTGGGGTAGCGTAACGGTCAATCTGATGGTCAAAGAACATAATAGGAGAAGCGAATAAGCCTGCCACGCCGCCCGTGATAGGTTCAGCAATGATGGCGACATCTTCAATGATGATACTGAGTGCCAAAGTGGCAATCGCTAGATAGATACCACTGGTTCGCAAGATAGGCCGTGCAATGATGGCGCCGATGACCCCAGTGATGACCGCACAAGCAGCTAGGGCAGGTAAAAAGTGCCAACCTCTAATCATCAGTGCCATATGGCTAAAGGCCCCAATCGCCATAAAGGCGGCATGACCTAAGCTTACTTGGCCAGTATGTCCTATCAATAGCATCAACCCAAGCCCAGCCATGGACCAAATTAAAATAGCACTTAGCTCACTGACATAATAGCCACTCAATAGCCAAGGTGCTGCCAGCAGTAACAGAAGAAGCGCGGCGTACTTAAGGCGGTGAGCATTGTCTTTGAAGACGTTAATGTCTTGATCATAGCTGTGTTTGAACTGAGCTTTCATCTAAAGTTTTCATCCTTGATAAGGGGGTAGGCGCGTGATAGGCCGCAGCCTGCAAACGTAACGGCTTATACTTTTTTCTGTTTGATTTGCGCGAATATCCCACCGGGGCGAAGTATCAATACCATCAGCATCAGCACATAAGGGGCCACTTGACCCATTCCCATCGGCAAATAGCGACTGGCAAAGGGCTCAATAATCCCGACCAATAAGCCGCCAGCTAGCGCCCCAGGCAATGAGCCAAGACCACCAATCACAGCGGCGGCAAAGGCTTTGATACCAAAGAGTAGTCCGACAGAGGGTTCTATAGCCCCTTTGGCAGCAAATAACACCCCAGCGATTGCGGCGACCACCCCTGATAATGCCCAGACGATGCCGTTAATACGCTTGACAGGGATACCCATATAGTAGGCGGCCATCTGATTTTGGCTACTGGCCTGCATGGCAATACCCAATCGAGTATGAGCAAAAAAGAAGTAGAGAACGCTGGTAAGGGCGACGGTAGAGACAATGATAATGACATCAACATAGGCGATGGTCAGACTACCAAGGCTGATCATCTTGCCTGAAAATGGCGTCTCAAGAGAGATAGGGTTATGGCCCCAAATGACGCTGGCGGCAAAGCGCATCAAAAACCCTAATGCAATGGTCAGAATAATCATAGCGAACTGAGGCTGACCAAAGATGCCGCGCAGTACGAAGCGGTCTAATAAATAGCCGAACAGTCCCATGACCACAGAGGCAAGGGTAATACCGATTAAAAAGGGGAGATTGGCTTCGGAGGTGTTGATAAAAGAGATGCCCAAAAAAGCGCCTAACATCATCATATCGCCTTGGGCGAAATTAACGGCTTCTGAGGCTTTGTAGATGAGCACAAAGCCTAATGCTAATAGTCCATAGATACAGCCATTGGCAATACCACTAATCAGCAGTTGCAGAATATCCATAAAGTCCCTTTTAATGATGTTGTCGTCATACTATTGATTTAATGACATCCATTTGATGGCATTTATTTCAGCTAATGGCTGAATTATTTTGGTTCGATTTTATTAGTCAGCTTTTTTATTAACCATTATCAGTTAGCCCTTTTTACCTTCTAACTAGGGCATGACTTATGACCTAATGGAGAATCTAGTGGTGAATGGATAAGGGGTTAATTGAGCGAAAGACTAAGAATATTACGATTGGGTTATTCAAATCATTGCCCAATAAAAGTCGGTAATATGTTGATACTGTTAGGAAATAAGTGCTTAATTAGTTAGCAA
>JAUNVX010000002.1:30639-49888 GCA_030540615.1 Psychrobacter sp. | reverse complement strand
AAGCTTGATTATCGCTCTATTCAGATAGGGATAAAAGGGGAGGCAGTACAGCGATACGTTGATGAATGGATCGTTAATATAACGGATATCACTGAGCACTGTCAGCATATCAAGCAGCTGATCGATGCTGGCGAGATTGAGCAAGCCAAGCAATTATTGCCGGATGAGCGGATTTATCCTATTGATAGGACGCTATATCCTTATCTATTTTGATTGAGGTCTTTACGGCAGTATACAAGCGTAAAGATATAACACAGCCGCAATCACCCCTTATAGAAATCAAGTTACTATAACCTATGGTTTTAGCGTCTGAATTATGAAAACTGGTATAAAGTGGGGCAGGGCTTAGTGCTGAACCACTCTGTATTTGATTGCTATACCATCTATTAATTAACATTTGGGCGAATGTGGCTAATACTGTTCATTTATTTTGCGCTATTTGCCAAACAAAATACCCAAACGTTGTGGCAATGATTTTAGGGGAGTGTAGACAACTTAAAAAACTTAATCATAAGGTATCCTCAATCTCTTTAACTTTAACAGTTATCGTATCCAGCTCTACTTGATACATTGGATTACTTGGGTCTAGTTTGTGCGATTTTAAGACCCCTATAATTAGAGATTTTTGCTCTTTATTCAATCGGTTTAATATTGGAGGTTCGGCAGCCATTACTGCTATGTGTGAGGCCATGCTATCTGTTATCTTGTCAGGATTTTGCTGGAGAACAGGCAATAAGCCAACCAAGTTATCATTATTAACAAACATCGTATCAACAATAAAGCTGCGCTCAGTATCATTTAAGGCCGTAGGCTTATTTGCCATATCTTTAGCCAAACCTAGTGCTTTATCTGACTGCATATAAACATAACCTTGTAGCGCTGCCTTATACAATTCGGGTGGCGCGTCCTTATTACCCACCACTGTTTCTACATACTGATTAACCTTTTCCATTTGGTTGTAAATGGTTGGACCACCAATTTTCTCAACATCTTCATCAGGTACTAAGTAAGCTTGGTTTAGTGTATTGAGAGCCTCAGCTCTTACCTCATCCGATTCTTTATCAGATTCAGATAAAATAATTAACTTATCTACATACTCAATATGCTTTAATAACGCCAAAGACTGCAATGTGGCGATTTTCTCTTTGTCGGATTCAGTGCTTTTTAATACATCCATTAACGAGAGTATCTTGGATTCACGGCTTTGTGCACCCTTTAAGATACCCTCAATCTTGTTGACAAAAGCTTGCAGTTTAGGGGTTAGTATTTGAGCGTTATTACTTGTGCTAGAGGTCGCTGGATTTTGCACCGATAGGTCTGATTGGGATGAGTGAGTAGGGACAGCGGCATCTAAGGGCGTATCAATACCCTCAGATACCGCTTTAGTCGAAGACTGAGCATTAAGGTTGCCGCTTTGATTGGTTGGCAAGAAGTAAAATACAGTGGCAGCGACTAAGGCCAAAATCCCTAATAAAAATAAAGTTAAAAGCTGATTTCTTTTCATATTATGCCTTTATAAGGGTTTGGGATAAGGTTATAGGCATGCTTATAATCAGCGTTACCATAGGCTATAGAGGAAGCAATGACGTTCTATAATGATACGAGATAAATATGACCTGTGGTCTAATAGATTATCTGATAAAAAAAGAAACTATTTAATCAAAAGGCACTTATGTCCGATTATAATTTTGTTTGGGTCTTTCAAGGTGACTATTTTAGGTAAGGACGCTCGATTCCCCAGTGCTGTCTTTAGTTATCAGCAAAATACTGAAAATTGGATTAAAGCCAATCGAGTAAGTGGAATCTTGACTGAGTATCCTCTAAATATATCGGTATACAATTGGGCAGTAAGTCATGAATATTTTGTGCCCAAACGAGAGCATTATAATACTATCGAGTTCCAGCGACCGTTTACCAGTGCGCGTCAGAAGCACATCCATTACCAAAATGGCATTGCGCCAGAGTAGAGGTTAGAACAAGTAGTTGACGGTTAGCAAAAGTTAGCACTGTAAATGGTTTTTAGAGTTGGATTAGGAATGCTATGAGTATTAATAGCTTGAGACACTATATTTAACATAATATACATTATGCGAAAACAAACCAATCGTTTTAGAAGTGCTTTAAATTATATCTAGACTCTAGATAATTTTATTCTTAGCGACATGCCTTAGCAAATTTATCTAAATCCTCAATAGATATCTATTTAACTGACCATCCACTCTGGCAGATTCAAATCCTAATTGCCGTGGCTCTAGCCCAGTGGTCGTCAATCAATCAGTCATTTATTGATGCATAACAACCATATTTCAATCCATCTAAGTGGCTGTAGATTATTTTTCCCCTCTAAACCATGTTTAGTCAGTCAGATAAATAATGAGTAGTAGCTAACTGGCGAATTTCGCCTAAGGTCAAAAACATCAAGCCAACTTATGGTGAATTTACTTTAGACTAAAAAAATTTCACAGAACTGAATTTGTGCTTGCTTCATTACCTTTCAGTAGTTTTGAAATCAATGGGAATTAACATGCAACCAATTGCTCATGCTGCAACCCAATGACCTGATTCACTTAATACAGCCCCTAGAGCCTAACTATTATACAGACCATAACCATAAGGCCAATAAAAAGCCCAAAAATGACTGATTGCTCAATCGTTTTCGGGCTTTTGACCTATTTCTAACTTTTAGCCTCACTACATAGCTTAGATAGTTGCATAAACCACATAGCGATGATGTTGTTTGATTTACCTCATGACCTGGTACATGGAAGACTCACTGAACTGCACCTAATAACCACTACTAGTGCATTAGCTCAATCACGACTGCGTGATTGTCCCAGCGAGCTAATGACACTAGTAGTGGTTATTAGGTATTAGCAGGGCTGAAACAGTCTTCCTTGGGTAAAATGTAATGGCTTGACTCGTGGACGGCGCATCGCCGCCCCTCACTGTAAACAGTGAAACGCTAAATCTCACAACAGAGTTATTCTGCCTTGATATATATAGCCTTGTCAACCCAAAGATATCTGTAATGGGTTTAACTGCTCCTTACGCGACATATGGCGTCGCCTTATGTATTCACAAATCAATCACGGAATATATAAATCACAGTAACCTTTAAAATAAGTTGTATGAAATCATCTACCACCGTTTAAGTAATTTTAATAAATATAGTCATCGATTAAGTTAATATTTCTAACAAACTATTAATAACTATTATCAATTGATTGTCTTAACATAAGTCGCGACATGATTTGACGCCTTATAACTATATTCTCTTAAAACCAATTGATATTTAACTCAAAACAGGGTTAGATATAAGGCACTAAAATCTATCAAGCTAATTTTTAATAGTCTCTGAAATAACACTTGCTCTTTAGAGCTACTCAATAAAATAATAAGGCATCGCGATATGAGTTTGACATTCTCGCAAGTCCAGCACGCTTGGCAAGTTCAAGATCCTACTTTAGTGGATAAGCTATGCAGCCTTGCCGCCCAGCCTGACCCCATTGCCCAAGCACCTATCCCTGAAGATGAGCTCACTTTTGAGCGATTTTTGAATACCATATTCAGCCATGAGTTTCGCGAGCAACCCGAAGAGGTTCAGTTTGCCAAACGGGTGGCGATGATTGCCAAACTTGAGGCGGATTCAGGGGTCTATCCCCTTCCCGGCCGCTACAAAATTCATATTATCCTTAATGCCCTTTGGGAAGATGGCAGTGCGTATTCGCGCGCTACCTTGATAGAGGCCATCGATAAGCTACCACTCAGCTATGGGGTTTGGAAGGGTCTTAAACGCATTTATAAAGCCGCAGAATATGCGCAAGATTACGAGATGTTTGGTCATATAGCCGCCAAGATTGACTTATATCGGTTTGACAAAAGCGCTAGAACCCCCGTCAGTATTGCCACTAAAACCTATATGAGCCTGCGGGCGTGGCGCTACCTTCGCACTTTAGGTCAGCAGATGCCGGTTTGCTATATCGAAGCCGCGGTATCGCTACTTGCCTGCATTGATGAAAAAATGACCTTGAATGACTCGCGCCGAGTACGCAGCTGGGCACTCAATCACATCTGTTTTCACCACAGTCTAAAATATGGGGTCAGCCGCTTTAGCCATAGCACCAAGCGCAAGCTGTTCGATGCCAAAGGCCGTGCATTTAGTGAGGCTTGGCAGCGTGATCCAGAGCCTTTATTTCGCCTAGTTGCCATCGCCAAAAATGAAGATATTCGCCAATTTGCCACCGACTCACTTAAGCATGACTTCAAGACAGAGCTTCGTGATGTGCACGTGGCCACTTTGCAGTATCTCTCTAGTGGCCTGTCTCATAGCAGGGCGCGAGATGAGCTGATTGTTTGGTTGATTGAGCAGTCGCCAAAGTTTGAAAAGGCCAAGTTTCGTGAGTTAGGCCTCCATGAGGTAGTGCTCAAACTACTGCACTCCCCCTGTAGTGATGCCTATCAATATGCCATCAGTTATGCCAAGGGTTATGCTTCTGATTTGACGGCCTCTACCTTGATGATATTGGCATTGTCGAGTCATGAGGCCGTGCGTAAGTTTGCTATGGAGCAGGTACTGGCCCGAGATCCCGTCAAGGACATCGGTCTTGAGGGGTGGGGGCAGTTATTAGATACCGACTATCATCATGCCATCGCCAATAAACAATTGACCAAACACTTTGGCCGCCGTGAGTTAACCCCAGATTGGTTCTTTGAGCGACTGGTCAGTGGCAGCCTTTTTAGTGTGGACTTTGCCAGCCAGCGTTTGCCTGAGTTATATAGCGCCAAAGAGTTGGAAAGTAATTACTATATTGGCGTCGCTCAGCAGTTGGATGTGGTGGCTCACTCTTATTATCATGATTATGATGATGATTTGTACAGTGATTATGATAGTGATGGTAGCAGTAGTAATGACATTGATGACGGCTATCCCCCTACTACGGCTCATAATATCCATAGCAAGGCAGCGGCCAATGAGTGCAGTATGACCTTTGCCCTTGGGGAGTTAAAGCGCTTGGATTTGGCGCAAATCGCCCCTGAGGTTTGGCAATATTTACTGCTTCACCCCCTTGCTCAAGCGACGATTATAGAGTGGATAAACCAAGATTTAATCGCGCCCGCAAAGTTGTCCATGACCTACTGGCATGCCCTTGCCTATGAGCCAGACTGGCAAAGCAGTGAGTATATTCACCGTCTAAAAACTGAGTCTATTGGCTTGATTAACACCTCTTCTGCTGCCCCTATTACTACGGCTATTACTAGTGCCTCTGACCAATTGTCTAATTCTATTAAGTCTTGGCAGCAGCAATTAAGCTTTAGTGAAGATTTGGCTGATATCGTACGCTCATGGCTGGCTGATGTGCGCCGCTTTGCCCCTACCGAGCTAGGGTTTGACTGGTTGATGACCCTTGCTCAGAGCAGTCAGGCTAACTACCGTGAATTCGCTATTGACCGGATTAATAAGGGCTTCTTGCCAGCCGACTTTGTGGCTTTTTATGATGCCAGTGCTGACACTCAGCCGACAGACAGTGACAATGATGTCAGTTTAGCAGATAGCGCTTTGGCGGTGGCTTCAACTAAGGCTTCGGATAACGAGTCATCAACTCAAATCGATTTAGGTGCTCAGAGTTTCTTATTCACCGGTAAGATGCAAAGCATGACCCGAGGCGAGGCAGAAGCACAGGTCAAAGCTGCCAATGGTTCGATTAGTGGCACGGTCAATGCCAAGCTTGATTATCTGGTCATTGGTGACGAGGGGTCGCCGCTCTATGGTAATGGGCGTAAAGGTAGCAAACAGCTCAAAGCAGAGAGTCTAATCGAGCAAGGTGCACCGCTTAAGATTATCTCTGAGACCGCGTTTTTGCAGATGCTAACAGGTCAAGTCCGCGAAGTATCTGAGGATGACACCCTGGCAGGGGCCAAAGCGCTATGGCATATGGCTATTGATGACCCAGCAGCGCCCATTAGTGAGCTGGCCATCAGCTATCTAACCCATCATCATGAGCAGATTTGTCTGGCATTGACCGATCGTCCCGTTGATCCGGATGCCATTATTCCCAATGAGTTCTTTAGTGCGGCGCGCATCATGCCGCTATTGCAGCACCCACAAGCTCGCCTGCGAAGCTTTGCCTTGCTGATCAGCGAGTATGAGTTGGCGTCTTGGCAACCCACAGCAGAGCTTTGGCTGAATATGGCGCAGTCGCCACATCATGACGTTCGTCAGTTGTTCAAACGTGCTTTATTAGACAAGCCTACCACCGCCAATCGCCGCTATCATATCAGTAGCGAGCAGATTAGCGCGACCATGCTTTATGCCCTTATTGGCAGCCGAGAGCGTTTTGCTCGTCAGATTGGTATTACCTTATTGCAGCGCTTCCCTAAATTTCAGCAAGTCGATACCCTCTACCGCTTAACCCAAAGTAGCGACCGTGAAGTACGCTACGCTGCCATTACAATGCTATGGCAACGTTTTAAAGCGCAGCATATCTCAATCAATTGGCAGGCAAGCTCTGAGCGCAATTTGAGTTTGAGCAGTTCAAGTGGCACACCTGTTAATCAGGTGACGACTAACCCTGCTAAAGCTACTAGCAAAAATGCTAATACGACCCCTGCTGACAAGCCCAGCACATCTTCAAAGTCAGATGCTAGCGAACACTTTAAGCAGCCGCCCAAAGCCATGCTACAAGACCTGCCTGCTGATTTTGAACAGTTATTGATGTTGCTGCGCCGTGGTCTGTTTGAGACGCCGCCAGGCCGCTTGCCTAGTCTAAAATCTGATAGCGATAAATCACATGGCAACAGCTCGCCGTCATCCCAGTCTAGCCGCACGCGTCATTGGGATAAGTCGTCAGACCATCCAGAGGACAGTGCCCTTGCGCCTATCAAGCCCATCTCAGCGAGTCAGGCCAAACTGGCATTAATCGAGACTTTCCGTGATGTGGCAATGGCCGATCAAGATTTGGCGGCCCTTATTATGCCAGTGCTCTACACCTTTACCCACTCGGCTGGCAAGATGGAGCGGCATGCGTGCTTAGTAGCGGTCACTCGATTATTAAATCGTTATCCAAAGCTAGCCACCCGCTTAGAAGCCTCACAAGAGATAGTCGAGACCTAAATAATCAAACTCGTCAGATGGATTAATAAAGAGGCTTTGAAAACTGCCAGTTTGATAACAGATTTTAAATACCATATGTCAATTAGAGATGAAAAATAGAGATGCCATTATGAAAATAACAACATTGCCCTATTGGGGTCAGATTATTGGGCTAGTGAGCCAAACTTCAGCTGACAAGGTAAAGGCTGCGCGCAGTCTATTTATCACGCGCCAGCAGGGCTCAGACGCTACTGACTCTGCTCTACTTTACATTCTCGACAATGACAATGACCAATTTCGTCTTAGTAGCTTGCCGCTACCTTGTCCGATGCATGCCATGTTGGCGGTTCCTTATGCCAATATCCATGAGAGCCGCCAAAACGTGGCTGAAACCCAAAGCACAGCAGCTGCTGATTCAGCCCAGTGTAAGAGCAAAAAGTCAGCCGCCAACGCTCAATTTCATAGCGACGCTATCATATTAGTAGGCGAAAATGGCCACTTGTATCAGACTACTTGGCACGCCAAAGAAATCAGCCAAATTAGCCAAGTCTCCCTGTTAGGCAGTCTCAAAGACCAAGATAGCAGTACCGTGTCTGCATTAATTTGGCAGTCGCAAGCAGATAGCTCAGCTTCTATAAAACCTTCTTTTAACATGGTCAACGCCGTTAGTATGGCAGCATTAAAGCAGGCGATTGTGGTGCTATATCCCCAGCACATCGTCATTTGGCCTTATAAAGGCTCGGCGAAGGCTGCTGATAGCATGTTTGTCACGAACCCACTTATCCTGCCTTATAGCCCATTGAACCCCTCAGATACTGCTAGTGATAACCATAGCGCCAATTACGGTGATAATACTAACGTTAATAATACTCGTATGACCGCTTGTGCTAGCTCGAGTGATGGCCAGTGGTTGGTGGTTGGAGATAAAGAAGGCACGGTTAGTAGCTATCAGTGGCTAATAAGTGACGCCGCTGACCAAGGTGTCCTGAGTATTAGCAGTCAAAAACAGCTGCATCAAGGCCGAGTAACAGCGCTCACTTTTGAGCCTGCCGGCCAATACTTCTTTTCTGCTGGGGCGGATAAGCAGTTATTTCGCACCCATGTGCAAGGGGATTTGCAGCCATTAGACAGAGCCAAAGCCAGTGCTCATAGTCAAATGATTAGCGCGATAGCAGTCTCAAGCAGCCGTCTGTTCACTGCTGCTGATGATCAGACCATCAAATCTTGGCCTTTTGATAAAGGCCAACCCACCACCTGCGCGGATGACTTGGTGAAGATGCGCCGATTGGCTCTTAGCAATTACCAAGACCAGCCCGCCGTTTTGGTCCAAGGCAGCGATCAGAGTCTACGCTTCGTGCTACTTGAATCTGGCGAGGCTAGCAAAAGTGATGGCAAGTTGCTCGGTGTGGCTCATATCATAAAAGATGGCTATCAGCGCCTTAAGGATTTGCTCACAGATAGCACTGCTCATAGCGAAGCAGCTTTTCAAGAAGGGTTGGCATTGCTTAACGCACGTACTGACAGCCAGACGCTTGATTTGGTTAGTGGCCTGCTCACTGACAAGAGCCGAAAAATAAGCGCGGCTCATGCCGAGCAACTGATTGAATGGGTGGCCAGTACTACTCTACCTAAGAGCTCAGTGGTGCTAGAGAAGCAGCTTAGCGCGGAGCACAGTAGCAAACTGCGCCTTATAGCCTTTAATGCTTTGGCAATCCGAGCCAGCAGTAGTGATCGGCCATTGCACTATTTGCAGTTGGCCATAAAAAGCCGCTTTGAAGAGGTCATCGCCGCAGCCTTGCAAGGGTATGTCAGATATGCAAGTCAAGATGCCGAATCTTTGCCCAATAGTCAGTCGTCCAAACGACAGCTGGTGTTGCCGATTGTGGAGTGGGCCCTTGAGCATAATATCCGCCGTATTCGTAAGCAAGCCCTTGCCTCTTTAGAAGCCTTATTGCCAAAGGACAGCCCTAGAGCTGACTTGATGGCCCTTGATAGCTCATATAGCGACATCGTTCAGGCTGGACTTATTCGTCTATATCAACGTGGCATGCTCAGTCATCCTGAGGTCACGCGTCAGGTGACTCTACTGCAAAGTCACTCTGATGAGGAAGTTCGGCAGACAGCTTTTTATGTGTCAATACTGTCGCAGCCCCTATTGAGTGACGCCCTCAAACAGCAAGCTGCCATCCAAGGCGATGGGCAATTGACTAGGACACTTGAGGACTTTAGTGAGTTTCGCTTACTGCGGGGCACTTTGCTCGATGTGGAGGCGCTACAGGCTCAACCGCTTACTGATAATTTCTCCCAGCTGACCACCCTTAAGCTAGATACTACACAATTAGACGCTTTGCCGTCAAACGCTGATTCGCAAATCACTGCTAAAGTCGCAGATAATGGCGACACGGCGCAGGATGAGCTGCATCTTAGTATAAATACCCAAGACTTTGTCTCACAAGGTACGGACATTAGGGCAAGTGATAAAGTTGACACCACAGGTACAAAACGTCAAAACAAGAAAAGCGGTAAAAATGAGGATAAATTAAAGGATACGGTTCTCACTCAACTGAGCAATGAGCATCTTGAGCCTTTATTGCAAGGACTGGGCAATAGCTATGCAGATATTAGCTTTCGCGCTGCTTATGCCTTGGCCTGCTTACAAGATGTTCGGGCGCTTGGCACACTGATTCGGCTGATGCATGCTGACGAGGCGGCTATTCGTGCCGGCGTCGCTACTGCCATGGGCAATCTGTACCTTGCGGCCGCTACAACGACCAAGTCGGTATTGCCCAGCTTGCTTGATGACCAAGATGCTGGCGTGCGCCAAGTGGCGTGGCGCTCTTATGGCAAGCTTGAGAGCAATGTACTGCTTTGGTCAAGTGCTGGATTTGCCTCATCTCAGCAGGACATTCATGAGCAGGCTTTGGCGCTGTTTTTGACCCAAGCCTTGCCTAAAACTGATGCTGGGCAAAGTGTGCCTGATAGTGAGGATATGACGACGGTGCTACTACAAGCACTGAATAACCCCTTTACCAGTATCCGTCAAGAAGTGGTCAAGGTACTGCTCAATCGTCTGTTGGCGCAAGAAGGCGCTGCTAACATAGTGGATACCATTGAGCTTTTACAAAAAAGCCTATTTGAAGACGTGCATCAGGTGGCGTTAGAGGAATGGCAGCGAACGCTGCTGCAACTCAAATCTTCAACCAAAGCACCGAGCCAAGCACAATTGGCTTCCCAAAGAGCGACGTATCAAGCTGTGCTAGCGCTATTCTTTGCTGATAGCTTTACCGCAATTCGACAGCAAGCTTTTGATATTGCCTTAAAGCAGCGCAAGCAGTTGGGACTGACTGAGATTATCAAAGCCGCCTTAATTAGCCCATTCTCAGACACTCGTGCTAAGGCCTTGACCACGCTTTCCAAGCAAGCGGGCCGCGATGAGATGCGTACTTTGCTGCCAGCTTTAGTGGCTCTATTTAATGATGATAGCCTTGACCTTCGCCAACAGGCTTTGAAGGTTGCCTTAAGGGTATTTGGCTTCGCCACAGCTGACTTGTCTACTTTTGCTTTGGTTAAAGCAGAGGGCGTATCAGAGGGACTTGAGGGGCAATCAGATAAGCCATCTGACTATCCATCTGGTAGCACGTCTGGAATTGATGCCATCATTAACAGCGCGCTTGCCAGCCCCTACCCCGACATTCAGCTTACAGTGGCTCAACTGCTCGCTGACTTATCCCATACCCATTACCACCGAGTATCAGCGGACGAGCAGTCTATCAGTCTACGATATGCAGACCAAGCCTACGCGGTATTTGAGCGTTACCTGCTAGCGCCCATGCCGACCAGCAATCAATCTAGCGAGGCATTCAACCTTTGGCATGAGCATGTCGCGGCGGCGCTTACAGGTTTGGTTCAATTGCCTGAGCCTGTGCGCGTTGGCGCGATTGATTGGTTCGATCAATATTTGCACCATAGCGATGCTGACTTTAGCGAGTTAGCGCCTTACTTGCTCTGGTTAGTCGGTACGAATCAAAGCAAACTAGGTTTTGAGACGGTAAGCACTAAAACAATAAAACCTGAGACAACCTGCTATCAACTTGATGACCACGCCGCCAAGCTATTAATTGACTGGCAGCAGGATGAGCGCGCTATTGTGTCGCAATCGGCGAGTCTAGCTTTGGCTATCTGGGGCGATGAGCATGGTCAGCACTTCTTCGCTAGCGCTGCTAATAGCAAATCTAAGCATCACGGCCAAAGCGATAATTTAAATAAATTAGCAGCCCCCTTGAGTATCACAGAGTGGCTACAAGCCCGTCATGGCCTTAGCATTACCCATGCAGCCCAGCTGCGATCGGTATTTAAGCAAGAGTCATTTGCCCCTGCGGCCAGATTGTTATTGGTGTTTTATGACCTTATGGGGCCCGCTAAGACGCCTAAGCGGTTGATTGAAGCATTGAGCTTCGCTGACAATGAGACGGCGGTGCTATACGCGCATATCTTAGCTAGATATGCTCCTAGTGTCAGTCAAGATAAAGATGGACAAGATGGAGACGCCCGAAATAAAGGCGCCCCTTGGCAGCAGCCTATTTGGCACTACATGAGTAGCTATTTAACCCGGCAGTTAAACCATCTATTGAGTAGTCATGCGGCTACCATTGACCCCATGCTTAGTGAAATAGCTGCCCCATCAGTAGTTACCGACCCTGTCGTAGCGAGCTTACCTGTAAATCAAGAGGTTGAGCCACTCGATTCAGTTAAAGCAGATACTATGACTGTTAAAGTGGACAAATCCACCCTACGAGATAGCGTCCTTACCAGTCTCAGTGCCAACCAACTACAAAGTCTTGCCACGCTATGTTGGCATATCAATCCTTTAGTTCGGGCACAAGCCGTTGCCGTATTATGTGATTTATCCAAGTTACTGTCCTTTTATGCTTATAGCAATAGTTCAGCGGTCGCTGCTGCTCTTCAGCAGTGGCAACGTCGCCAGCAAGCCTTGTTTGACACTTATCCTTTAGATGTCACTACCTTGAATGACTTTGCCCTAAATGACCAAATCAACCCAAGTGCAGGTGATTATAACGTTAGTGACTATGATTCAAACACGGATTCAAACACAGGTTACAATACCGCTGCTCACGGTGATGCCAATATCTACCCTTATCAGTCGTTAGCCTTTGGGGCGTGGCTTGGGGTCATTCGTGAAGGTGATGATTACTACGGTCAATCAAGTACCACTGAACAGGCGATTCGTGGTTTGCTATGGCTCGCCCAGACCGATCATCAGTCTATTATAGAGGCAGGTCATAATGAGCAAGGCTGGCAGGACAGTGTGACTCGTGTCCTACTCCCTCTACTCAATCATGACCACTATGACAGCAGAAAGTTGGCTTGGGATGGGCTAAAAAGCTTAAATACGCCTAGCCATCTATTGGCCGATCAAGCCATCAATACCTCTTACCAAGACATGGTCGAGCGCGGTTTGCAACTGTTGATTAGCGATTTAGAGACTAATGACGCTATTAGCAGCAAGTTAATACCGCTACTTCAGACCAACAGCTCCGTATTGGCGCAAGAAGTCTATAAGGTATTAAAGCGTCAACTTGGGGCGCTTTCTGCCAGCTTGCTAGGGATGGAGGCTTATTATTTACCGCTACGTCAGCAAATCATCAATGAATGGCAGCAAGTCACGCCAGCCAGTAATTCTGAGGTTAGTCAAGCGGCTATTTATGCAGATAAGATAGTGGTGCTGACCAAAGCCCTTCATAACGATGACCGAGAAACTCGTTTGGCATCGTTGACCCAGCTAGCGAGCGACTTCATTGACCGGCAAAGACTGGGCAATGAGTTGACTGCTGCTGACGCCACCATTAAAGACAGCCCGAGCGCTGATATTAGCATTAGTGATATCTTAAATGGCTTGTTAGCGCTTTGGCGCAGTGCTCAGATGAGCTATGAGCAAAGCCATATACTGGACTGGATAACCACTGCACTTGATAACCTCACCAAACTTTGTAAAAAGCTCAATGAGACTCATGATGAGTTAAGTGCGCAAGCTGCACAGCTATTACATCATTTTAATCATCAAATACTGAGCTTACTTGATACGCCTGAGCGTCAAGGCCAAGTTGATGAGATATACCGAGCCATTGGCAATCTACGCGATGTCAGTATTGTGCCAACACTATTAGACAGATTAGAGCAGCATTATCAAAGCAACGCCCTAAAAATGGGCAAAAACGTGTTGCAACAGCACATCAATTGCTTAATCACCATCAGTGGCTTTGATCAGCCAATAGAAGATTACTTGGTAGACAGCGAGGAGGAAATCGCTGACAAGCGCTGGCTTGAGCATCAATACCCGCGCCATCCTCAAGTACTATTGGCGTTATTTAACACCTTGCTTAGCCATAGTGACTATGGCAATGCGGCTAGATTACTGCGATCTCTTGCTTGGGTTTCGCCTGCTATCACAGATGTTGATAATATTAATCAAGCAATCGATGACGCCTTGTTGCTCGCCTATCAGCAGATGCCGGCCAATCACACTCAAGAATTGGTAGAAGCAATGGCTTATCGGGCTGATAAACGCAGTGGTAAGTTAAATGGTCTTCAGCAAGCTCTTACCCATAAAGATACCAATGTTCAGTTTATTGCCGCCGAAGGCTTGGCCAAGCGCGGACATTTTGAGGGCTTGAGTATCTTGCTCGCTACTATCGACTATCACAATGATAGTGAGATGCGCAGGCGTAGCGTTTTAGCGCTTGGAGAGCTGGTGGGCAATGCCCTAAGCCCACGAATGCTGGCCACTGGCAAAGCAAAATCTACCAAAGGCGTGCCTCAAGCGGCGCAAAATCAGCAGCTACGAACCTTGTATAAAGCCTATGACAAGCTGATTAAATTAGCGGAGGATTATGAGCACTATCTACAAGATGTCGCCAGCGAAGCCTTAGGTCATCTGGCCCAAGGCGGCGAATTTGAGTTTAGTGCGCATATATTTGAGCTATTAAAAGCGCGCTTAGAGGCGGCGTGCGCGCCAGACTCACCAATGAGTCCTTGGAACCCTGCTATTGTGCACTGGTTAAGTGGTCTGCGCTGGTTAGGTACCAGGGCGGCTTGGGAGCAAATTCGCCACTATCTGCGCCAGCAGTTGCAAAATGAGATGATGTGCGCGCCTATGCAGCATGGCATCAGCTTGCTGCAATACTCTGATAGCGACGCCAACAAACAACTGTTACTGGATATCCTAACGCAGCAAACTCTAGATGATGAGGATGTGGTATTGACAGCTTTTGCAACTGCGCAAAAGCTATGGGGCAATGATGATGACACTATCTACCCTTATGATTGGGCAGTGCTCAAAGGTCGCCGCCGTTATTTGCTCGATGAAACCGATCAGCTAAGTATAGAGCGTATCACCAACCATGCCAGCCTAAAGCAGCTGACGGATTTTATGAGTCAGTATGCCGCCCAGTTAGGCTCAGCGGTGATGACGTCTTTGACAGAGGCAGTACTATCGCGTGATGACATCACTGGCCCTGAGCTTTTGGCCTTACTCAATGAGTCAAACCCATTCATGCAGCAGTTGGCGCTAAATTATCTGACTCAGCATCCTGACAAGTTAAATGGTGACCTGATAAGCACTGATAAGCTAAGCACTGATAAACCAGACATCAGTAATAAGGGCAATGCCATCATCACCCAGCTTCTTGAGCTATTTGTGACCATCAAGGCTCAATGGCAGGCTACGATTCACAAGGTGGCTAATAGCCCAGCGTTACTGACAGATGCTCATTGGCTTGGGCAATTACAGCAGTTGTCTGCTAGCGTTCGGCCGCTTATTTGGTTATTAGTGCGTAGCGCTGCTCATCAGACAAGTGCACTGACTGATTTAGTCTATTGGCTCCTGCAGCAAAGCCAACTGTCTATCGTACAAAGCCATCAAAATCTTGCTCGCATCGTCAATGCGTGGTGGCAACAGTTGTTACTGGCGCTGCTGGCGAGTGACTCCTTTAGTAGTCAAGTACCCCATCATCAAGACATACAAGGCCAAGCCAGCAATCAAGCCTTATCTCCTTCGCTTGATGCCAGTGTCTTAATGCCATTGGCTGGACTGGACGCTGGTGGTGAGCTATCACCGCTCTCTTATGACAACCAAGCTTTGCTGAAGCAGGTCTTGACTCACTTAAAACAAGCGCCAGGTGATAACAAGCATGGCGAGCAAGCTGGCCTTATTAAGGGTGACATTAGCCATAATAATAGCCTAGTGCCGGTAAGCCATGAGCATTCTATTAATCAGCAGATATTGGCTTGGATGAAAGCAGGCAATTCGGAAGCACTACATCAGTGGGCAACAGATGATACGTTAAGTAGACAGACCCGAGTACGCGCTATCGAAGGCCTAGGTCAGCTACATGAACCGCAAATAGCCACTTGGCTTGAGCAGTTAATGAGCTCAGAGAGCGATTCAGAGCTCAAAACCCTTGCCTATAAAGTACTACGGCGTTGGCAGCGGGCCATGAGCCGCACTGAAAAAAAACGGCCTTTGCCATTTGCTGGCGTGGACTTGCCCATTAGTCAAGCGGCCACCGCGCCTGCCTCTGCTCAGCGTGATGGAGATAAATAATGACTACCCAAAACGACTTAACTCAGTCCGCCCAAGACAATGAGAATCAAGACATGACGGACCTTACTAAAGCCCAATTGGACGCTGAACCAGGCACTGATGACACCAATAAGAGTGTTGCTGATAATGGTGTGAATGAAGACACGCTCGATGATAAAGCCAACGAAGACGGTGTGCTGATGCAGCTAGATTATGCTGCCGCCAGTTATGTGACTGACGTGGCCAATCTAGATGCGAAGATGACGGATATGGTTGAGACTTTAGAGAGCAGTGATGCGGCAATGGCTAACGCTAAGGCAGCAGAGCCGACTCAGCATGTGGCACTATTTGCCCAATTAAACCGCCAAGAGGTTCGCTTTCATGGCCGAGTAACCTCACCACTGCTATTCCGTGACACTCTGTTAGCGCTATTTGACGTGGTCAGTAGCGATTATCGTTATGTGCCCAAAGACCGCTCGGCCTATACCCTATTTATGCAAATGCGCCGCGCCAATGCCAACAAAAACTTATTTTCGGCGCAGCGCGATTACTTTGAGTGGTTGTTTCATAACGACCCCCTCGCCTTTTGTATCTTAGATCCTATTATTCAAGTTCACCCAAATGGGGTCAGTTTTGAAGTGTTTAGCCGTGATGAGGGTTGCTACGCGCAGCTGACCTTGGACCATAGCTTGTTTGAGAGTACCGAACCAGCAGAGTTTGGCACCACTAGCATTGATTATAGTGCGGCTTTGTACCAAGGCATTGAGCAGATTAGAGACTACCGTGAGACCATGCTCGATATTGGCCAACAGGCAGTAAGCTTGCAAACGCAAGTGCCTCTGACCCATAAATCAAAGCAAGACGAGACCTTAAACGCTGATTTAGCCGCTGACATAGCTCACAGTACCGATTACGTTGATGAGCGTCCTATCATCGAAAAGCGCATTAACGTGCCCAAAAGCTGGATTCGCGCTCTACTTCAAGTGCAGTCTGCCGCGCAATTGACTCAAGATACCATCCATCTTGACCCTATCGCCCTATATAACGTGCTATTTGAGCTGCGCATGCATGCAGACATCAAAGGCAAACGCCGCGGGCTTCTCATTGAGCTAAGACCAGAGCAGCTACCGACGATTATTCTTGAGCCGTTTAACATTGCGGTGACCAGTCAAGTCACGAGCCAAGCTAGCCGGGCTCGTCCTTATCAAGGAAAACAGGCCAAATTAATTCGGTTATGGGGTCGCCGCCGTCTTGGTTTGCTCAAACGCTTGTTGCCTCATACTGATAGCGTTTCAGTCACGCTACTTGGTCAAGGCATGCCAAGCTACTGGACCCTACGCGGTAAAGGTTTTGTCTTTACCTTTGCTATGACAGGCTTTAGTCAGGCCAACTGGTCGCAGTCGCTGAATTTTGATTTGCTATTGCCAGCACGCCCGCAGCAGCATGTTTTATCTGAAAGTGTGAGCAGCTCTTCTAAAAACAAAGACATCTTTATTAGTGATGAGCACCAACGCATTCAGGCCCTGATTGAGCAGTTGATGATTAAGCCTGCAACACTAAAGGGATTGGCAGAAGCGCTATCCAGCAAACAAGCCCCATTAACGACTGCGCAAATTCGTCAAGATATCCTCTCAGCCATGCAGCAAGGCTTAGTGCGCTACGACAGCAGCAATCAGCTATATTATTATCGACCATTGACTCAGACACCTTTAGACATGGGCAAGCTTGCCTATCATAATCAAGCGGAAAAGCAGGCGTATGACTTGGTGGGCCGAGCTGATGCCATTAAGAAGTTCAGTGTCGCTACCATTCCCACTCAGGGGGTGATGATTAGCGCTGATATCCACGTCAGTGAGGATAGGCGTAGCTATCACAGTCAATTACTAATCGGTGAGGAAGGATTGGTGAGCCGTGCTGAATGTAGCTGTCCACAGTTTCTGCAGCACCGCTTAAGCCAAGGGGTTTGCGCGCATTTGATTGCGCTAAGATTGGCCTATAACAACTATGACAGCAGTCAAGACAATACCGTCCATCAACATGAGACTTGTGTGCTGAGCAAACGGCTCAATCGAGCCAGCAAAGGCCGTACCAGTCAAAGCAAATACCAAGCGTCACTACAAGGCCAGAAGAGCACGGCTCAAACTGCTATTAGTGCTGATATTAGCCCTGCCAATCCTGCCGTATTGGACTTATCAGCACTCGCTCGGCAGTCAGAAGTGTCCAGCCCCTCCTCATCATCTGATGCTACACCAGTAGACTTAGCCCATGCCCAGTCATTGAGCTCTCGCAGTGCTCAAATGGCTTATATTTATCTCACGCTGGCTGGCAAAAAGCTACAAATTGAGAAAGTCACGGATGATAAGAGCACGCGGCAGCACTGGCTGTATAATCAGCCTGAGCAAGCTAGGGCCGCGTATCTTCAACAGATTGCTCGATTCGAAGCCAAAGGCTTTATCGAAAACCAAGGGGTGTAACACATGACCACCAAGAATAATCAAAACCGTCAATACGCAGAACCCGTTAATCAAAATAATACCCGTATCACTAATTCGGCTCATGACTATATCAGTCCCATGTCACGCCTCACCCCTATTGAGCGCGAGTGGCAAGCGCTTTGGCACGAGATTGAGCAAGCTGGCGGGCGCTATCAATATGTTCAGCAGCAGCTGGTCAAGCAAGGCTTTATGGTGGAGCGTCAACCCATCGATAATATGAGCCCTAAAGAGCGTGATCGCTACAAGAAACAGCTCAAAAAAGAAGCTCTTGAGGCGCGCAAACTCAAAAAAGACGCTTGGCAAGCTTACCAGTCGCAGCATATCGTCTATTTAGGCCGAGATATCTATTGGAGCGATGACACCAGTGCTGATAAGTGGGATATCAAAGACGCTCAGAATCGCCTGATTGAACACCATCTGCCTTTATTAACTAAGACCAAAGAGTTGGCCGAGGCGCTCAATCTCACGATGTCGCAGCTCAAAGGCTTATGCTTTCAGCGTGATGTCGCCACCAACTTGACTTATACCCACTTTACCATTGCCAAGCGCAGTGGCGAGCCGCGCCAGATTTGGGCGCCGATACCAAGGCTGAAATATGCTCAGCGCTGGATACTAGACAATATCTTGAACCATTTGCCAATTCATGGGGCGGCGCATGGCTTCGTTCGAGGCAAGTCTATAGTCAGTAATGCTGAGATGCACACCGATAGTGAGATACTCATCAAGCTCGATATCAAAGATTTCTTTCCTAGTGTCAACTGGCGACGGGTCAAAGGGGTGTTCCGTCATGCGGGCTACCATGAGCAATTAGCGACTTTGCTGGCCATGCTCTGCACTGAGTCACCACGGCAGATTGTGCAACAAAACGGTATCACTTATTATGTGGCTTTAGGCGACCGCGCCCTGCCCCAAGGTGCCCCAACCAGTCCTGCTCTGACCAATATTGTCTGTCTGAATTTAGACCGCCGCTTGACGGGGCTGGCCGAAAAGCTTGGTCTACGCTATAGCCGCTACGCTGATGATTTGACCTTTAGCTTGCCTGCTGGCACTGAGCTAAAGGCGCTT
>JAUNVX010000002.1:0-30623 GCA_030540615.1 Psychrobacter sp. | reverse complement strand
AATAAAAAAGACAGTGTTAACCAAGATAATGGCAAAAAAGTCAGTAGCAAAACGCCAAAAGCTGATGATAAGCTTGATCAAGAAAACAGCGAAGTCCACAACGCACTGATTGGGCAACTGCTGGGCTCAGTGACTAAGATATTGACAGAGGAAGGTTTTGCGTTAAATAATGACAAAACCAAAATTATCCGCAGCGGCAATCAGCAAGCAGTGACGGGTATGGTGGTCAATGGTGAAGATGCGCCCAGAGTACCACGCAAGGTCAAACGCATGCTTCGCGCCGCCATCCATAATCTACAAAATGGTCAAGGCTTACGCGCTGGCGAGTCTTATCAAACCTTGATTGGCTATGCAGCTTGGATTGCCATGGCTGAACCTGAACTCGGTCATTATTATCTAAATCAGATTGATGAGCTTCGCAATCAACAGCATGAGGCAACGCTTTAAATGAAATTGAACCATAAAGGCCGTTATAATCAGAGGCTAATAGCTTTAGCACCTTCAATCACTTCAGCATTTTTGCTAAGTGCTGCCTTGGTAGCCCTAACAAGTTGCCAAAGTGAGTCAATTGCATTGGCTGCTTCTGAGATGAGGGTTTCAAAGTCAGTAGAAGCTAGTCAAAGTGCTGTTAGCCAGCCAACGTCTAACCAAACCGCTGTTAGCCCATCATCTGACAAAGTACAAACCACAATCAATCAACAAGCCCAGCAGCAAGTCACCCAAATCGCCAATCAAATCAAGCAGTCCTTACTGACTAATAATTACCAAGCCATCACCCCTTATATCCATCCCACCAAAGGGGTCCGCTTTAGCATGTATGCCTATGTGCAAAAGGATAAAGACAAAGTATTTACGCCAGCACAATTTGAGCAATATCTCAAAGAGTCGCGGATTAAGTTTACGTGGGGAGAGAAGGATGGCACGGGTGATTTGTATATTACTACCTTGCCTGACTATCTTAAGCACTGGGCAAGTGATGGCTTGGATAAAGTTGACAGCGATAGCATCAGCTATAACGCATTTCAGAGCCTTGGTAATAGTTTAAATAATTTAAAAAAAGCCTATCCCGATAGCGATTTTGTTGAGTTCTATTTCCCTGGTACTGATGAGTACAGTGGCATGGACTGGCGAGCCTTAAGACTGGTGTTTGAAGCCTATCAAGGTCGGAATTATCTCGTGGCTATCATCAATGATCAGTGGACGATTTAAGTGATATCGCTTACTAATTAACGATAGAAAGTTAAGTTAAAAACAAAAAAAGACCAGATATTTATTATCTGGTCTTTTTTATAAGGAGCCATTAAGTCATTAAACCTAATGACTCACTAAGCATTCACTACTAATTAGTAGTCGCTACGGCGCGGCGCGCGGTTGCCATCTGAGCGGCCACCACCAGCGTTGCCGTCACTACCACGGCGCTCACCACTTGGCTTGCCTGATGGACGACCTGCACCAGCACCAGCTGAACGGCTTGCACCGCCGCCAGTATTGCCACGACTGTCAGAACGACCAGCGCCTGC
Organism: Psychrobacter sp.; assembly: GCA_030540615.1. Taxonomy (GTDB): domain Bacteria; phylum Pseudomonadota; class Gammaproteobacteria; order Pseudomonadales; family Moraxellaceae; genus Psychrobacter. Next base: position 29,103 of record JAUNVX010000002.1, on the reverse strand, counting down.
GCTACCCGCTGCCTTGCCGCGATAGCCACCACGGTTTTCACCCGTGCTATTGCTGTCATTGCTGCTGCTACGGCCACGATATCCGCCACCGCCGCCTGCAGGGCGACCACTGCCGCTACCACTGCGACCATTACCTTGACCACCACGGCCACGATTACCACCACGGCCACGTTTTGGACCCGTGCCTGGACCGACTTTTAAGTCCTTGGTGTTTTTCTTAGGCTCCATGCCTTCCACTTCTTCAACCATAATCGTACGTTTGAGATAACGATTAATGGCATCCATTTGTGGACGATCATCGATGCTACATAAGTTAATGGCGATACCCGTTCGGCCCGCACGGCCACTTCGGCCAATACGATGCACATAGTCTTCTACTTGACGGGGTAGGTCATAGTTAAATACGTGGGTGATACCACTCACATCAATACCACGGGCTGCCACATCAGTAGCCACTAGGATATCGATTTTGCCGGCCTTGACATCATTGATGATGCGAGTACGTTTCGCTTGTGGCAGATCACCATGCAAGAATTTGGCTTTATGGCCTTGCTCAACCAAGCTCTTGGTCAAGGTCTCACAGCTGCGTTTGGTGGCGGCAAAGACGATGGCTTGATTCACGTCTTTTTCAGTGAGCAGTTTATCAAGCAATCTGTTTTTATGATTAAAGTCATCACAGTAATAGACTGACTCATCAATGTGAGCTGACTCTACTTTGATGGCAATGCGCTCTGGATTATTGGTAAAGCTTTCAGCAATTTTGCCAACTGGGCCATCCCAAGTCGCTGAACACATAATGGTTTGGCGATTTTTGGGAGCCGCTTTCATGATCATTTCGATATCATCAGCAAAGCCCATGTCTAGCATGCGATCGGCTTCATCCAATACTAGGATGTCTAGCTGAGATAAATCAATACGCTCTGACTTCATATGATCAATAAAGCGGCCTGGGGTAGCGATAATGATTTGAACGCCTTTATTAAGCGCACGAATCTGACCACCATAAGGCGCGCCGCCCACTAGAGGCACACTGAAGATATTACGGGTTTTTGAGCTGTATTGACGAACGCTATCGCTAACTTGATTGGCAAGCTCACGCGTTGGCGTTAGGATGACGGTATGAACGGTCTTGTTGTTGGCTTTATCACGAATGATTCGGTCTAATACTGGCAATACAAAAGCGGCGGTCTTACCACTACCCGTTTGCGCAGACAGCATCAAATCGCGGCCAGCAAGGGCAGCAGGAATGGCTTGGGCTTGGATAGGAGTAGGAACATCATAACCGCTAGCGGTTAGAGCATCTAATAGCTCAGTGGATAACTCAAGATCAATGAAGCTTAAATCGTCATCAGCACTGATAATGGCGGCGTCTTTAGATGTGTTTTGGTCTGTCATGTGTTGTCCTTTAGGATATTCGGGCATACAAAAGCTATCGCTGCTGACACGAAGTTTTTATAAATTAGGTAAAGAATAAAGGCACAACACAGATAAGCGTCGATTGAGCAGTACATCCAATGTACAATTCAGTGACGTATTTTGGTGGTTGTTACCGTGAGTTATTGGCCAAACTTACCTGATGTAAGTATTTGACTAACAGCAAAATCATCGGCAACAATTTAAACGGTGTCTACTCCAGACGACAATTGCAGGCGATGTTATCAATCAGCAAGGCGCGCATTATAGCATAGATGATGAGACAATGTTACCTTTATTCTACCTATCACTCTATTAATCAGCTTTAGGCAGGATTGATTGGCTTAAGCTCAAGGTCCACTGCCCGCTTTACCGCAGGTCTATCAGCGATATTTTTAGCCCAACGTTGAACATGGCTATAACTGCTTGCGTCCAAAAACGTCGCGGCATTCTCATATAGGTTACCCAATACCAGCTGACCATACCAAGCCCAAATGATGATATCGGCGATGCTATAGTCCTCTTCGCCATTACCAGTCATATAATTATGATTGGCCAAGTGCTGATTCAATACATCCAATTGACGCTTGGTCTCCATAGTAAAGCGGTCAATCGGGTACTGCATCGGATAAGGCGCATAGGCATAAAAATGACCGAAGCCGCCGCCAAGATAAGGGGCGCTGCCCATCTGCCACATGACCCAAGATAAGCAATCGGCTCTTTTTTGCGGGTCAGCGCTCACTAAGGGGATAAATCGCTCAAACTTCTCAGCCAGATACATCAGTATCGCTCCAGATTCAAACAGCTTAACAGGCTTCTCTTTATTAGAGTAATCCACCAATGCTGGGATTTTTGAGTTGGGGTTAATAGCCACAAAGTCCGAGCCGAATTGATCGCCCTCCATAATATTGACCTTATACGCGTCATACTCAGCACCTTTAATACCAAGTTCGGCTAGCTCCTCAAGTAGGATATTTACCTTGACGCCATTGGGTGTATTAAGCGAATACAGCTGCAAAGGCTTATCGCCTATTGGCAATATCTGCTCATGACGCGCGCCTGCCGTTGGGCGATTGGTACTAGAGAATTTACCGCCATGGTCTTTGGCGAGCGCTTCTTGTGACCAGACTTTCGGCGGCGTGTAGGTCGAAGCTGTTGATTGATTTGGATTGGTCATTAGAGGCTCCTTATCGTGATAAAGATAAATTGACCTTATTATAAGGATAAATATAGAGTACCTTAAACACCTGTTCCGTTAATATCTTAGCAGTCTTATTATTCTTCACGGATGGAAACTATGGCCCAGTCTATGCTCGATTTATTGGCGATTTTACTGCCCAATACCCCTATAAATAATCTAGAAGATTTGCTGCAAAGGCTGCCTCTGCTGACACCCGTACATTTTGCCAAGGGAGACAATATCTATTATAAGGGTCAAGCGGCAAGCCAATTGTTTATCTTGCAATCTGGCCTAGTACGAGTGTTTGACTATGAGCAAGACAATGAGGTGAATTTACGATTTTTATGCGATGGTTCAGTCGTAATGCCTTTTTATGATGTGGCTATCTACTGGCAACAAATCAATACCGCTATTCAACCTGCTATCTCTAATCGTCCCTCTTGCTTCACTCACCCGCTCCCCGCTTGTATCGCTCGTGATACCGCGCAATGTTTAACCGCTTGTACTGGATTTATGCTAAGTCTAGCGGCTATAGAGGAGTTAGGGGATTGGGCGATGAGCCTTAAGTTAGAGCTTGCCCTACGGCATTATAAATCTATGGAAAATCGCCTTAGGATGCTGCAACTTAAATCCGCCAAGCAGCGTTATCAAAGCTTTGTCGCTACCATGCCTGACCAAATTGTTCATCATATCCCAAGCTTACAAATCGCCTCTTACCTTGGCATAACCCCTGAAACACTCAGCCGAATACGTCATCATCCCTTATTAGACGGATAGCTAAAAACATCAAATAAAAATTATTCAACTTAACCATTCTAATAAAAGTAACACTCTTGATAAATGTCAATGCAGCTGCCAAACGCACCTTTTATACTAAAGGTCTACTTCGTATAAAAGGTAAAACGCATGGCAACTATGATGCAACCTAACTTTATCCAACCGATACTAGGCATGATAGGCGTTACGGCTGGCGTGTGGGGCTGGATGTATGTCAAAAGACTTGGTTACTTAAAGCGTCAAAACATCGACCCACAGAGTATCAATACCCCCTCTAAAATGTCTGAGCGGTTGCCTGAGTCTATCCATTACCCTTCTGATAATTTTAAAAATCTATTTGAGATGCCCGTCATCTTTTATGTGGTCTGTCTTTGTGCTGAGCTATTTCGTTATCAAGGTATCCCCTTATCATCTTGGCTTTATCAAGCAGCTTGGGGGTTTGTGATTTTGCGGGCAATTCATAGCTTAATTCATTGCAGCTACAATAAGGTCATGCATCGTTTTAGTGTCTATATGCTGTCGTGTTTGGTGCTATGGGCCATGGTAATCAAATTAGCATTACTGGCTTGGCGATAAGATATTGAGGCTATACAAGCAGCATAATAAAAACACGTGACTTTATAGTTATTAAAAAGAAGGCAATCGTCACAATAAGGGTATGGGATAAGCTACAATCCATGAGGCTATATGACCACTTATCAAGGAAGATAACTCATGCCAGCATTCATTTTCAAAAATAAATATACTGTCAATGTTAATATTGATAGACCCCCAAGCCAGCAAGACAACTTGCAAGACAGTCAACAAGACAACCTGCAAGACAACCCTCAAGACAGGGCCATCACTTTGGTACTAATGACCGCCATAGGCGTGCCCCTTACCAAATACACTAAGTTTATCAGTGCTCTAACTGAGCAAGGGTTTACGGTAGTCAGTGCAGACTACCCGTGTTGCGGTGAGAATCAACCACATATTTCAAGAGGCATTGACTATGGTTATCAAGACTTAATTGATGAGTTCGTGCCAGCACTGCTAAATAGCGCTAAGGCGATGACCCCTGAGCATCAAATCTTAATGCTAGGTCATAGCATAGGCGCGCATATTGGCAGTATTTATTCCGCGTTGACCGACACGCCCTTAATTGCAGTGGCCACGGGCAACATTCATTACAAAAACTGGCAAGGATTGGGCCGACTCAATATCCTTCGCGCCGCTGCTGCCTTTGAAGTGCTGATTCGAATTTTTGGCTATCTGCCCGGCTACAAGGTTGGCTTTGGCCGTAAAGAACCCAAAGAGCTTATGAAAGATTGGTGCCGAACGGCATGGACAGGTAAATTTGACTTTATAAAAGAATTTAAAAGCCCTGTATACAAAGAAGCCAAAGCCAATAAAGGCCAAGGCTTATATTTCAATATCATAGGGGACGACTTTGCACCACTGGCCTCAACCCAGCACTTATCCGAGCTTTGCGCTCGTGCCAAAGTGGTTCGTGTTCAATTAGACCCCTCATTAAAGGGCAATCAGCACAGCATTTGGATTAAGTCGCCTGATAGCATCGTGGATAGCATTATAGCCAATCTAGACTTTTTTAATGAGGCCGTTGCTGACTCTAAGCTGGATTAATTGGCAAGCCTTCTTTATAAAATAGCCCTACAAAAACCGTCACAATAATAACAAGGCTAAGTCACAATTTTAAAGTTAGTTCTTTATAATACTTGGATTTATCAAAATATTAAAAGTTAATCCTCTTATGTCCATTCATCCGCCCGTGACTTTATCCCCTATTCAAGCCAAATATCTACCTTATGTGCTCGCAGTAGCGCTGTTTATGCAGATTTTGGATGCGACTATCTTAAATACCGCATTGCCCAAAATGGCCATAGCATTGGGCGAGTCGCCGCTGAAGATGCAGTGGGCCGTGATTAGCTACGCCTTAACATTGGCGATATTTATCCCTATTAGTGGGTTTTTGGCGGACAAATTTGGCACCCGAAAGGTATTCTTATCGGCCATTATCATCTTTTGTATTGGTTCATTGTTCTGCGCCGCCTCCCCTAACTTAGAAGTGTTAATTGGCGCTCGAGTGCTACAAGCATTGGGCGGGGCCATGATGACGCCTGTGGCAAGGCTCATCCTAGTTAAGTCATACCCTCGCAATCAGCTGCTCACAGTGATGAACTTTGCGGTGATTCCTGCTCTCATAGCCCCTTTGGTAGGCCCCCTCATCGGTGGCTATCTGGTGCAGTATTTTAGCTGGCATTGGATATTTTTGATTAATATTCCTATGGGGCTGTTGGGACTTGTATTAGGCTATAAGCTAGTGCCAGACCTTCGTGAGACGGTCGGCCGCTTAGACTGGAAGGGGTTTTTATGCTTTGCTACTGCAGCGGTTTTGCTAAGTCTGGCGGTGGAACGAGCCTCACAACCAGGCAGCTACTTTGACTCTATCGTCTTGACCGTTATCTCCATTGCCCTTTTGGCAGGCTACGTTTGGCACGCTAGGCGCTATGATAATCCGCTCTTTCCTTTGTCTTTATTTAGTATTCGCACCTTTCGCATCGGCATCGTGGGCAATCTTTTCACCCGATTGGGCATCAGCGCTGTCCCTTACTTGTTGCCCTTGTTACTGCAAGTACAGTTTAAATACACCCCTTCGCAAGCTGGCTGGTTACTCGCCCCTATCGCGGTTGGGGCCATTGGGGTCAAACCTTGGGTGAGCAAAATCATCCAGCGCTTTAGTTACCGAAAGGTATTGGTGGTCAATACCACCTTACTGGGCATCTTGATTATCTTGCTGGCCCAGTTCGATGCCAGCGTACCTTGGTATTGGTTCATCCCTGTATTGACCTTTATGGGCGCATGCAACTCGATGCAGTTCAGCGCGATGAATACCATCACCATTGGCGACTTGCAGGGCACTCAAACCAGTAGCGGCAATAGTCTTATGGCGGTCAATCAGCAACTGGCGATGGGTTTTGGTATTGCTTTTGGGGCAGCGATACTGAATATCTTCACTGAGCGCGTTGAGATGGATACCCTAGTGGCTTTTCAGTCAACCTATTGGGTGATGGGGATAGTTACGCTGTTGTCAGGGCTATATTTCTTGCGCCTAAAGCCTAATGATGGTGATGGACTCTATTAGGTTCATTGACAGTTCTCAATCAGGCTTTGTTTGACTGACCCTGCAAAGTCAATAATGTCTTTAATCTGACAATGCAGGTCTTGCTCACTTTGCTCACCTGCTGAGCTGCTTAAAACTTGACAGCTTAGCTGATAGCGTAGCTCGTCTCTGTCAGAGAGTGCCACCACCACCTCTCCCTCATCGTTTAGTGTAAAGGTAACGGGCTCATGATAGTCAGGGTCTTGTGACTGCCATATGATGTCCGCGCCTATCCCGCACATCAGTCCTTCCTGCTCCATCACTTGTTGTTCAAGCGCCAAAGCGTCTTTTAGCTCATCATTGGCAAACTGGCTCAATAAGGTGGCTGACCCTGTCTCAAGCTGGCGTGACAGCTCATACATTTTTTGGACGGTTGCCAGCTTTTGGGTATTTACTTCATCTTGGCTTAGCTTACGGATTAAGGCGTCATTTGCCTCATTATTTGAGGTGTCAGCATTGCTATTTCGAGCATTACTACCATTATTACTGTTGTCATTATTACTATTACTGTTGTTATGAGCGGCCGTAGCCCAACTCAAACTGGCGATTCCCATGAGGCCAATCGCGCCAACCACGGCTATACTAGTGATGACGGCTTTATCTTTGGGCATATGCGCCCGCATACCCTTAAGCAGACGGATTGGACTGGTTAACTTGGTGTTTAACTTGACTTTGAGTGATGGCTTAATGGTATGAATCCTTTGCAATCAATGCTTTATTTTTATTACTTTACCTGATATTCCTAATTATCATTATATTATCTAAACTCCCAAACCTCCATACCCCTATATTTCTACCATCTTAAAAAACCCACCTTACTCAATCATTAATCTTATGCCGACCTTATCATAGCCTAACTTGTCGGCATGGATTTTATACGACTTTAGTTTAATATTATTAATACTTATCATTTTATCCTGTTAACTTTACCGTTTATAAGCAAAGTTTACCCATAAATAATCAATTATGGCCGCTAAATCTAGAAATAATAATAATATTATCGTCTTAAATGACCATTAATCGTCAAATTAAGTTATAATTTCCTATAAATGAATAATTGTTTACTAAAAACTTAACTTATAATCGGAAAAAGATATGACTTTTTTTAACAAAAAAATATTACCTGCTGCAATATTGGCCTTACTTTTGAGTGCTTGTGGCAATGATAAGGAGCCAAATAATGACGCTCCAGATGATGTGGTGGTAACACCAGGCGACAATACCAAGACGGCGGCAATAAAGTCGCTTTTTATTACAGATGCCAATAACAATCCTATTACTACAGGCAGCATCCAAGTTTTGTCAGCTCCTGAAGGCTCACAATCAAGACCTTTAATGGCCAATCATTATCGTACTAATGTCGCCCCAAACAGTACTTTAGCGGCCAACCATTCAAAAGTAGCCATGAATAATGACCAAGCTCCTGATGAAAGCCAATTCGCTAGTGAGCCGACTTATGTGATTAATGCCGATGGCACCGTGGATATCGAAGGGTTGGTAGCAGGAGATTACTACTTGCTAATCAAAACAGCTGATGTCTCGGTGATTACCTCTTATCATATTCAAGAAGGTAATATCCTTGAGATTGGCTATGTTAATGTGCCTATTATTTGCTCGGCTGCTCAGCAAAGCTGCGAAGCCACTGACAATATCGTCGGCTCAATCACAGGTGTGGTCAGTGTGGATAATAAGCCCATTGCTAATGCCCAAGTTTCACTATCAGGTGGCGCTGTGACCAATGGTGCTTTTGCCAATGCCATTACCGATGCCGATGGCATGTTTGTCATTCCATTTAACGTGGCGAATGACCAAAAGTATGTAGAAGCCCTGCAAAATGCCGTCGTCACGGTGACACCGACCGATTATGAGACTTTTACATTTAACACGACTGTCAATTCGGGCAATGTTAATGGCTTAAATATTGGTATAGAGGACAAGCCAAAAACCCAAGGCATCTACTGGCAAGAGACCTTTGAAGACAATTCAGCGACCGCGTCTTTATGGCAAATCTTTAATTCTGATGAAACCACAGGCTGGATGGTGAGAGCATCTGACTATACCATCTCTAATAATCTAGTGAATAAACGGGTCAATCTGGCTCCTAATGACACGACTCAAGGCTTAGTACCGCTACCCCTACAAGCCAATAAGAGTTTTTGGTATGGCAATAAACAGACGGGCAACTTTTTGGGTAAAATGAGCGATGATAGCTCAAATAATGATGATGTAGGTTTTGATGGCGGCACCTCAATGGGGCCTAATAGGGGAGATTTGACCTCGCCTTCAATCAATCTAACCAATGTCACAACCCCAGTTAGCTTGTCATTTAAAACTTGGTGGGAGATTGAATCAGTCAACCCAAATATCAATGGTTTTGACGTTATGACAGTATCTGTGGCCGTAGGAGGTAGTAATGACTTTGTACCTATTGCCCGATTGAACCCTTTGACAGATCCAGAAGCGCAGTTAGACAACGCCCCTTTACCTTTTACAACGGGTGGTTTCAACCAAGCGCCTAAAGTAATCCAACAAGAAGGTATCTCTTTAGACGACTATAAGGGCCAAGTTATCCGTCTACGCTTCAACTTTGATACCAACGATGAATTATACAATGGCTTTAGAGGCTGGATGGTTGATGATATTTTAATCACTGACAAGGTGGGCACTTTTCCCAAGTATGACAACTCGTTTGATGACTACGAGGGTCAGCCAAGTCAAAATCAGAGCAGAAGTCCGTCTCGGTAATGATTTAACAGACCATTATGAGTGAATGAATTAGGGTCAACGAGTTCTGTTGGCCCTTTTTTTATACTATCCTAAATCTAAAATCTAACTCTTTATTACTGCGCCCAACCCTCATCTCTTAGATAATCATGCAACCCTTCAGCAAACTGCCTATACCCTGCTGCATTGGCATGGATTTGGTCAGACTTTAAACTCTCATCAGACAGCACCTCCGACCAACCGCCCGAGTATAGCGACACCTCTTGGGATTTGGCGACTTCCTTGTACAGCGGATTATCACTGGCTTTACCAAATAATGCACTGGTACTAAAGTGCGGCTCAGCGATTAAAACCACGGGAATATCGGCCGATTTAAATTTGCTAATCGTTGCAGTGATATTGTCTCGAGTGGTCTCAGGCGGCAAGCGCTGCAAAACGTCGTTCCCGCCCACGCCAAGTAATACCAAGTCTGGCTGAAGTTTGATAATGTCATCGGTGCGAGCCAATACGCCGCTTGAGGTGTCACCATTGACGCCCGCATTTATGACCTTCCAGCCGCTTAGCTGCGCAAGCACAGTGGGATAAGAGGTTTCAGGCGTTGCCCCATAGCCATAAGTGAGCGAGTCACCTAGAGCGATGACCTTGCTGCCTGCTGGCAAGGCTTGCTCAGTGGGCGTATCGGAGCAGCCTAAGGCGGCTATATTGACAGCGCAGACTAAGGTGATAGCCTGTAAAAATTGACGACGATTTTGCATGATGAATCACTTTTATAGCGTAGGGTGGTTTTATATAAATCACTTATTGGCAATTTTCACTTGTCCCTTAAATCAGATTGTATATTGTGTATTGTCCCAAAGACGTTGTATAGTCTTTAGTAACTTAAATTTTAATTCAATGATAGGTCTTGCTACTCATTTAATCCCATAATGTATTTAACAAAGCTTATTCTAATAGCCTATAAAGCCACAACTAATCCATAACTCACTATGAGCATCGAGACATAGCATTTCTATAGTTTTAGAACCCTATAGCTTTATTGAAATACCGTTTTAGTCAATGCCGCAAAATCTTGCTCCCTAAGTCATGCCCTATCGTCAAAACACTTTATCAAGGATGTATGAGGTATTTATGAAGTCAAAATCTACCCAATCACAAAGCCAGTCTCAGAGTCAAGGTTCGCCGCAAAGCCAATCTCAATCACAGAGTCAAACGCATGACAACGTGATAGGCAATCCAAAAGACGCTGCTGATGTCAGCTTAGGCAGTCAAGACCGTGCTTTAGCTAGCGCTTCAGACCATTCTGACGCTGATCCTAAGACAGTGGCCAAAGACGATACATTTCAACCCAAAAGCCTTTCTAGCGAAAAGCTGGCGAGCTTTGATGAATTGATGACTGAGCAAGGAGAGTACCGATCGGCGGCCAAAGCAGTAGGCGACTGGCTAGCGGAGACCAATCTTGATCATCTTAATCATCTCAATGAGCAAGCGGCGGATATATTCTACCGTAAAGGGGTGACTTTTACGGTCTATAGTGATGCCAAAAATATTGAGCGAATGATACCGTTTGATATTATCCCACGCATTATCGCCGCTAGCGAATGGCAGCAAGTCGAGGCAGGCTGCAAGCAGCGGATTACCGCGTTAAATGCTTTTTTGCATGACATTTATCATGAGCAACATATCATGAAAGAAGGCATCGTTCCTGACAGTTATGTTTATGCTAGCGGCTGTTATGAGCCTTGGATGATGGGGATTAAGCTTAATAAGCCCATTTATTCACACATCAGTGGTATCGACCTTATCCGTGATGAAACTGGCAGGTTTTGTGTTTTAGAGGATAATCTGCGAACTCCGTCAGGTGTGTCTTATATGCTTGAGAGTCGCACCATCTCTGAGATGCTGTTATCCGATGTGTTTAATCATACGCCTATCTTAAGGGTGAGTGACTACCCCCAACGTCTTAAGGCTTGTCTTGCTAGCTCTACCAGTAAATATGACCCTCAGATTGTCATCTTGACCCCAGGGCGCTTTAACAGTGCTTATTATGAGCATGCGTTCTTGGCCCATGAGATGAATGTGCCGCTGGTGCATGGTTATGATTTAGTAGTCGAAGACAGCAAAGTATATATGCAAGGCATTCGCGGTAAAGTTCAGGTCGATATCATTTATCGGCGTATTGACGACCCTTATATTGACCCATTGGCGTTTCGCTCAGACTCTATCCTTGGGGTATCGGGCCTCATGAGTGCTTACCGAGCAGGCAATGTGGTCATCGTCAATGCCCCAGGCACAGGCGTCGCGGATGACAAGAGCTTGTACCCCTTTGTCCCTGATATGATTGAGTATTATTTGGGTGAAAAGCCTATTCTGCCTAATATAGAGACTTATCAATGCCGCAAACCTGATGAGCTTGACTTTGTCTTGAACAATCTAGATAAGTTAGTGGTCAAAGAAACCCAAGGTTCTGGCGGCTACGGCATGCTCATAGGCCCGACCTCAACCAAACAAGAGATTGAGGACTATCGAAAGCGCCTGCTTGAAAACCCTGCCGGCTTTATCGCTCAGCCAACCATCTCCTTATCTACCAACCCTACCGCAGTCTCTGATGGTATTGCGCCGCGTCATATTGATTTGCGGCCTTTCGTATTAAGTCATGGCGATGGCACTGTCGATATCGTACCGGGCGGCTTGACTCGAGTGGCCATGGTTGAGGGCTCATTGGTGGTCAACTCCTCTCAAGGCGGCGGTATCAAGGACACTTGGGTGGTGGATGATAGCCAGCTTGTCGACCCAGATAAATACCCAAGCGAGGCACTGACCCATTCTAATGCCAACATTACAAATACTAGCGCAGCGGGCATCGTCGATACCATGATTGCCCGTCATGCTCACTACAATGACCCGGCTCACCCTGTCGAAGTGGGATATGAGAATACCGGCGACGCGCCTATGATATTGCTACTGTCCACCGCCAATCATTTGGTTTGGCTAGGCCGTTATAGTGAGCGCTTGTACCATTATGATAGCTTGATGAAAAAACTTATCAAGCATCAATTGGACGCCGAGCAGATTCAGCATTTGATTGCTTGTCTAGGGTTTGATGTTGACCCGAATCAGACTATTACGGCTATGACTGCGGGTATCCTAAAAGACTTAGAGGAGCGCAGAATTCCTAGCGTGGTTCAGTCGATAGAGACTAATGTCCAAGAGGCCAAGGGCGTCATCGGTAAGGATACCTCTGAGCTGTATAATTTGATTAAACGTCTGGCAAGTGCGGGCACTTATCGGGCCGCGACGCTTCAGCTTTATGCTTGTAATGCGGCTATGAAGCAAGAGCACCCAACGGTGAAATGCTTTTGGCAATTGGGCCGCTATTTTGAGCAGCTAGAGCGCGCCATGTTCTTAAAAGAAGACACGGCGGCTGTCAGTCTAGAGTTTAAAAGTTGGGTCAATAAATTACCTGAAAATACGCGCTGGCGTGAGCTCATCCGTTTGACCAACCAGATTATCAACTCGCAGCAGTTCAGTGATTATCAGATGCTAAGCGAAGAGTTCAACACCATATTGCAGCAAGGTGTTTAGGGCTTCTCGCCCATTTATCAATCCATTATTTGACTCATTAGCCAATAGATAGCCACTATAAAAAACGGGGAATCAATCCTACTATGAAACTTCAAATCAGCCATCAGACCAACTATTATTACGATGAACTTGCGCAGCGTAGTGTGCAGTATATCCGCATGACCCCCATGCAAATGCCGCATCAAATCATTCATGAGTGGAATGTCATGTTGCCTAAAGTAGCGACCAGTCAAAAGGACGGTTTTGGCAATGACTGGCTGACCCTTAGCCGCAACGAAGCTCATAATAATCTGCAGATGCAGGCCTCAGGTATCGTTGAGATTAATACGGATACTGAGCGCCTTGAAGACATGGATAACGTGCCCTACCTACTATTTACGGTTCAAAGCCCATTAACCAAGTGCTCGCAAGCCATGCGCGACTTTGCAGCGCCTTATCTTAAAGAGGTCACCCATGAGAGCTTAAAAGCCCTCGCCGTTGACTTGCTGAACAAGATGCCTTATACCAAAAACTCTACCCACGTCGGTACCACAGCGGCAGAAGCTTTTGAGATAGGCTCTGGGGTGTGCCAAGACCATACTCATGTGTTTTTGGGATGTCTTCGGGACCATCAAGTGCCGGCTAGATATGTCTCAGGTTATCTTTATGATGATTCAGACAATCATATGGCCAGCCATGCTTGGGCTGAGGCTTACCTTGATGGCTACTGGTACACTTTTGATATCTCAAACCAGCTGTTTCAGCCAAGCTCTCACGTTTATGTGGCTATCGGTCGAGACTATCTAGATGCTGCCCCTGTTCGCGGCGTTAGAATGGGCGGCGGTTACGAAAATCTTTACAGTCAGGTATTGGTATCCCGATTATCATAATGCCATTTTTGTCAATTACGAAGCCTACCCATATCCCATTCTTATCCATTGCTATTTTTGGGATGAATTTGTGCCTCTTTACACTAGCAACTATCTCATTACTGGTTAAATAGCCGAAGTATATTTTAAGGACCATTTATGACCTATTGTGTGGCCATCCGCTTAGAAAAAGGCATGATATTCGCCAGTGATACCCGAACCAATGCTGGCGTGGATCATATCTCAACTTTTAGAAAGTTATATCAATACGGCATTGATGGTGAGCGTTTTATAGTGCTTCAAACCGCGGGCAATCTGGCCACCTCACAAGCGGTATTTACCAAATTGCAAAATGCCATTAATCAGCGTAATGAGTATAATCTTAATACTATGCTCACCCTGTTTGATGCCGCGCAAATGGTCGGCGAATGTATGCGTGAGGTGACAAGACAAGCACAAAGTATCGCTAATGATAATAGCAGCACTTTCACCAGCTCCTTTATGCTAGGCGGCCAAATCAAAGGCCAGCCGCCAGAGCTATATATGATTTATCCTGAAGGCAACTGCATTCGTGCCACTCGCGACACCCCCTTTTTTCAATTGGGGGAAAGTAAATATGGCAAGCCTATCTTAGACCGATCTGTCAAATATGACACCGATCTCAAAGAGGCTGCCAAAGCATTAATGCTGTCATTTGACTCCACTATCCGCTCAAATTTGTCCGTTGGCATGCCCATTGATTTGGTAATCTATCACAATGACAGCTTACTAATCCCAGAAGGTCGCCGCATCGATGAAGATGATGACTACTTTAATACGGTGCGCCGCCAGTGGTCTAATGCATTGCGGCAAGCTTTGATTGAGATGCCTGAATGTCCTGATAATTATTGGGGCTAATTTATAGCTCTTTTTGATTTACCCTAGCCATCAGCTCCTCGGCACTCTCGACCCGTTCAGAGTATCGGTTAACCAAGTAGCTGGCGTGATCGCGGGTGAGTAAGGTGAATTTGACCAGCTCCTCCATCACATCAACGACGCGTAAGTAATACCCTGATGGTTTCATACGTCCCTCCTCATCAAATTCCAAAAATGCTTTAGGCACTGATGACTGGTTGGGGATGGTCAGCATTCGCATCCAGCGTCCTAATATGCGTAATTGATTGACGGTATTAAAGGACTGTGAACCCCCACAAACTTGCATCACTGCTAGTGTCTTGCCTTGGGTCGGTCTTACGGCACCGATAGACAGTGGTATCCAGTCAATTTGCGTTTTCATAATACCGGTCATCGCGCCATGTCGCTCCGGCGAACACCATACCATGCCCTCACACCACTGCACCGCCTCTCGTAGCTCTTGAACTTTGGGGTGCGTGACTTCCTCACTGTCGGCTAGTGGCAGTCCGGCTGGGTTAAATATTTTTACCTCCGCGCCCATCGCTTCAAGAATACGGGCACACTCTTCGATGGTCAATCGGCTAAAAGAGCGCTCGCGAAGTGAGCCATACAGTAATAAGAATTTAGGCGCATGCGTGGATAAAGGGCGCTGAAAATCTTCTATGTGAGGTATCTCGAATAGGTCTACTTGTATATTTGGCAAATCAACCAGGGTCTTTGAAATATCAACGCTAACGCTATCAGCCGTAAGATTTTCATCAGTAGCTAAGATATTAGCCGTTTTATTATTCACAACAACGGTTGGCTTGGTCATTAAAGGGTCAACTTTTTTGGTTAAATTTTGCGTATCGTTTATTAGTTATTGCTTATGGATTGGGTTTGCGAGAGCATTCAATGCTGCTAATCTTTCACTGTCGGGCAAGGCAGCTATGTTGATAAGCTCTGCCACACGCTGCTCAATTTGGTGGATAGTCTTACGAAAGTTTTCAGCAGTTACTGCTTCATCTTCGGTATCTTTTGAAGGGTCGGTCAGTCCCCAATGTAGCTTATGTAGTTTGGGGATATCACCTAGCCATAATGGACAGGCTTCGCCAGCGGCATTGTCACAAACGGTAATGACAATATCGGGAACGAAATCGCCCATATACTCTTGGTCCTCCCATGAATTGCTGGTCAGTCCCTTAATGCTATAGCCCGCTTCATCAAGATATTTTAAGGTCAGCGGGTGCACTTGACCACTAGGCGCACTGCCTGCACTTTTGGCGATTAGCCTACTCTGTCCTGATGACTTTTCAGATTCGTTGTTTAATGACTTCTTTGATGAACCGCCTAACTGATTGGTAATGGCTTCAGATAAAGCACTGCGGCAGCGATTGTGGGTACAGATATATAGGACATTCATTATAATTTACTCTTAGATTAAACAGACAAATAATGCAAAAAGGCTAAATGGCTTACACAAAGCAAGTTTTAACACTTTAATTTATGATGGACAGCCAAATAACCAGTGCTGAAAGGGTCGTTAGCAATACCGGTATCGTCAAAATAATACCAACCTTAAAATAGTACCCCCAAGTGATTTGGATATTTTTGCTGGCGAGCACATGCAGCCAAAGTAAGGTCGCAAGCGAACCTATGGGGGTAATTTTTGGTCCTAAATCGCAGCCGATAACATTGGCAAATACCATCGCTTCCAAGGTCTCAGGACTGGTCACTGCTTGGTCAATAGCTAGGGCTTGAATGAGTACGGTCGGCATATTATTCATCACCGAAGACAATCCAGCTGACAATACCCCCGTACCAATCGTCGCCGCCCAAAGCCCTTGAGCGCTTAGGTCAGTCAATATTGCCGCTAGATAGACCGTCAGTCCTTGGTTTTTGAGACCATAAACCACCAAGTACATGCCCAATGAAAAGACGACCACTTGCCAAGGGGCACCTTTTAGCACGGGCTTTAGCTCAATCTTACGCTGCCAAAAAGCCGTGATAACGAGCACTAAAGCACCGATACCTGCGATAAGACTAATGGGGACCCCTAACGGCTCCAAAACAAAAAAACCAATCAATAACGCTGTCAGTACCACCCAGCCCATCTTAAAAGTGGCATTATCCGTAATAGCCGATTTTGGCGACTCGATAAGGGCAGTATCATAGCGGGCAGGAATATCACGGCGATAAAATAGAAACAAAATCACTAGTGAGCTGAGCACTGAGACCAGATTGACGGGCACCATCACTTGCGCGTAACGATTAAAGCTAATGTCAAAAAAATCTGCTGAGACAATGTTAACTAGATTCGACACTACCAGGGCTACACTTGCCGTATCAGCGATGAACCCCGCAGCCATAATAAAAGCAAGTGTGGTCGCAGGCGAGAATCTGAGCGTCACTAAGATAGCGATAACAATCGGCGTAAGAATCAGCGCTGTACCATCATTGGCAAAAAATGCTGACACCAATGCACCGAGCAAAATAATAAAAGCAAATAACCGCTTGCCACTGCCTGCGCTGGCATGAGTCACGTGCAAGGCAATCCACCGAAAGAAGCCTGCCTCATCGAGCAATAAGCTGATGACGATAATCGCGATAAAGGCAAAGGTGGCGTTCCAAACGATATCCCAAACGATGGGAATATCAGAGAGACTCACGACACCTGTTAGCAGCGCTACCCCTGCCCCTATAGCGGCTGACCAACCGATGCCCAAACCTCGTGGCTGCCAGATGACAAAAGTAAGGGTAATAATAAAAATGGCAATGGCAGTTAACACAATAGACTCAGTTTGGTGAATGAATATGGGTAGATGGCGAGATTTAATTCATGGTGATTCATAATAGCTATGCTACTATAAAAGACAGTCATATATATTCGTATAAGTGAATATAAAGCAGAATACTTGATTGGTGGTCAAAAGTAAATCTCGCTGCTGACTTAATTTGGAGCTTAAAATATGCAAGCAGTTAACTTTTTTAAGGCCTTGTCAGACCCTACTCGTCTGCGACTGGTTTTACTGTTGAGACAGCATGAGCTTATGTGCGTTTGTGATTTGACTGATTTACTGGGGCAACCGCAGCCAACCGTGTCTAGACATCTTAATCATCTCAAGCGAGCCGGTATTCTTAGCTGTGAGCGCCGAGGGACTTGGATGTGGTATGGGCTCAATCGCGCGATGCCCAATTGGTGCAGGCAGGTAATTGCTAGTATTGATGATGACACTGCTATACAAAACACCGTCATAAAAGATAGCATCATACAAAATAAAGTGAATGACGCAGATGACGGTATTCCTACAAAAAAGTGTTGCTAAGAGAGATATTTTACTGATAAAGAATTGCTGCTAAGAAAAAAGGATTGTCAAAAGAAAAGTGGTGTTAAGAGTCGACTTTTCTATTTCGTACGACAATTTATAGAGAGTTGACCTGTGTTAATAATTAACCTAAAGATAATAACAATGATAAGGAAGACACCATGACTGATTCGCGCTCTATTGAGGCAATAAATGACCCCGCTCATCCTGATTTTGATGCCCATGTTAATGCTAATAGCAATGTGATTAGCAATGCTGTGCCCACTCAGCTCCCAAACCATCTTAGTCCTTTGAGAGAGCAGATTATTTTGGCTTGTATTGATGGCTCAAATGTCACGCGATCAGTCTGTGACTATGCGGCTTGGTATGCCAACAAACTAGATTTGCCAGTGTGTTTATTGCACACCATCATGGTACCCAAGTCTACTCGCCATGACCTAAGTGGGGCCATCGGTATGGACAGTCGCCAAGCCCTACTAAGCGAGCTCACTGTGCTAGATGAGCAAACGGCCAAGCTAGCGGTCAAACATGGTGAGGCATTGGTACAAGATGCAAAAGCCCATATCAATAAGTCCTATAGTCATGTCACGGTCAAAACCCATTTAAGACATGGCAAGCTGCTACCGGCGATTCAACACTTTAGTGCCAACTCAGAGGTGATTATTCTGGGCAGGCGTGGACAAGACCATTCCAATAATCATGTGAACATTGGCAGTCAAATCGAAAGCGTCGCTCGGGCCATGCATCAGCCTATATTGATTTGTTCTACCGATTTTGCTCCACCTGACTCATATATGCTGGCCTTTGATGGTAGTCCTACGGCCAAAAAAGCGGTGCAAATGATTTGCGATAGCGACTTATCCCGTGGCTCTACAGGTTATCTAGTGATGGTCGGCCCTGCTGATGGCGAGCAAGAGCTGAGCCTATACCGAGCGCAAAAACAGATGGCTAACGCAGGCCTTATAGTTAGCGTTCATGTATTCTCAAGTAAGCAGCACCTGCAAGATGTGGTCAAGACGCTGACTGATTTTCAGGTTGACAAAAAAGTCAGTATTATTATCATGGGCGCTTATGGTCATGCCAAATGGCGACGTTTAATAGTGGGTAGTACCACCACCAAGCTGTTGACCCAAACACAAGTGCCGGTATTGTTATTACGTTAGTCTATTCTTCTTGACTCTTTTATGTTCTTTTTTTCTCTATAGCTCTTCCCTACAGCTTGGCTAGTTTATTGCTAGATTGTGATTAAGGCGTTACTGAACTGTCATCAAGTGGTCATGGGAATGTCACCTACCTTTGCCACACTGAGCTCTTATTATAACTATCATAATGAGGGCGTCATGGCGGATAAGAAAAATACTAATCATAACCAAAAGGTTATTAACAATAAGGCTTATTTTACAAAGCTCTGTCTAGTTTCTAGCTCTTTGACCTTAGCTTTTGCGGCTTTGGTAGGTTGTTCCGACGATAATGACGACCATACGCAGGCAAATGATAATTCTGGAACCAAAACCGCTATTCATTTGTCAATTGCCCACATCAATGACCATCACTCACACTTAGAGCCTGAAGGTCTACAGTCATTTGTAATGGATGGCAAAACCTACCGCAGTGAGCGTGGTGGTTTCGCGCGGGTTAAGAGCGTTTTTGATGCTTTAGAAAATGAGTATGGCAGTGGTAACTTTTTGAAACTGCATGCAGGCGACGCCATCACTGGCACCAGTTACTTTAGCTTTTATAAAGGCGATGCTGATGCCGATATGATGAATACCATCTGCTTTGATGCTTTTAGCCTTGGCAATCATGAGTTCGATGAGGGCGACGTTGGTCTCAAAAAGTTCTTAGATAGATTAAACAGTGGCAGCTGTCAGACGCCTGTGTTAGCGGCCAATGTCAAACCTAAAGTTGGCACGCCTTTAGCGCCGAGCAAAGTGGAGGATTATATAAAGCCCTATACCATCAAGACCACTAAAGAAGGCGTCAAAGTTGGCATTATTGGTATCGATATTAAAGGCAAAACTCAAAACTCGTCTCGACCTCTCGATACCACTGAATTTTTGGATGAGACCACCACCGCTCAGAACTATATCAATGAGCTTGAGAACCAAGGTATTGAGCACATCGTGCTGCTGACTCACTACACGTATAACAATGACAAAAAGTTAGCCGCGGCCTTATCTGGTGTGGATGTTATCATCGGTGGCGACTCGCATACCTTGCTCGGCGACTTTACCCGATATGGCAAATCTGCCGAAGACAATTTGGTCTCTAAAGGCGACTACCCCACTGTCATAAAAAACAAAGATGGTAACACGGTGTGCATTGGTCAATCGTGGGAATATACCAAAGCTGTCGGTATCATGGATATCAGCTTTGACAAACAAGGCAATGTTGAGAGCTGTCAAGGCTCGCAAATCATCCCAATCGCTCAAACGATTGAGGTCTATAATGAGACCAATAAAGACTTTGAACCATTAAGCAGTAATGACAATCAAGGCATACTGGATATGCTGCTGGCAGATAAGACCGACCTGCTTAGCAAGGACCTTATCTTACCTTTTGCTGAAGACGCCAATGCTGCTAGTATTCTCAAAGCCTACACTGACCAAATTAGTGAAAATCAAGCCAAAGTAATCGGCCAAGCTACCGAACCACTATGTTTGGTGCGCGTCCCAGGCACCACACGCTCTGCTGATATTAGCGGCTGCGAAGATACGGCCAATCATGCTCGAGGCAGTGACATTGCCCAAGTGGTCGCCAAAGCATTTTTGGATGGGGCGCTAAGAGCAGATTTTGCGCTACAAAACGCGGGCGGCGTTCGTGAGACCGTGCTGGCAGGTGATATTACTTATAAAACTGCCTACACTATCCTGCCATTTAGCAATACTTTGGTCAATTTGGACATTACGGGTCAGCAGCTAAAAGCCACGCTTGAGGACGCCATCGCCAATCATATGGACAATGAAGGCTCGTCTGGCTCCCACCCTTATGCTGATGGTCTTCGTTGGGATTTAGACCTCACTCAAGCCAAAGGCAATCGAGTCAAAAATATCGAAGTCCGCAATCGCACTTCAGGTATCTGGTCGCCCCTTGATATGAATCATACCTACGTCATGGCAACCAATGACTATATTGCTTCAGGCCGGGATGGTTATACTACGCTAGGCGATATCTCTAAAGACAGCAGCAAGATTGAGGACACCAAATTGCTCTACACCCAGTCTTTTATTGATTACATTCAAAAGATAGCTAAGGTGCAGCGTCCTGACCGTAGTGACTACTCGCATAAGACGGTCATCACTGAGCAAGGTAAACTGCTTGAGCCTTAAATAGACTCACCTGCTTACTAAATCTGCTTGCTGACTCACAAAAAAGACCTGATATCATATCAGGTCTTTTTTAATGGTTAACTCAGTAAATCTCTATACCAAGTCTAAGAAGTCTGCGACAAATTCACTCGCTGGATGAGCGATTAAATCTGCTGGCGTGCCTACTTGCTCAATGGCGCCATGATTCATAACCACGATTTCATCAGACACATCTCTCGCCTCTTCTTGGTCATGAGTTACCATTATACTGGTCACCCCAAGCTCATGATGGATATTTTTGAGCCAAGTTCGCAGCTCTTTACGCACTTTGGCATCTAGTGCCCCAAATGGCTCATCCAATAATAATAATTTTGGCTTAACCGCCAGCGCACGTGCCAAAGCAATTCGCTGACGTTGACCACCTGATAACTGATGCGGATAAGCATTGGCCAAAGTCGGCAGTTGCACCAATTCTAATAATTCAGTGACCCGTTTATCAATATCGGCTTTGCTTGGCCGCTCATTTTTGGGTAATAGTGTTAGACCAAAGCCTATATTATCAGCCACTGTCTTGTGACGAAATAGCGCATAGTGCTGAAACATAAAGCCAATATGTCGCTTTTGCACAGGCACATGAGTGACGTCTACCCCATCGAACAAAATAGTGCCCTGGTCGGCATATTCAAGCCCCGCGATGATGCGCAGCAAAGTGGTCTTGCCACAGCCTGATGGCCCTAGTAAGGTGACAAGCTTACCAGTGGGGACGCTTAAAGTAATGTCTTCTAGGGCAACAAAATTGCTAAAAGTTTTACGAACGTGTTGAATGTCTATGCTCATTTTGTTTATGCTCTTTGGTGGCAGATTTGGATTGATAAATTTTATTTGCTTAGGCTATTTTCTATCAGTAATCTTTTATACATAACTGATAACTGTATGGTTAGGCACATCGGCTAAATGAATAAGGTTTAGCCTTTAGGCGTCCTTAGTCTGTACCTTAACCTGATTACTCTCTCGCTCTACTTCACTCATCACTTGGCCCAATGCCAGAGCCCTAGGCTTGTCAGTGATGAGTGCAGGTGCTGTTATAGCTTCACGCTGGCTGCCCTTTTCGTATTTTCGGGTCTGTAGTCTAGACATAATCTGTTGAACGATAAGGGTAATGAGTGCTAGCGCCGCAAGGATGCTTGAGAGAGCGAAAGCAGCTGTAAAGTTATACTCGTTATAAGCAATCTCAACCAGTAGCGGCATGGTATTGGTCTCACCGCGAATATGGCCAGATACTACGCTCACGGCCCCAAACTCCCCCATCGCTCGAGCATTGGTCAAAATCATGCCATAAAGCAGTGCCCACTTAATATTAGGTAAAGTCACGTGCCAAAACACTTGCCAACCAGAAGCCCCAAGGGTCAAAGCGGCCTGCTCTTCACTATCGCCTTGTGACTGCATTAAAGGAATTAGCTCACGAGCAATAAAGGGAAAGGTGACGAATAAAGTGGCCAAGACAATTCCAGGAATGGCATAAATCACCTGAAAACCTTGAGCTTCAAGCCAGCCGCCCATAGTGGAGTTAAGCCCAAATAACATCACAAACATCAAGCCCGCTACCACAGGCGATACAGAAAAAGGCAAGTCTAGTAAAGTCGTCACCAGCTGTTTGCCCTTAAACTTATATCGGGTCACCAGCCAAGCGATAGCCACCCCCATCACCACATTAATCGGCAACACGACAGCGGCCGTTATCAAGGTCAAGCGGATGGCGGATAAAGCTTCAGGGTCTACCAACGCTGCCAGATATAAGTCCCAACCACCTTTAAATGCCTCATAAAACACCGCTAATAAGGGAATCACCAACATCACAATCATAAAGAGGCTAGCAATAGCGATAAACACACGACGAACCCACGGTGTATCGCGAGTTGCTGCATTGCTTTGGTAGTCATAACTATTGGATATTTGCATGGGTCTGCCCTAAAAGTGCACTTTTTTGAATAACATTGACTGATTAATTAACGATTACTGATTAAAACATACTTTCTATCCACTACTTAGCACCAACTCGGCGGGACAGTCGCCACTGCAATAAGTTAATGGCTAGCAAAATCACAAAAGAAATCATCAGCATAAACAGTGCCACTGCCGCTGCCCCTTGAATGTCAAATTGCTCAAGTTTGCTGATAATAATGAGCGGTAGAATCTCCGACTGCATCGGGATATTGCCAGCGATAAAGATGACTGAGCCATACTCACCTGTGGCGCGCGCAAACATCATGCCTGCACCCATTAATAAAGCGGGTAATAGCTCTGGCAAGATAACGGTACGAAAGGTAGTGAACCGGCTAGCCCCTAAGACAGCCGCGGCTTCTTCAAATTCGACCGACAGCTCCTCTAATACAGGCTGAACAGCGCGAACAATAAAGGGAAAGCTGACCACCACTAAGGCTAGCCAGATACCCACAGGGGTGAAAGCCACTTGGATACCGACTTTGTCAAACCATTGACCAATAAGGCCATTGGGGGCATAAAGCGTTGCCAAAGAGATACCTGTCACTGCGGTTGGCAGGGCAAAAGGTAAATCCACTAGAGCATTGAGCAGCGACTTGCCCCAAAACTGATAGCGCACCAATACCCAAGCGACCAAGGTGCCAAATACCATATTGGTAAGCATCGCATAAAACGACATCTTTAATGATAAGATGATGGCCGCCTTAACCTGCGGCTGAGAGATTGCCTGCCAAAACCCTGACCAACCCATTTGTGAGGTGGTGAAAATCATCATGGCAAAAGGCAGAATGACTAGCAGCGATAAGCTTAGCACGGTGATGCCCATCGATAACCCAAACCCCGGTAGCACATTGCGGCGACGCAAACGTACCAGCCAATTAGGTTGGGTAGATTGATGACTATTGGCAGGCTGAACGGGCTGACTCATGCTATCACTCTCAGTGGCGAATCTATGGGTAATAATCTACTGTTATTGATATCACTTTACTTAGGATTATTGACGGCTAACTTGTCAAACACGCCGTTGTCACTAAAGAACTTGCCCATGATGTCATCCCAACTGCCAAAGGTATCATTAGGGCGGAAAGTATCTATCGGAGGTAATTTGTCCGCATTTTTGGCTAAGACATCAGGCAAGCTTGGGCGTAGATACAGGTCAGCCGCTAGCTGCTGAGCAGGTTCACTCCAAAGGTAGTCAAGATAGTCTTTGGCCGCCTCAGTAGTGCCTTTTTTATCTGTGACGCTTTTGACGATTGCTACCGGACTCTCAGACTTAATCGAGTACTTTGGATAGACGATTTGCACTTGACCTTTACCAAACTTAGTAGCGGCTAGATTGGCCTCGTTCTCAAAGGTAATCAGCACATCACCAATGTTGCGCTGGACGAAAGTCGTGGTCGCTGCCCTACCGCCATTTTCATAGACTTTGACGTTTTTGAGCATGTCTTTAACGTAGCCTTGCGCTTTGGTTTCATCATTATTAAAAGTATGAAGGCCATAACCATACGCCCCCAAAAAGGCATAGCGACCATTGCCAGTGACCTTTGGATTGGCGATGACGATTTCAACGCCCGGTTTGGTCAAGTCTTGCCAATCATTGATACCCTTGGGATTGTCCTTACGCACTAAAAACACAATGGTGCTGGTAAAAGGCACGGCGTGGTCTGGGAACTGAGCTTCCCAATCGTTCGCTACCAAGCCCTTTTTTTGCAGCAATTCAATATCTGAACCTTGGTTCATCGTCGCTACGTCTGCTTGCAGACCATTAGCAACTGATAGCGCTTGCTTGCTTGAGCCGCCATGAGATTGCTTAATATTAATATTAACGCCTGGATGTTCAGCTTTATAATGCTTGACGAACATAGGGTTATAGTCTTTATAAAAGTCTCGAGCCACATCATACGATACGTTTAATAGCTCAATATCTTTGTTGCCTGCATTGTTAGCCGCTCCATTGCTGCTGCTACTATCAGTGGCGCTCGCATTACTGCTGGTATCAGTCGCAGGCTTATTGCAAGCGGTCAAGCTCAAAGATGCCACTATTAAGGCAGTGGCAGTGGTAGCCGCTTTATGGGTGCTAAAATTAAATGATTTCATCGTATCCTCAAGGCGCAATGCGCTGGCGTAATGGCTAGGTAACTTATTTGATAATTTGAGTGAATAATAATTTGAGTGATTAAATTGGATGCGCTCATGCTAACAGCGCTTGGTTATTATGTTTAATGATGAATTCGTGTATCGTAGTGAGCAATTGGAATAACAAGGCACACAACCTTCATTGCTCAGTTGACTGCCTAGCCAATTGATCGAATAAGGCACCCTCAGCAAAGAATGTCTTTTTAATCTCAGCCCAAGGCCCAAAGACCTTTTGCGCATCAAAGGTATCGATATCTGGTAGCTTATCTTTATAACGGGCCAACACTTTTTGATCACTAGGCCGCAAATACAGTTTGGCCATCTGCTCCTGAACGGGTTTATCCCAAAGTGACAGTAGATAATCATGCGCTATTTGACGGGTGCCTTTTTTGGCAGTGACGACTTCATTAATGGCTACCGGGTTTTCGATACGGATTGAGTAGCTAGGATAGACCACCTCAACTTGGCCTTTGGCGAACTTTTCGGCGACTTGATGCGCCTCATTCTCTGTGGTAATCAGCACATCGCCCATGCTGCGCTGGGTAAAGGTAGTGGTGGCCGCCCTAGCCCCGTTGTCATAAATCATCACGTTGTGTAGCAATTGCCGCATATAACTATTGATATTTTTTTGGCTAGCGATATTTAGACTAGTTAAGTTTTGATTAGCCAGATGCTGATTAGAGCTATTTTGATTGCCGTCATCGGGCCCGTTAGCCTTTTGCAGTGAAGCTTCTGACCCTAAGTGTTTTAACCCATAGCCATACGCGGCCAAAAACGCATACTTTGCTGTCCCACTGGTTTTGGGACTGGGCATGATGACACCGATATTAGGTCGGGCTAAGTCGGGCCAATCTTTGATGTGTTTGGGGTTGCCGGCCCGTACCAAAAATACAATAGTGCTGGTATAAGGCACGGCGTGATTGGGAAAGGTCTGTTGCCAATTGGCGGCGACTTTGCCCTTATCTACCAATAAATCAATGTCTGATTGCTGATTGAGCGTCACCACATCTGCGCCTAGTCCATTGGCAACCGCCAAAGCTTGCTTACTAGAGCCGCCATGAGATTGGCCTACATGGAGGTTAATGGAGGGATGTTTAAGATGGTAGTTTTTGATGAAATCGCTATTGTAGATTTTATAAAAATCGCGTGAGACGTCATAAGAGACATTGAGCAGCTCAATATCTTGAGTATCCGGGCCCTCTGCTACCGATTGACTGTTGGCAGGCGTT
The DNA here is from genome assembly GCA_030540615.1 of Psychrobacter sp. GTDB lineage: Bacteria > Pseudomonadota > Gammaproteobacteria > Pseudomonadales > Moraxellaceae > Psychrobacter. The sequence goes on along the minus strand of JAUNVX010000002.1, from coordinate 2,546 downwards.
TGTTGGCAAGCACTTAATCCCATGCCAGTGACCAGTAATAATAGTGTTGCCCCAAAGCGCAAACCAGCGTCCAAAAACAAAGTTTGAGTTCGTTTTTTAGGAGACACTATTGGAGTGGGGATTAAAGTTAAAAGCCGCATATGACAACCTCTAATAGGACAAATCTCAACGTCAAGGTCATTAACGTCATTATTGAGAGAAAGAATAAGTTGTCATCGTATCAGCGCATCAGATAGGAAGTTAACGTTAAATACACCTAACTAAGTGAGTAATAGGAATATCCTTTAAAATTTAGCTGACTGTTTAATCTGCCGTCCTCTTTTGACATCAGTCAAGAATTTATCCCTATCACTTGATAGCTATCTCTTACTCCTAAATAAAATAGATTATAAGATTGCAATAACAATAAAAACTGCTAGATTAATGATTGTTTTTAATCACAACCCATGAATAAATTTTAGGAACTTCGATGAATTTAGATAAATCACCTCCTACCAACCCCTATACTCCGCCTCACTCTAGTGAAATACCTTCACATCTTGCCCCTAGTACCATTTACTATGTGGTGAGTAAACGTAAGTTTTTTACCTTATTTTTTGCTACTTTTTCGCTTTATGCCTTCTATTGGTTTTATCAGCAATGGTCAAATTGGAAAATACGTACTCAAGATAAGATTTGGCCCGTGCCAAGAGCACTTTTCAACATCTTTTTTACCCATAGTCTCTTCAAAAAAATTCATGCCGATGCCAAGCTAGTATCCAATAGCCCTTTGCCTAATTTGCAATTGCCTGCGACTGCCTTTGTGGTGGCTCAAGTGACGACGAACCTTCTTGATAAATTTTTAGGTGATGATCAGTTGCCTTTAAGCATTGGTATTTTAGTCATGATGTTTGGACTGATTAGTTGGTGTCTGTGGCAAGCTCAAAAACAAGCCAATATAGCTTGCGGCGATAATGAAGGTAGTCAAAATAATACATTCACGGCCGTTAACTATGTGTGGTTAGTGTTAGGGGTCATATGGTGGTTATTAATATTAATGGGTATTTTTGCTATTTTGACAGGAATGGCATGAATAAAAGCCCACTAATGAAAAAACCCGCCTTGATAGCAAAGCGGGTTTTTTATCGTATTCATAATACTGATAGATATATTAATAGAACAAATTAGACCGCAGAAGCGCCCGTCAATTTGACCTCCGCGCGGTCCTCTTTGGCTATCCCTGCATAGTACTCACGCAGAATGGCTAGTACTTCAGGTCGGCTAAAGTTCTCAGGCACTTCCTCATCTTCTGATAGCGCTTTACGTAGCTTAGTTCCTGAGACTTTGACATGGTGAGCAGCATCATGCGGGCAAGTTTTACTTGAGGCCATAGCAGAGCAAGCATTGCACCAAAACGTCCAATCAATCTTTAATGGCTTGGTCTGCATTGCGTCTTTGTCAATGACATCAAAGATATCTTGAGCATCAAACGGACCATAATAATCACCTACCCCAGCATGATCTCGGCCAACGATGAGGTGGCTACAGCCATAGTTCTGACGGAATAAAGCGTGAAGCAATGCCTCTCGAGGTCCAGCATAACGCATATCAAGAGGATAACCTGCCTGAATCACCGTGTCTTTTTTGAAGTAATTGTCAATCAAGCTCTTAATAGCTTCTTGACGAACCTCAGCAGGAATGTCACCCGGTTTTAGCGCACCCAGCAAGGAGTGAATCATCACCCCATCACAGATTTCAATGGCAATCTTAGCCAGATACTCATGCGAGCGGTGCATTGGGTTTCGGGTTTGAAAGGCGGCCACGGTCTGCCAGTTTTTGTCTTCAAAAAGCGCTCGAGTTTCCGCTGGTGTCTTATAAATCTCTGGATAAAGAGTCGGGAACTCGCCTTGGCTTAATACTTTGACGCTACCGGCAACGTTGACATCGCCCTGCTCTAAGACTTGCTGGACACCCGGATGCTCAGGGTCTGTTGTGGTAAAGACTTGCTGGCATTCATGAGCTTTGTCGATGGTATAAGTCTCTTCCACCGTCAAGATGCCCATGATTTCACCATCATCACTAATCAAGGCCACTTCATCGCCTTGATTTAATGAGCCAGCCGTCTGCTCATCCGTTGATAAGGTAATAGGAATCGGCCAAAACAGACCTTTATTGTCGCCCGACTTTAAGCTCATCTCATCGACCACACCCTGCCAATCTGCTTGGTTCATAAAACCATCAAGCGGGGTAAATCCGCCAATGCCTAACATGATTAAATCACCACGTTCGCGTGAGCTTAATACAATTTGCGGTAAAGTTTTGGCATGATTTAAAGCCTTTTTAAGCTCACTGCCTTCTAATAATAACGGTTTTAGAGTATTGCTACCGTGTGGTGGAACGATGCTGGTCTTGCCAAGGCGCTCGACAGATGGATTGCTATTGTTCATAAAAATCTCTTCTTTTTTGGGTTAAACCTGAGGTTATGTGATTGATTATGTTAGGTATGAGAATACATCAAAAATTGCTTAGGCTATTTATGATTGATGATAGTCATGAATAAGTGCTGC
>JAUNVX010000001.1:30668-50327 GCA_030540615.1 Psychrobacter sp. | reverse complement strand
TCTATAAAGTATGAAGGCGGGTCAGTGATAGCTGGACCCGCTTTTTCATGCGTCGTATGAATGTTAAGCTCATCTTTTGTTTATTATTTTGTCCTACTCATCAATGATTATAAAAAGGGTTTGCGTTAGGTATAGTTTACAGATACGAGTCCTTCTAAGATGAATATTCCTTTAAGACCATTATTCTTTCAGCGTTTTGCACTTAATTGGCAGACGAATTATCCAGATTATTATAATGACCTAGGGTTATTTTAGATTCAATATGCCATGCCATACTTGCCATTTTGCTACATTATTTGCCAACAAGACGACAATCATTCAATGGCAGACTCAGATAAATTGGGGCAGTTTTATTATGATGAAGCGCAAAGGCTAGCCGCTCACCATACTGGAAACCCACAGACATTCATTCTCATTGAAAGTGGAAGTGCGGTTTGTAAGCATAAAGCCTCCCGTCAAGCTCATATTTTTATTATTGAATCGCGTTGGCAAAAGGCTTGGTTATTTTCAGTATTAGGAATCAAGAATACGGTACTCGCCCTTAGAGGACGATAAAGTCTGATAGCGTTAGTAGTGACCTTTCAATAATGGGCTCAAATACCCTAGCACATCTACCGAAAACCCATAGGCCACTAGCATCGCGGCACTCAGTCCGACCCCAACATAGAGAAAAAGCTTTAATCCTGCGGGCATATCTTTGAAGCTCATTTGCGTCACGCCATAAAGATACAAGTTTTCCGCTTTATTAACAGGATAAAAGATTAACCCAATGCCGAACATCAGCGCAGTTGGAAAAATAAAATATAGCGATAGCAAATCTGTTGGGGTTTGGGTATAGAACAGTTGAATCATCCAAAAAGCAAGGATGGCAATGCCCAGTCCCATAACTCTAGATAGCATCCTAGATTTGCCAAATCGGTGGCGTAGTTTCTTGATATCTTGGACTCGTTGAGGCTGAATATTGAGTTTGGGGTCAGGGATGAGTTGCTCAGTTGATTTCACCGCATAAATAATGCGGCCCAATCGACGGAACATCTTGATTGATGTGTAGGCCCAATATAGACAAACAGAGGTAAGCATCATTACCCACCAAGGGGTATCTGGATAACTGGCCCAAATCATAAGAGCGAATATTATCGCGACTATCAATAAACTGATAGCATCCGAAGCCTCTGAAATCCTTTTGGATTGTAAACCCATTAGTATTAAGCGCTTTCGCATCGCAAAAGCAGGGGCTTCTGAGCCAAGGGGGATATCGCCGGTCAGTTTGCCACCAATAATCGCCAGCGTCCCTTTAACACTGGTATCTTGTAGCCCTACGCCATGATGCAAAATATGGATTAATTGCTCTAATTCTGCTGGCTCTTTATCTATCGTCATCTATCGATATGCTCTTGGTTCTTTAGGCTTTGATTAAAGATTAGCCTACTTTAAATGTGTAATTCTTTATGAATTAAAATGCTACGCGCCTATTCAAAATCTTATGTGCCTATTCAAAATCTATAGCTTTTCTCGCAGTGCTTTAGTTGCATCGGCAAAGGCAATTTTGGCGTCCTCTATTTGACCCGCTATATTAATAAAAGGATGCGGCAACGAGTCATAGACTTTAAACGTTGTGTCAATACCACTCTCAGTGAGCTTATGAGCGTAAGCTATCCCTTCATCACGCAGTGGATCAAAGCCTGCCACCAACACCACTGCCGGAGCCACCCCTGTCGTATCTCCATAGATTGGTGAAATCTTAGGGTCCTCTCTATCGGCATCTTTTGGTAAATAAAGATTGGCATACCAGCGCATTTTGGCCCGTTCTAAGAATAATCCTGAAGCGAACCGCTCATAGGAGGGCCGCTCAGTGCTCATATCGACCCAAGGTACCCAAAGCAGCTGCAATTGAGGAGGATGGGCATCATGCTTGGTTTGCTGCGCCACCACCGCTGCCAAGTTACCTCCCGCACTGTCCCCGCCGACGGCTATCCGTGCAGGGTCTATCCCATACTTGTCAGGATGAGCGGTGATATGACGAAATGCTTCGATACCATCATTAACCGGTGTGGGAAAGGGGTACTCAGGGGCTAGCCGGTAGTCGACCGCTATGACCGTGCAGTGACCATCAGCGGCCAAATGCTGACAAGGGGTGTCATGAGATTTGAGTGACCCCGCAGCGTAGCCACCGCCATGATAAAACACCAAGGCCGGTTGCTTGCCTACTGAGTTACGATGCCGATAGCGGCGCAGGCGAATCTCACCATCTGTTACAGCGATTTTAAAGTCCTCAACGACGATATCAGGATGACGAGGCTGCGCGAGCCATGACCCTTGCTCATCAAACTCTGCCCGAGTCTCAGCAACACTGGCCAAGGTATCTGCAGGAGCTGAAAATAGCTTAAGGAGCAGTTGTAGCGGCAAGTTTAGCGTCTGACCATCAATAACTTTTGGTTTGCCCGCCAGCCGCCGCGCTATAGGCTCAGGCAATTGAAGTAGCTTACTGACGACGGCTCGTTGCACCGCAAAGCTTAGAGGCTTTAGCTGAGATTTCAGGGTGGTTTTCATATGACATCCTTGTCAAAGTTATGATGACGGTTGGTTATCTGAACGATTAGAGCTAATATCTATCTGCCGCAATGTCATGCCAAATCTTTTGAAATATACCTCTCATATCTTCTAGCATAGCTTGAGATAAGGGCGTAGAAAAGTGCCGAACCCCATGCACAGGGATACTCTCTACCTCGGCTCGCGCATAGTAGTCCATCATCTTAACGTCTTTATCTTTGCCATTGATGGCAATAGGCGCTTGCTTAGTCACTAGATGAGCATGACCCATCCTACCCGCTTGATAGCCGTTAATCTTATCAGGTGTACTATAGCGTTTAATAAACTCATCAAAGGTACGCCAGCCGATACAGACGATGTGCTTGGGATTAATAGCGACAAAATCCAACTCCATTAGCTGACGATGCTCCTCTTGCATGGGCTTAGGCAACTGTTTGAGCTGCGCTTTGATTACGCTCTCTGTGGGACTGGCAAAGTAGGAGAGCAGACTGGTCTCAGCGCAGTGGGTCAGTCTATCACTGTCACCATCACAAGCGATATCGATGACGCGTTTGGCAAAGCGGTTGCCGCCCTTAGCATCTTCAATATACTGGCAGGGACTCGCCTTATAAGCCACAAGTTGGGTATCAGCCTTTCGAGCGGCTATATTTCGCCATTGACGATGACCAGGGTTGATGCCGATGAATAAAATGTCTGGCCGCTTCGTCTGACCACTCATAAAGCTGCCACTAAAAAACAGTGGGTTGTCCTCGGGCAATATCTGATTGGCCCGGCTGATAAAGTCGTTAATATGCTGCTGCTTGTCTATCCAATACGCCATAAGGTATCATCTCAGGGTTATTATTTTACTCATACAATCTCAATACTGAGATTTGTTATACTATCTCAAGGTATGACCATCAATCATTCAGAGAAAACCTAGGAATAGGGTCAGTCGCCTCCCGTTTTTATTTATCATGATTGTCTATTTTATTACAGTTTTAGGAGAGTAATCTTGCCCATATTATCCCCTCAGCGTCCCGCGCGTCCTTTGTATCAGCTTTTCATGTCAGCCACACTTGGCATGACTTTAGTGGGCGCTAGCCTTGGCCTAAGTGCTTGCAATAAATCTCCTAAAACTGACAATGAGCCTCAAGCTGCCCAAAGTACTGGTGAGACTCTGGAGCTGTATAATTGGTCTGAATATATGCCGCAAGAGATTTTAGATGGCTTTGAGGCGGAGACGGGCATCAAGGTCAACTATACCACTTATGATTCTAATGAGGCCATGTATGCCAAGCTTAAGCTGCTAAATAACTCCGGTCAGTACGACTTGGTGGTGCCTGCTACTTATTATATTGGCAAAATGTCCAAGGAAGGCTTACTTCAAGAGATTGATAAGACCAAGCTAAGTAATTTTAAAAACTTAGACACGACCTTTATCAATACCAAGGTAGACCCAGACAATAAGTACTCTATTCCTTATCTTTGGGGCAGTACAGGTCTTGCCATTAACAGCGAGACAGTTGACCCTGCGAGCGTCAATAGCTGGTCTGACCTCTGGCGGCCTGAGTTTAAAGGCCAAGTGATGATGATGAATGACATGCGAGAAGTATTCGCCATGGCCTTAACAACGCTTGGATATTCGGGCAATACGACCAACCCTGAGGAGATTAAAGCGGCTTATGACAAGCTCACGACGCTGATGCCAAATGTCAAAACCTTTAACTCTGATGCGGCCCGTATGCCCTACTTGGAAGGCGAGACCAATGTTGGAATGATTTGGAACGGTGAGGCGGTGATGGCAAACGATGAAGGCCTAACCTCTTTGGTCTACAAATACCCCACTGAGGGCGCTGTACTTTGGATGGATAACTTTGCCATCCCCAAAAATGCCGCTCATTTGGATGCCGCGTATAAGTTCATCGATTATGTTCTTCGTCCTGAGAATGCTCAGCTGATTAGTCAAGAGATTGGCTATGCCACCCCCAATAAAGCCGCTCGTGAGCAGATGCCTGATGAGATTAAAAACAACCCTGCTATCTACCCTGATGCAGCGACCATTGCTAAAGCTGAGTTTCAAGAGGATGTTGGTGATACGGCCCTACGCGTTTATCAGCAATATTGGGACAAGCTAAAAGCCAATCGCTAATTGCCTAATCTCTAATTTTGGGCTCTGTTTAAAACTGCCTCTTAGGGCTTCTTCGCTCCTCTATTGAGCCGCAACATCGACTTGCGGCTCATAGTTTGCTTTAACCTTTTGCAGCGTCTTGATTTATCCTTTGAGCCTAATTATAGTTGCCTCTCTAATTTGATTCATCATTCAACCCTTCATTCAATCTTTAACCCCTGCTCTATTTACCAACTTTAAAATTTATTTAAAAGCTAAGAGACACCATGCGCCTTAGAAGTATCAGAGACTCCCAAATGTATTATCCTTATTTCATTACTGATACTAGTAGGTTAGATGGTCTTAAAAATTGCAATGAGCCAGCTTTATATCCCGCCAGTAAATTTTTTAACTTATTGATAGCCCTCATTATCGCAAGCCTAGCTTTGGTGCTGAGTGGTTGCCAACCGGTGACATTGGCTGATGATGATACTGGTAATACTAGCGATAAGACAGCCGTGCTCTATGTTTATAATTGGTCAGAGTACATGCCCAAACAGATTTTGGAGAATTTTGAGGCTGAAACAGGCATCAAGGTTATCTATGGCACTTATGAATCCAATGAGCAGATGTATAACCAGGTCACTCATTCGACCTCAGCCCCTTATGATTTAATTGTTCCTTCTACTTATTATGTCAAAAAGATGAGTCAAGAGGGCCTACTTCAACCCATTGATAAAGCCAAGTTGACCAACTTTGTTCAATTAAATCCTGCTTTAATTCATACTAAGATTGACCCTAACAATAACTATTCAGTGCCTTATCTTTGGGGTACGACAGGCATAGCAGTAGATGCTAAAACTGTTAACGCCGCCTCGATTCGTCACTGGAGAGACTTGTGGCAGCCACAATTTAAAGGTCAGGTTTTATTGACCAATGACATGCGTGAAGTGTTTGGGATGGCACTGCTGGCGCTTGGCTACTCAAGCAATAGTGAGAATGCTCAGGAGATTAAACTGGCCTATGAGAGCCTAGTCAAGCTGATGCCCCATGTGGTGGGCTTTGAATCACAGGCACCGCGCCTGCCCTATATGAGCGGCGTAGCCAATATCGGTATGATTTGGAACGGTGAGGCCGTGATGGCCAATCGAGCGGGCATGAGCAGCTTGCACTATATCTATCCTGCGGAAGGGACTCTGCTATGGATTGACAGTTTTGCGATTCCCAAAGGGGCGCGTCATGTTGAGGCAGCTCACCAGTTTATAAACTTTGTTTTACGCTCAGAAAATGCTCAAATTATCAGCCGAAATCTTGGCTATGCGACCCCCAATCTTGGGGCTAGAATGTTTATGAGTCCGGCTACCAAGGCCAATACCACGATTTATCCTACTGCTGAAGTGCTCAAAAAAGCAGAGCTTCAGACCAATGTTAGTCCTCACGCGCTCTCTATTTACCAATATTATTGGGATCAGCTCAAGCAGCAATGGCAAAACGGCCATCATCAATTGGCAAGCTAGATTTAGGCTACGCTTTCTCTATCTTAGATATCCAAATCCCCTTCACCGCCATACGCTTTTATTCGGCGCTGCTCACGGCGCTGGTACCCAAGTCCTGAAGCGGCGAACCATTTAGGCTTGGTTTCTTTTAATAAGTCGCTCAAGCTTTGCAGTTGAACCTGTAAGGTTTGAGTCAACCAAAAATAGCCTTGCCAATCAAATATCAGTGATGAGATGCTAGGGTACTGAGAAACTTGAATCTTGGTCAACGGCCGAAACACTTCGTCGCTAGGGCTTCTGAGTACGGCTGCCATATGGCGCATGCCCTGTGTTAGCTCTTGCTGATAATGGACCAATAGCACTCGATTGTCATCGTCTATCGGCAGCTTGGCAAGCTTAGGCGCTGCTGACAATAATAAGTCAATCGTGCCAATGATATTGCGATGGGTTCGCTGAATCTGCTCTAACTTGCTTTTATCAATACCAGTCTCACCAGTAGTGGCAGCAATATGGCCGCGTACTTTTAGTAGGCGCTGATTAATCACTTTGAGCTGCTTGGCCATCTCATTTGCAGTTAAAGGCTCTAATCGGGTTACCAAGTCAGACGCTCCACTAACCTTTGTATCAGCGTAAAAAGCGTCGCTATCAGTTAAAGAGGCTGCATTATCGGCTGATTGTGTCATAGTTTTTTCATTGATTGATGAGGCTAGGTTTTGAGGACTATGCGGATGATATAAAGGCTGATTGATATAATGGGCAACACCCGTATAGATATCAGCACAAGCCTCAATATTACTGGCCAATAAAAACCGCCACATTAAGGTTGATTTGAGCGGTAGAATAAAGGTAGCAGAAACAGCGATTAATGTCCCGATTAACACGTTGAGCGCTCGGAACAGGCCATCTTGACCAAGGCTACTGGTGCTAGAGATAATCATGCACATGGTGATGCCCGTGAGCATACCAAGATAACCGAGCTGCTTAATCGCAAAGTAGCCAATGATACTGCTAATCACCCCAATGAGCGCATAGTACAGCCAAAGATAGCCTAGCATATGCTGACTAAGCCACAATAAGCTTAGGCCAATCACGATACCTAGCAGCGTCCCCAAAACACGCTCCTTGGCTTTGGTATAGATAGCGCCTTGATATTGCAGCAACCCCAAAATGATAAATACCGTGATGGTAGTCCATTCGCCATGGGGCAGTCCTGAGACTAGATTGACCAACATCGCCGTTACCACTGCCAGACCTAAACGGATAGCATGCAAAACATCGGCGTGTTGATATCGAGCGTAGGGCTCAATGATGGTGGCACTGAAACGTTGCCCGATAGTCCTCATGAACATACTCTCAAGTTAATAGGGCAAGATAGGATATCCTATGGCGAACATAGGCTACAAATACAAACGCCTTCTTATAAAAGAAGGCGCTGAATAGCTGGATAAAAGCAAATTAAAAAAAGCGTATTAAAAAGAGTAACGAAGACAGGACAGATTAATCACTAACATAAATCCTGCTTAATCGACGCCCAAAAAGTCTAGGATTCCCTCGGCTGCTTCTCTGCCCTCCCAAATGGCCGTCACCACCAAATCTGACCCACGAACCATATCTCCGCCAGCAAACACCTTAGGATTTTTGGTCTGAAACTTATAGACCTGCTCTTCAGGAGCTACCACCCGGCCTGCATTATCAATCTCAATTTGCTTGTCGTTGAACCAGTCAGCAGGACTAGGTCTGAATCCAAACGCCATAATGACCGCATCACATTCTATGATTTCTTCTGAATTGGGGATAGGCTCAGGACGGCGACGACCACGATTGTCTGGTTGACCTAAATGAGTGGTCACTACTTTGACGCCTGTCACCTTGCCATTGAGACCAATGATTTGCGTGGGCTGACGGTTGAATAAAAACTCAACCCCCTCTTCGCGAGCATTGATGACCTCACGACGTGACCCTGGCATATTGTCCTCATCACGGCGATATGCACAAATCACTTGCTCAGCGCCTTGACGAATACTGGTACGGTTACAGTCCATTGCCGTATCACCACCACCTAGCACCACGACTTTTTTACCTTTAAGGTCAATGTAGTCGCTAGGGTCTTTTTCCCAGTCATTGCAGCGGTTGACGTTGGCAATCAAAAAATCCAGCGCATCATAAACGCCGTCTAAATCCTCACCCTCGTAGCCGCCTCGCATATAGGTATAAGTACCCATGCCCATAAAGACAGCATCATACTCACCCATTAGCTCGTCGATGGTGATATCGGTGCCTACCTCAGTATTCAGACGAAACTCAATGCCCATGCCTTCAAATATCTCTCGGCGATTGCGCATGACGTCTTTTTCCATCTTAAACTCAGGAATACCGAAAGTTAACAACCCGCCAATCTCAGGACGTTTGTCAAAGACCACCGGCTTCACGCCATTACGTACCAAGACATCAGCACAACCTAAGCCTGCTGGCCCTGCTCCGATGATAGCGACTTTTTTATCTGTCCAGACTACCTCAGACATATCAGGTCGCCAGCCTAAAGCAAAGGCAGTATCGTTAATGTATTTCTCTACATTACCAATGGTCACTGCCCCAAAGCCATCATTTAAAGTACAAGCCCCTTCGCACAACCTATCTTGCGGGCAAACTCGACCGCAAACCTCAGGCAAGGTATTGGTACGGTGACATAGCTCAGCGGCTTGAAATATCTGCCCCTCTGTTGCTAGCTTTAGCCAGTTAGGGATATAGTTATGAACGGGGCATTTCCATTCACAATAAGGGTTACCACATTCTAGGCAGCGATGAGCTTGTTGAGCGACACTATCTCGCTCAAAAGGTTGATAAATCTCAACAAATTCTGTGGCCCGTGTGACCACATCTTTTTTGGTAGGATCCATTCGCGGCACATCTAAGAACTGAAAGCTGTTCTGTAAGCGTTTTGCCATCTTGACTTTTTCTCCTAAAGTGAGCAGTGATTCAGGCTAAAATAGATAAGGGACAATGGTCTTAACCCATACCTTAATGGGCTTAATCAGCCATCAAATCTATCGTGATTATGAGCTTTGTCATGACCAAAGTGCCATGATAATGGCTTAAATTTGGCCTCACAACACCAGTTAATCACCCTTATTCATTTATCACCCGACCACCTACCTGCCGTGAGGGTAATCTATTACATATTAATCTTACATTAGATTATATCGTTGTAATTGGCCCTTGGTAACTTACTCAGTAACTTTGTCTTAAGCAAAATGCGCTTAAGCCGCAGGGCCAATTAATTAGACAACAGATTCAATCATTGTCTTTAAAGCCAATCTACTGAGGGTCGGCCATAGTACTTTTGAGTAATGAGGCGATATTGGCCGCCTTGGGTTTGACCAAGTAGAACTTACGCGCATAATGCTCAAAGTCTGCTAGGATAATCCCCCCCCAAGAGCTTCCAGTCTTCTCAACATGAGTTTCAATGACATGTTGCAGATGGATACGATGCTCCTCAGTCTGCTCACTTGAGATACGATGCAAATCAATCAACTCATGATTGCAGCGATCAAAGAAGTCACCTTCTAAATCTAGCACATAAGCGAAGCCACCTGTCATGCCAGCGCCAAAGTTCAGACCAGTGCGGCCTAAGACAGTAATGACCCCACCTGTCATATATTCGCAGCAATGATCGCCCGTACCTTCAATCACCGCATGGGCACCTGAGTTACGAACGCCAAAACGCTCGCCTGCTGTACCAGCGGCATAAAGCTTGCCACCAGTTGCGCCATACAAGCATGTATTGCCTATAATAGCGGTCTCTTGTGTCGCAAAGACCGAGTCTTTAGGTGGATAGATAACAATCTCTCCACCGGCCATACCTTTGCCCACATAATCATTGGCATCACCTTCAAGCTCAATGTGAAGACCACCCGCGTTCCACACTCCTAAGCTCTGACCTGCCGTACCGGTTAAGTGTAGATTAATCGGTTTATCACTCATGCCAAGATTGCCCCAAACTTGAGCAATTTCGCCAGAGATACGGGCCCCAATAGAGCGATCACAGTTGCCAATGTGATAACTGAAGTCGCCTCCGGTCCCTTGGCGGATAGGCTTAATCATATCAGTAATCATTTGCTCAGCTAGTAGACCTTTATCAAATGGCGTATTACGCTCAACCTGACAGGTTTGCGCTTTGCCTTCACTGGCTGGGTGGCTGAATAATAGTGGCGATAAATCTAAATTGCGCTGTTTGTCCGTGAAGCCTTCAATCACCTCTAATAAATCGGTACGACCCACCAGCTCCTCCATACTGCGAACACCCAGTACAGATAACCACTCACGAGTCTCAGTAGCGACGAACTTAAAGAAGTTAATCAGCATCTCAGCTTCGCCAATGAAATGCTCATCGCGTAAGACAGCTTTTTGGGTGGCGACCCCTGTTGGGCAGTTATTTAAATGACAAATTCGCAAATATTTACAACCCACGGCAATCATCGGGGTGGTACCAAAACCAAAGCTTTCCGCCCCTAAAATAGCAGCCTTGACCACATCAAGACCCGTCTTCAGACCACCATCTGTTTGGATTCTTACTTTATGGCGTAGACCGTTGACGCGAAGCGATTGATGCGCTTCAGCTAAGCCAAGCTCCCAAGGTGAGCCTGCATGATGGATAGAGGACAATGGTGAAGCCGCCGTACCCCCATCATAACCTGAAATGGTAATCAAATCCGCGTAAGCCTTGGCCACGCCCGTTGCGATAGTGCCCACACCAGGCCGCGAGACCAGCTTCACAGAGACTAAAGCATCCGGATTGACCTGCTTAAGATCAAAGATGAGCTGGGCTAAATCTTCAATCGAGTAGATATCATGATGCGGCGGTGGCGAAATCAAGGTCACCCCTGGCACTGAATAGCGGAGACGGGCAATGAGTGCATTGACCTTACCGCCTGGCAGCTGACCACCCTCACCTGGCTTAGCGCCTTGAGCCACTTTGATTTGCATGACCTCAGCCGACCTTAGATAAGCAGGAGTCACCCCAAATCGACCCGAAGCCACTTGCTTGATTTTGGAGTTTCGCACGGTGCCATAGCGAACAGGATCTTCACCACCTTCACCAGAGTTTGAGCGACCACCAATAGCGTTCATCGCCATGGCAATGGCTTCATGAGCCTCAGGAGACAGTGCCCCTAGAGACATACCTGCTGAATCAAATCTTGGCAGAATATTTTCAATCCCTTCTACCTCATCGATACTAATCCCTTGGTCAGACTTTAACTGAAGTAAGTCACGCAAGGTGGCAATGGGCCGGGAGTTTACTAAATTAGCGTACTCTCGGTAATTGTCATAATCACCCGTCCGCACTGCGGTATGCAGGGTACGAATCACATCAGGGTTAAAGGCATGATACTCTTTATTAAAGACGAACTTTAATAGACCGCCTTGATCAATAGGCACGCGGCGCTTAAACGCATTAGCGGCCAAGACAGCTTGATCAGCAGCCAAATCGGCAAAGCTTGCCCCTTTAATCCTACTTTGAACCCCTTTGAAGCAAAGATTTACCACTTCTTCTGATAGTCCTACTGCTTCAAACAATTGGGCGCCTCGATAAGAGACAATGGTAGAGATACCCATTTTTGATAAAATTTTGAGTAACCCTTTATCAAGACCTTTACGGAAGTTGACTCGGGCTTGAATCGGATCGCCCAGTAGCTCGCCTGTGGACACCAAATCTTCGATAACATCATAAGCCAAATAAGGATAGACGCAAGTTGCGCCAAATCCAATCAAGACGGCCACTTGATGAGAGTCACGAGCGAGACCTGTCTCAACAATCAGATTGGCATCGGTACGGATGCCTTGCTCAATCAAATAGTGATGCACCGCCCCTGTGACCATCAGCGCATTAGCGGGTACTTTGCCCGATTCAATCGCCTTGTCTGATAAGATAATGAGCGTTTTACCTGAGCGCACTTGCTCAGCCACTTGCTCACATATATTGACAATAGCTTCTTGCAATGGTGTATTGATATCGTAGTTAAGATCAATTCTGACTGAGACGAATTCAGGATCATCCAAGCTTTCTAATTGCGCCATCTTGCTCGCTGATAACACAGGGGATGCCAGCACGATGCGGTGAGCATCTTTAGAGGTCGGATTAAAAACATTGGTCTCAGCGCCCAAACATGTCTGTAGCGACATGACGATAGACTCACGCAAAGGGTCAATAGGCGGATTGGTGACTTGAGCGAACTGCTGACGGAAAAAGTCTGCCAAATGACGCACTTGCTTTGATAGCACCGCCATTGGCGTATCATCACCCATGGATCCCACAGGTTCTTGACCATTTTCAGCATTGGGCCGAATGATTTCTGTGCGCTCTTCATTGGTGATGTTGAACATCTTTTGCAGGGCTTTTAACGGCTCACCTTTGACGGCTTGCTCAGCCAACTGTTCCTCTAAACGCTCATTATCACGAATGCGAGTGGCCTCTTCACGAAGCCACTTGCGATAAGGGTGCGCCTTTTTCAATAAGGTAGCGATTGCTTTGGTGTCCATGATTTGGCCAGTCATGGTATCAACGACTAACATCTGCCCTGGTCCTACTCGGCCTTTGGCCAACACATCTTTTGGCTCGTAATCCCAAACGCCAATCTCAGAGGCCACAGTAATATAGCCATTTTTGGTGGTGACCCAGCGAGACGGACGCAAACCATTACGATCGAGCATTGACACGGCATAACGACCATCTTGAATGACTAGGCCAGCCGGGCCATCCCAAGCTTCCATATGCTGCGAGTAAAACTCATAAAATGCCCGCAAATCCATGTCCATACTATCGACATTTTGCCATGCTGGCGGCACTAAGATAGACATCGCCCGGAATAGACTCATGCCACCAGAGATTAGTACCTCTAGCATATTATCTAAGCTAGAGGAGTCCGATCCAGTACGGTTCACTAAAGGATGTAGGTCTTTGAGCTCAGGGAGCTTGTCAGACTTAAGCTTAGGCGTTCGTGCCACTGACCAGTTACGATTGCCAGTAATGGTATTAAGCTCGCCGTTATGAGCCAAATAACGAAAGGGCTGCGCCAAAGGCCAACGCGGCAAAGTATTGGTAGAGAATCGCTGATGGAAGACCACAATATGAGACATCAAGCGCTCATCTTGTAGATCCAAAAAGAACGCTGGCAAATCAGACGGCATAACCAAGCCTTTATAAATCAGCGTCTGACAATTTAGCGACGTCACATAAAACAGCGAATCTTCTGTTAGGCGCAGTTCCGCTTTTTTACGTGCGACAAATAGCTTTCGGTTAAAGTCTTCAGCACTCAGCTCATCATCGCCGTTTACCAGTATTTGCTTAAAGGCAGGCAGGGTCTCTCGGGCAATATCACCCAATATTTCCAAGTCCACAGGCACATCACGCCAGCCTGCCACACTCAAGCCTTGCGCCTCAATCTCTTCATTTAGGACAGTCTGGCTATGCTCGGCTAAGCCTATATTATCATTAACGAATACTGTACCTACGGCATAATTGTTGGCTAAATTTAAGCCTAACTCATCCGCTATAGTACGAAAAAATGCTTCTGGCTTGGCCAGTAAAAGTCCACAGCCATCCCCTGTTTTACCATCCGCAGCTACGCCGCCGCGATGCGTCATACAGCTTAAACTATGAATAGCCGTCCTGACCAAGTCATGGCTAGCAATACCTTCAATATGTGCGATTAAGCCAAATCCACAGTTATCAGTAAAATCATCGGGGGTGGCTAAGTTGTGGTGTGCAGAAATCATTGACATCGCTTGTCCTTTAATATGGGCAGACAGTTAGCCCGCCACACTCTGGTGGGAGGTTCCTATCACGGTTAGAACTGGCTAATGGTCGATATCACTTAAAACTTGCAAGGTAAATCATGCATGTTAAGCGATATGGGCATAGACGGACGATGAAAATATTAAGCTAAATGACTTTAGAGTAGTCTCTATTAGCTTAATAAGATCATATTGAGGCATGGCTGATTAACAGCCCGCTTAATAGGATAGAGTTATCATTGAAGAGGCGAAAGTGGCTTTTTGAACAAGCTGCCTTTAACCACCTTTCAATTTACTAATAGAGTTTGATCAATAAAGTCTGCTTTACCTTTCAAATCGTTGATTAAAAATTAATTTTTTAACCATTATCAATAAAAAAAATACTAGCTATAGATATACTGAACATCGCCCACTGTTATCTTAGTCAATGGTTGCCAAAAAATCCAGTCTTATTTATTACTACTCTTTTCACTATTGGTAAGTAATGCAAAGAAAAAGTAGGCAATAGATGACATTTCTAGAGTTTTATCTATAGCTCGTCTTTGACTTACCCGGTCATTCATCAGCCTACTTTCTAATTCGCTTCGTATGTGACTTAGTTCTCAGTTAAACTGATTCGCAATTCACTTGGCTCGTTATCAACTTAGTTAATAGTTGCTTAGTTGATAGTTACTCAGTGACTCGCAAACTTCATGGTTAATTGGATTTTTCTTCAATTAAATTTTTTATAGGGTCAGTATTGCCACTTGCTGGTGCTGTGGTTTTTTCTTTAGCGGGCTTAGCGGCCGCACCTTCAGAGGACTTCTTATCCGTATTAGCACCACTTTCTGAAGTATTTGCAGGCTTTTTAATCTCATTTTTATTGGTGTCACTGGCTTTATTGTCGTTAGCACTAGCGTTTGTATCGGTTTTCTCCCCTGAATCTACCCGGCGTTCTTCTTGAACCACTAACGTGTCGCGGTTATCATCCGAGGCTTTGATACTGCTTTGAGCTCTTTTTTGTGAGCCATTATTAGTAGTCTCACCAGTCGCTGCAGATTGCGTGCTGTTACCCGATGAGTCACTACGATTCGTAGTAGTGCTAGTATGACCCGTGTTTGCCCTATCAGTAGTCGCTGCATTGTTTTGGGTTGATGATTGCCGACGTACTGGCACTTCACGGCGAGTAGGCCTAAGTTTTACTTCTCGATTACTATTGGCTGCTAAGTCTACTACCGGATCAGCTAACTCATAATTATCGATAATGCTAACGTAACGGTTAAACTCTTCAGGGATAAGACGAACATTGGCAGGCAGGCCAAAATCTATTAATTGTGAAGCCCCAATAGCCTCTTGCGGACTACTCATAACGCCATAAGTGAGCATGTATCTTAGTTGGTCGTTATCATCTCTATAACGAAAATAAGCGAATTTGCTGCGGTCTTCTCGGCCCAAAAGATAATCAACAATGACATCATTTTCAGCGACATTCATAACTTGGACAGTCCACTTACCTTTATTGGCAATCAAATAGCGTTTGTCTTTAAACTCTTTTGGATAGTCCCGTAAATCGCGGACCATCGCTTTGAAGTCAATAGGCTGAACATCGGCATCTAACTCGTGCAGAGGTTCAATCTTGGTAGGGCGGATAATATCCGCAGGCGTGACAGCATTCATCGTAATAGGAGCGTTCTCAATCTGAGACTTCGCGGCTGGCGTTTTAGAAAACATCCATACCAGAGCCGTTACTACCCCAAGCAGTAGTGTTAATACCAGCCAAATCAAAGCTTGACGCCGATAGCTTTTATCGATAGAACGAGTATTAACTGAATGAGAACGAGGGCTTAGAACAGCCATGGTATTTCCTTGATAGAGATTAAAATGATCACTAGTGGTTTTTGTTAAGATGACACGTTTATAACCGTTGGCCGACTTAACCTATCATAATATGGTTAAAGCCCAATGACTGTTATAAATTAAAGCGGCATAAAGCATATTAAGTCAGCCCGTATCAAAGACAGAGCACTGATTGCCGCTTATTATATCAATTTTGTGATACTTCTGGACAACTGATATCGTGAGTTACTCTAAAATGTCTGACGGCAAAGGTGGTGCTAATACGGATTCAAGTAAGGTGGGCGAGAAGTCATCGGTGACACAGGCGTCGCCTAAAGCCTTCAATAAAATTAGGTTAATCTGACCTTTTTTTACCTTTTTGTCATGCCCCATTAAGTCCAAAGCCACTTGCGGGTCGATAGGCGGAGGCACTATAGGTAACTTAGCCGCCAATAATAAAGACTGGATGCGCTGGACATCCTCGATGCCAAGCCAGCCCAACCGCTGTGATAATTGGGCGGCTTGCATCATCCCAGCTGCCACTGCTTCCCCATGTAGCCAACTCCCGTACCCTTCATGAGTTTCGATGACATGACCAAAAGTGTGACCAAAGTTTAGCAGTGCTCGGCGTCCTGCCTCGCGCTCATCCTCTGCTACAACTTGCGCTTTGTACTGACAGCAACGTTTAACGGCCTCCGCGATCAACTCAAAGTCTAATGTCATTAGCGCTGACATATTTTTTTCGAGCCAAGTCAAAAAACTTTCATCCATAATCAGAGCATATTTAATCACTTCGGCCATGCCAGCGGACAGCTCTCTCTTAGGAAGGGTAGTCAAAGTTGCCATGTCTGCCAATACCATCCGCGGCTGCCAAAAGGCGCCAATCATATTTTTGCCTTTAGGGTGATTGATGCCTGTTTTGCCACCCACACTTGAATCTACTTGTGCCAAAAGCGTGGTGGGTATTTGAATGAAGTTAACCCCGCGCATAAAACTGGCGGCAGCGAACCCAGTCATATCTCCTATCACCCCGCCTCCTAATGCCACTAAAGTAATATCCCTACCACAGTGATTGTTCATTAGCACATCATAGATTTTAGTGATGCTCTCTTGGGTCTTGTAAATTTCCCCATCAGGTAAAATACATTCAAATACAGCAAATTTGCTGGCGAGACCTGCTTTTAAGTTATCTAAATACAAAGGCGCTACCGTCTCATTACTGACAATTAAGACCTGATGACCAGTAATGTAAGGGATAATTTGCTGGGCCATATCCATCTGATAACCAATGATGATAGGGTAGCTATGAGATGGGGCTTTTACCAAGAGGTGTTCAGAGATCATGGTCATATCCTTAATTAGTA
Organism: Psychrobacter sp.; assembly: GCA_030540615.1. Lineage (GTDB taxonomy): Bacteria > Pseudomonadota > Gammaproteobacteria > Pseudomonadales > Moraxellaceae > Psychrobacter. Next base: position 33,222 of record JAUNVX010000001.1, on the reverse strand, counting down.
TTCCGCCCTAATTTTCTTTAATCAGTCATTTGAATAAAAAATTATGACTTTAATTTTTTGGTTTAATAAGTTAAATTTTTTATGTTTTGCTTTGATAGATAAGCTAAGCTGTCTTTGTTCACAACGTTTAAGTGGCCAAGTCTATTTATAAAGACTCGACTTAGTGTCTGTACTGATAAAATCTTCTAACAGATGCAGTAGTTCTGTCACCATGTGCCTAGGATAGGTATGACCGGTAGGAAGTATAATGTCTGCTACCTCTTGATACAGAGGGTCACGCAAGGTATAAAGCTGTTGTAATACTTGCCGGGGGTTAGGACGCTGCAATAAAGGCCTTGACTTATCCTTGGCGGTTCTGGCCATCTGTACATCAACTGGTGCATTTAAATAAACCACTATCCCGCGCTGCTTAAGCATCTCACGATTGTCTTCACGCATGACTGCCCCGCCACCTGTGGCCATCACAATATTAGAACGCTGAGTTAGCTCATCGATGGCTTTAGATTCCCGCTCTCTGAATCCTTTCTCACCTTCTTTATCAAATATCCAAGCGATATCCGCACCAGTTTGCGATTGAACATACCAGTCGCTATCCACAAACTCTCTTTGCAGATGTTTTGCCAACAACCGTCCTACGGTGGTCTTGCCTGCCCCCATCGGGCCCACTAAAAATACCGAAGGTAACTCTTGCCACATAGTAATCACTCAAACAAATTGATTATCATACAATGACTGACTTTTGAAGACCAGTCACGCTTAGTAATTGTCGTCATAAAAAAGAGCAAGCTATTCAGCTTGCTCTTTTCATTTTTTATCAACTTTACTACTTTTGGTCTCTCATATTGCTTAGATTGGCTTTTCTAAATAAGCCTTAATCATAATATGCTGAGATTAATTAAGGCGACCTACCCCGTCGTTAACAAGTTTAGGGGTGATAAAGATTAGCAATTCTTGCTTGCTATTGGTCTGTTGGGTCTTTCTAAAGGCATTTCCTATATAAGGCAAGTCTCCTAAGAAGGGCACTTTATCGACCCCATTAGAAATCTGATTTTTGAAAATACCGCCCAATACGATGGTTTGACCGTCCTCAACAATAACATTGGTATTAATAGAGTCTTGATCAATGGCAATAATACCATTTAGATTTCTTGGGGTACCATTGGTGATTGTCAGCTGCAAGCCAATTTTACCATCTGGCGTAATATTAGGTGTGGCTTCTAAGCTAAGAGCAGCTTCTTTAAAGCTGGTTGTTGTTGCGCCACTCGCTGATGCTTCCTGGTAAGGAATTTGCGTTCCTGAAGAGACCTTGGCAGTTTGTTTGTCCATAGTTAATACTTTCGGCGTGGAAATTACCTCGCCGCGATTGTCTGCTTGCATGGCGGAAAGCTCTAAATCTAACATAAGATCTGACATACTAAGTAAGCCAAAAGCAATTCTTCCTGCTGGGTTGTTGACGCCTAAATCAACGTTCAAGTTATCAGGACGACTGATATTGTAGCTTGGATAAGAAACCGTCTGACCGTTAACCGTTGAACTCTCTATAGTAAAGTTCTTTAAATCAGCTAGCGTCTGGTTGCTACCCCCCACCAATAAATTTCTATTATTGGCCGCCCCATCCGACAATATACCCCAACGTACACCAAGCTCTTTACTAAAGCTATCACTTGCGCTAACAATCCGCGCCTCAATCATTACCTGACGTACCGGAATATCAATCTTACTAATCAGAGCATGGATGTTTTCAATACTCTCAGCAACATCTTTGACAATTAGCGTATTGGTTCGCTCGTCAATGGTGACTGTTCCACGATTGGACAACAAACTGCCAGTATCCTGTGAACTATTGCCTGTATTATTCGATGCGCCACTATTATTAGCACCGCGCCCTTGAGAAATCAGATTGAACACATCTTGAGCTTTGGCATAACTTAACCGAATATATTCGGTTCTAAGTGGCGCAAACGTTTGAACGGCTTGTTGTGCTTCAAGCTCTTTAGCCTCTTGCGCGGCAAGATCTGCAGCTGGCGCCACCAAAATGACTTTGCCATTCTCACGCTTACCCAGACCTTTACTGGTTAAAATAATATCTAGCGCCTGATCCCAAGGGACATTGATTAATCGTAAGGTGATACTACCACTGACAGCATCACTGGCCACAATGTTCATCTCAGTGAACTGCGCTAAGATATCTAGAACACTGCGAATCTCGACATCTTGGAATTCCATAGACAACGGTTCACCTGTATAGACCTTTTCCTCTAAACTAGGTTCGCGCAAAAGCTTTGGTTTACTAACCGTAATATTAAGCTGATTGCCCGTTTGATAAGCTTGATATTCGTAATCTTGATTCATGTTAATGGTAACGACACCATTTTGACCTTGGTTTTTTGTGTCAATGCTACTAACTAGGCCACCGTTAACATTCACGCGTCTTAATAGATTTCTAGGAACAGTGCCTCCCGTTAATCGTACAACAAGCTTGTTGCCTTGTCTTTGAACATCTACCGGAATGGCTTCATTGGCCAGAGCAATACTGATATTACCCCCTTCCCCT
>JAUNVX010000001.1:28622-30568 GCA_030540615.1 Psychrobacter sp. | reverse complement strand
ATCTACCGGAATGGCTTCATTGGCCAGAGCAATACTGATATTACCCCCTTCCCCTGCACCAGAATAGTTCAGCGCACTAAGGCCATCATAACTGTATTGACTGGCCACTGGTGAGGTCGCTAGAGCTGGGTTCAATAATGGATTAACTCGAACCACCATAGTCTCAGCAGGAGCAGATTTTGCCTGAACTACGGGCGCTTGAGCTGACCTGGCTTGATTTGAATTGCTAGAGGCTTCTTCTATTGGGGTAATAACGGGCGCTATAATAGATGTTGAATCCGGTGCAGATCTAACAGCCGCAATAGGGTCTACCATGGTCAATAGCAAATCATTACCTTTGACGCTAGTAGTGTACTGCCCATCGTTCTTTAATCCCACAATTAACCGAGTGGTACTGTCACTACTAAGAGCGGTGACATCATTGATTAATCCCACATTATATTCTTTAAAGCGCTCTGGTAGAGCACTCTTTACTTGATTAAAATCTAAAACCAATCGAGCAGGGTTATCTAGTTGATAAGCCTCTGGTGTCACCGGAGACCCATCAAAACCCACTCGAAGTTGAGTAGTAGCTGGATCTAATTGTACCGCGGCGACTGACTTAATTGACTGCTCAGCATAAGCGCTGCTACTAATGGCAATCATACTGATAGTCAGTGCGGGAAGGGCAAATCGAGTGGCAAGTTGGCTGGTCATTTTTTTAGTCTTATCATTACGAACATTGGTATGAGATATCATTATTTTTTCCTTAAAAATTTCTGCCCTTAACTCGCGGGAGAGACCAATGATGCAGGCTTTTCAATGAACCCGGATCGGCTGTCTGGTACAATTTCAATTAAATTAATTTGAGTCGGCGTAATTTCAACGATTCGGCCATCATTAACCCCCAAATAATCACCCACTTTAACACTAGCAATAGAGCCATCAGGTCGCTGAACTAAACCGTACTGCTCTCCTTCGGGCGAGATAACCAAGCCTCTAAAAATAAGTTCTGAAAGCTCAATTTGTTCAAGCGGCTCTTTTTCACGAGTCAGGTCAGGTCGCACCCCATTATTAGTCACGGTCGATGGCTGAACATTAACCAAACTAGGCGGTACAAATGGGCTTCGCAAAGTATTGGCACTATAAACAAAGTCTTCTACTTTCTCTATAGGCGGCGGCGGCTTAATAGGTTGAGCAGGAGCGTTACGAATCTCAGCCATTTGTTGTTCTGCTTTACCAATTCGATCACTACAACCTGTTAACACCGTCGTGGATAATAGTATTGACCACATAAGTCCGGAGCGTTTGGTTAAATTCAGCATTATTTGCTCCCCTCGGTGGCCGGAGCAGCTACAGTAGCCGCGCCATCAGTAGGTTCTTCAGCTTTGGCTTCTTTAGAGCGATAAGTTTTGGTGTTTAAAACCAAATTCAGCTCAGGAATTTTTTCTAAAGAAGGCTGTGGATTACTGACTTCAAAGTCGTGCATGGTGATAATCCTAGGTAAAGCAGCAAGACCACTGACAAATGCCCCAAATTGGTGATAATCACCAATGGCAGCAATACGAATAGGCTGCTCAATAAAGAACTCTTGCTCAATCTCAGGTTCGACAGAAATATCTTGGAAACGGATACTGCTGCCAACCCCAGTCATGTTGATGCCTTCAACTAGCTCTGATACTCGAGTATCCTTAGGCAATTGGTCTAAGAGCTGATTAAACTCTGACTCCATTTGAATCACTTGAGTCTTGTAAGCGTCGAGATGACGGGCTTTAGATTCTTTTTCACGGTAAGTATCTAGCAAGGTGACTTCCTGAGCCTCAGCTGCATTGATTTCATCGAGCTTATTACTAATAGGGAGAGCCCAAGCTAACGCTGCAATAATACCGACGATGAAAAGCAGTACCGTCATTTTAACCGCTGTAGGCCAACTGCCATAGTTCTGACTGTCTAAAGAGTCAAAGCTG
>JAUNVX010000001.1:0-28522 GCA_030540615.1 Psychrobacter sp. | reverse complement strand
TTTAACCGCTGTAGGCCAACTGCCATAGTTCTGACTGTCTAAAGAGTCAAAGCTGCGACGAAACTCATTAAAGTCAAAAGACTTTTTAGCGGCTACGGGCGCACTCTTGGTTTTGACCAATGTTTTTTTCTTAGTAAGCTTCATGAAGCACCTCCGGCAGCCACTACACCCGTGGTCTCGTTATCACCTTTAGGGGCTTTATCAGCAGCCTCTGATGACCCATGTTGAACTTGAGTGGTGACGACGAACTGAACGTAATTGTCCTCTGGATAAATAGGTCGTGGCGTTTCACCTTCCTTGACCGTGGTTAGAGCAGGAGCTTCTTGATAGGCAGTGATATTTTGCTGAATGGTAACCACAGCAGAGTTCTCCATCCAGTCGCTAGCATCTAGGTTACGAATTAAGGCAGAAACTACATTAGGGTTATCCGCTAGTCCGGTTAGCGTTAAGGTATCGCCTTCACGTTTGAAATTATTAAGATACATAGCCGGAGGAATGGCTTTAGGGATATCATCCCAGATATGAACAGGAATAGGCCGACGACCCTGAAGATCTTGAATCACCTGCATTCTGGATATAATGTTTTCACGGCGCTCCTCAAGATCATCAATCTCAGCGAGCGCTGTATCTAGTTGGGCATTGCGCTGTTCGATTAATGTGTTGGCGGCTTGTTGATCTGTAAGCTCCTTATTGAAATAACTCCAAGCAGCGAATGCGGCCAATAATGACAACAATGTAACAGCAGCTACTAATGTTAGGAACTCTTTATTTTTGCGCTCTCTTTCTTCTTCTCGCCAAGGTAATAAGTTAATCCGAGCCATTAGTCAAAGCTCCTTAAGGCAAGTCCACAAGCCGCCATTAAACTAGGAGCATCAACGGTTAATTGATCATTGTCTATATGAGGATCGATGGACATATTGATAAATGGATTGGCAATGGAGGTGGGATTTCCTAGTTTTTGCTGGACCATGCCCACCAATCCTGGAATGCTCGCGCTACCACCACATAAAACAATATGATCTACATTGTTGAATTGGCTTGATGAGAAGTAAAACTGTAAGGATCGAGTAATTTGTTGAATCACATTGTCCATAAAGGGAATGAGTAATTCATTATAGTAGTCATCAGGAAGGGTTTGGGCGCGTTTATTAATAGTGGCTTCTTCAAAAGAGAGCCCATAACGACTTTGAATGGCTTCTGTCAGCTGTGCTCCACCAAACAGTTGCTCACGGCTATAGACAAACTCGCCATTTTTGGCCACATATAAAGTAGTTTGGGTATGACCAATATCTACTAGAGCGACTAGCTCAGGGTGATTGGGAAGATTATCTACCATCAGCGCAAAAGCCCGCTCAATAGCATGTGACTCTATATCCATCACTTTAGTGGTCAAGCCGCCAAAGGTGAGCGCATCGACCCGTTGTTCAACGTTTTCTGAGCGTGAAGCCGCTAATAACACCTGAACTAGGTTATCTCCCACCAACGAAGGTCCAATGACCTCGAAGTCTAGATTGACTTCAGAGAGAGGATAAGGAATGTATTGGTCAGCATCAAGACGAATCTGTGCTTCGCGCTCCGTATCATTAAGCCCGCTACTCATATCAATGATTTTGGTAATAACTGCAGACCCAGAGACAGCAGTAGCTACATTTTGACCGGCAACTTGACAGCGCCTGGCCAATTTATTAATGACCTCACCTACCGCTTCTGGATCAACAATTAACTTATCCACGACAGACCCTGGGGCTAATTGTTCGATACCATACGACTTTAAGTGAAAAACTCCTTGTTGTCGCCTAATGTCTACCATTTTAACCGTGGTAGCAGTGACATCGACACCGACTAAATGCCGTCCTTTTGAAGAAAATAGCCTCACAGACTTCATTCCTTATCGTTTTGATTTAGATATTTATTGTAATAAAGCTATACAATACGTTACTTAATAGTTAGATTCAAGATGTTAAATAAACTTTTCGTCAGATTATACATTTTGTACGATTAATTTTATCCGTTCAAGGTATAATATAACGACTACTAAAACTTTGACGACTAAGCTAAGTTATGCCCAAAAACTCTACTTCTGCTCATATTATTCATTTTATCGTTGGCCTTGTTATCGCCATTTTAGCCTTGGCGATTATTTTGGTTTTGGCAATTCCTATTGGCTTTTATGCCATGGCTATGTATTTAGCTCCCTCCTTACCGAGTGTGACAGAGATTAAAACTGCCAATCTTGAAATGCCACTCCAGATTTATAGTCAGGATGATAAGCTAATTGGTCAGTATGGCAATCGCTTGTCGATGCCTGTCACCTACGAGCAAATCCCAAAAGATATGATTCATGCTTTTTTAGCCGCTGAAGATGCGACCTTCTTTGAGCATAGTGGTATCAGTATCAAAGGACTTGGGCGCGCTGTCACTGAGGTTGTGACAGATGACGAAGGACAGACGGGTGGCTCCACGATTACCATGCAAGTCGCTAAAAACTATTTTTTAAGCTCGGAGCGGACTTTCAATCGTAAGCTTACTGAGCTTTTTTTGGCGCGTAAAATAGAGGATGAGCTTACCAAAGATGAGATATTAACCTTATATGTGAATAAAATCTATCTTGGTGAAGGTGCCTATGGGATTAGAGCCGCTGCCAAAAAGTATTATAGTAAGTCTCTAGATAAGCTTAGCATTGCTGAGATTGCCATGCTAGCTGGCCTGCCAAAAGCCCCCTCAAAATATAACCCGGTTGCCAACCCTGATCGTGCCCTTGAGCGTCGCAATTGGATTATTGGTCGAATGCTGGAACTTGGCTATATCACCAAAGCCCAACACGACGAGGCGATTAGAGCCCCTATTAGCTTGCATATCTATCAAGAAAAACTAGATGTCAATATGCCTTATTTGGCAGAAATGACCCGCTATGCTTTAGTCAACCAATTTGGCGAACAGATTGTTAATAGCGGTTGGCGGGTTCGACTAACAGTCGATAGTGCTGAGCAATTGGTCGCTGAAAAATCTGTTTTGAAAGGGTTAATCAGTTATGAGAAGCGTCATGGTTGGCGCGGTCCTGAAGCCAAAGATGAACCGCTAAACAAATTTAAGCGTTATGCCAACATGTACCCGGCTAAAGTCACTAAAGTCTCCTCGCGAAGCTTTGAGGCGGAGATGCAAGATGGCAAGACTGTTATGGTTAATTGGTCAGGGATGAGTTGGGCCAAAAAATTCTATAGCGTTAATCGTACTGGCGGCTATCCAAATTCGGCCTCTCAAATAGTCTCCAAAGGTGACATCGTTCGATTAATGCCAATGGACAACTCAGAGGGTTGGCAGTTAATTCAAATCCCTCAGATTCAAGGCAGTCTAGTCTCATTAAATCCAGAAGATGGTGCAGTGGTTGCCTTAGTGGGCGGCTTTGACTATCGTCATAGTAAATTTAACCGAGCATTACAAGGCTGGCGTCAACCTGGCTCTACTATCAAACCGCTGATTTATACCGCTGCCTTAGAAAAAGGCTATCGCCCTGATAGTATTGTTTCAGATAGCCCACTTCGCGTCGGCAACTGGTCACCGCAGAACTCTGATGGTCGTTATTATGGCAATATGACCTTGCGTAAAGGCTTGTATTTATCCCGTAACCTTGTCTCTATCCGCTTGCTCAGGTCAATTGGTATTGCAGATGCGCGGAGCCTTTTGGAGCAGTTTGGCTTAGACAAAGAAAAAATGCCTACCACTTTATCTTTAGCATTAGGTGCCGGCCAAGCTACCCCATTACAAATGGCCACCGCTTATGCAACCTTTGCCAATGGCGGTCACCGTATTCAACCTTATTTTATTGATCAAATCTATGATTTCAATAGTAAGTTGATATTCCAAGCCAATCCACAGCAGGCCTGCGCCTTATGTTTCAATGATAACCTTGAAAAACTCAATAAGGATAAGCTTGAAGCCTATCAAAACAAAATGAACCCTGCTGTGGCTGATGAGAGTGCCGACAAAGATGCGCAGTCAAATGGCAAAGATAAAGATAAAGACCGAATAGCGGCAAAAGACTCTAAAGATGAAGATGGGAAGGCTTCTGATAGCAAGGCTGAGGCTCAATTGGCTGCTCAAGCTGCTATCGAAAACCGTATTTATAATGCGGGTCCTGCCACTGACCGTCTTAAAGCGTCCGCTATTCAGTATACGACTGCACCTCAAGCCCCTAGAATACTTTCATCTTCTGTCGCTTATGAGATGGCAGGTATTTTACGTGATGTCATCCAGCGTGGTACGGCTACTAAAGCAAAAGCTTTAGGTCGAAGCGATATTGGCGGTAAAACAGGCACAACCAATGATTATAAAGACGCTTGGTTTGCAGGGTTTCACCCCAGTAATGTGGCTATTGTTTGGTTAGGTTTTGATCAGCCTTCCACCTTAGGGCGTAGTGAGTATGGTGGTGTTGCTGCATTACCTGTTTGGATGGACTACATGAAAGACGTCCTAAAGGATAAACCTCATCAATGGGTGTCGATTAATAATAAGGCCAAGTCCAAAAAGCAAAAGCAAGACGTTTTAGAGGTTACGGATGAAGGTGTGGTGGCAGTGTCTGACGAAGAGGTTAAGTCCACGAAAGGCGATAAATCCAGTCGCTCACAAAATGATGGTAAGCCGCCCAAGCCTAAGCCAAAGCAGAGAGAGATTCCCGCTTCTGAAGTTGAGCAGTCTGCTAACTCATCAGCTAATAAACCAGCAACGAGTAAACCCGTAGCGGCCAAGCCCGCGGCTAAAAGAGAGCCTGTGGCTACCCCAGCGCAAAATCCGCTCAGCGTTACCCCTGTAAATGAAATGCCGCCCATGCCGCAGTAGCGGGTTCGGATGTATCTTATATTAAAAGGCCACTAATCATTTAGTGGCCTTTTTAATGCAGCTCTAACTTAAACAAACAAAGCTTTGCTTGGATTAGCTTTCAAAGATTCCAGAAAAATTTAATAATGGTGAAGGTTTCAAATCACCATCTTTAGCTTAGTACTCTGCCATCCCGCCGCGCAGCTGCTCTATCAAATCCAAAAATTGCTGTCGCCACTCCCTGATGGTCGCATCATCTGGCAACCATTGATTGGATAAAGTCACCACATTGACAATGAGGTCGCTGCTGCTTTGTTTAGCGCCCGCTTCAGGTGTCATCATCCCTACCACAGCATCAGGCTTAGGAGCATATTGACAACGCTCGTAAGCCCGCATAACCTCGGCTAAAAAGCCATTTTGCAGTAATTGTTCTAATTGTAGAATCTCAGGAGATATTTGGGTGCGCTCGCTAAGCTCTCTTTTGATACTCTCAAGCGTCGGCTGGACAGCGCTTAGGCCATAATAATGACTTAACTCTTGAAGAAAGGCCAATAAGGCACCTTGCAAATGAAAGATAGCAGTCTCGCAGTCAGCTTGATAAAGCTGTTTGTTCTCAGCATCTTGAGCTGCTTTGCATGCCAATCGGCAGAAATAAAGTTTTTGATTGGTGCGATCAGCTTGATACTGCGCTACTCGGGTCTTACCAGCCATAATACATCCTTAATACGTCCTTAATGAATGATACTGCAATTTTACAATCGCTTTAGATAAACAGGTTGAGATAGCCAGGGTTAGCTGCTGCTTTGGTACAGTTCTCTACTATAGCAAAATCTGCTTTTTACGCCCATAAAAAAGCCAGCTTGAAGCTGGCTTTTTTAATGATATAAAGTTAATAAGGCTTAATGGCTATTAATAACCGTTAGAATCTTACTCAGAAGAGCTGTCTTGATTAAACTCTTGAGCAAAAGCTTCATCAAATCTTGAGAAGTCTTTCTTCTCTGGTGTTTCGCTCATGTTGAAGGCATCTGTATCAATCTCGGGCGCCATAGTAGAGGTAATGCCTTTATTAATCTTGCTATTTTTACGCGCAAGATGATAAGCAAGGCCCGTACCCGCCGGAATTAAGCGTCCGACCACGACGTTCTCTTTAAGACCACGTAAATCATCAACTTTGCCCATAACAGCAGCTGCGGTTAACACGCGAGTGGTCTCTTGGAAAGAAGCGGCTGAGATAAAGCTCTCAGTTGCCAAACTGGCTTTGGTAATACCCAGCAACTGACGCTCATACTGAACTGGGAATTTATCCTCAGCTATTAGCTTCTCATTCAACGCCTTCACATCAGCATACTCAACCTGATCGCCTTTGAAGTAGTTGGAATCACCACCATCTGTAATTTCAACTTTGCGCAGCATCTGACGAATAATGACTTCGATGTGCTTGTCATTAATCTTCACGCCTTGCAGACGATAAACGTCTTGAACTTCGTTGACGATATAGTTGGCCAGAGCAGTACGGCCTTTCAGACGTAAGATATCATGTGGGTTTTGTGGACCATCAGAGATGATTTCACCACGTTCAACCGTCTCGTTTTCAAAGACGTTGATTTGACGCCATTTTGGAATCAACTCTTCATGCACTTCGCCATCTTCATTGGTAATGACAAAACGGTTTTTACCTTTGGTTTCTTTACCAAAGCTTACTACACCACTCATCTCAGCCATAATTGCATGGTCTTTAGGACGACGGGCTTCAAACAAATCAGCTACGCGTGGTAGACCACCAGTGATATCTTTGGTTCCTGAAGTCGCTTGTGGTACGCGGCCTAAGATAGAACCCGCAGTAACATCTTGACCATCGGCCACACGAATGATGGTCTCAGCAGGCAAGAAGTAAACCACTTCTTTACCAGCATCAGTGTTCAAAATAATAGCCGGACGCAAGTCTTTACCAGCACTTGGGCGATCTCTAGTGGCCAATATCTCAAACGAGCTCATACCTGTCGCTTCGTCAATTTTAACCGTGGCTGTCATACCGTCCGTAATATCACTAAAGCGCGCTTTACCCGCGAATTCCGTGATAATAGGATGCGTATGCGGATCCCATTTAGCAATGGTCTGACCGCCTTCAATCTTGTCACCATCTTTAACTAAAACGCTCGATCCATAAGGGACTTTATAGCGTTCACGCTCACGGCCTAGCTCATCAGTCACTGCTATTTCAGCAGAACGTGACACGATAACCAAGTGGCCATCAACGTGTTCAACCGTCTTCATATTATTGAATCGAGCATTACCCGTACTACGAACCGAAATGCTATTGTCCACTGAGGTCGAACTTGCTGCACCACCTACGTGGAAGGTACGCATGGTTAACTGAGTACCAGGCTCACCAATAGATTGAGCCGCCATGACGCCAACTGACTCGCCGATGTTGACTTTATGACCACGGGCAAGGTCACGACCATAGCACTGTGAGCAGACGCCATGCGGCACTTTACAAGTGATAACTGAGCGCACCCAAAGCTCATCGATGGCATTGTTGTTTAAGACATCAACCCAATGCTCATCAATCAATGTACCCGCAGGCACCAAGATTTTGCTTTCATCATCATTATAGCTAACATCACGAGCAGTCACGCGGCCAAGGACTCGATCACCAAGCTTCTCGATGATTTCGCCACCTTGGATATGCGGCGTCATGAGTAGACCTTCATCGGTACCACAGTCGTCTTCGGTAATCACCAAATCTTGCGCCACATCGACCAAACGACGGGTTAAGTAACCCGAGTTAGCCGTTTTAAGAGCAGTATCCGCTAGACCTTTACGTGCCCCATGGGTTGAGATGAAGTACTGAAGAACCGTCAAGCCTTCACGGAAGTTAGCTTTAATTGGTGTTTCAATAATAGAGCCATCTGGCTTGGCCATTAGGCCACGCATACCGGCCAGCTGACGAATCTGAGCGGCACTACCACGAGCACCAGAGTCTGACATGATAAAGATTGAGTTAAATGATTTTTGCTCAACCTCTTCACCTTCAGCGTTCATAATCTTATCAGTTGCCAGATTGTCCATCATCGCTTTAGCGACTTTGTCATTGGTACGTGACCAGATATCAACGACCTTGTTATAGCGTTCACCAGCGGTGACAAAGCCTTGCTCAAACTGATCTTCGATTTCACGAACTTCAGCTTCTGCTGCTTCAATCAGCTCTGCTTTACGCGGCGGAATGACCATATCTTCCATACCAATTGAGACGCCAGATAGCGTGGCTTGAGCAAACCCAAGATACATTAGCTGGTCAGCGAACATAACGCTGTCTTTGACGCCCATCTTACGATAGCAAGAGTTGATAAGCTTAGAGATGTTTTTCTTGGTCATCTCTTTATTACACTCATCAAAGTCCATACCCTTGGGCATGATGTTCCAGATTAGCAAGCGGCCAGCTACGGTCTCTTTTAGGCTAACTGCTTTGGTCTCATTGCCGGCTTCATCAAAGCTGGTCTCTGTCACCCGAACTTTAATCATCGCATTGACGTGCAAATCATTAGAGCCAATGGCGCGCAGAGCTTCATTCACTGAAGCAAAGACCATGCCCTCACCTTTAGCATTAACAGACGAGCGGCTAATGTAATACAGGCCCAAGACCACATCTTGTGATGGTACAATAATCGGATCACCATTAGCAGGTGACAAGATATTGTTGGTAGACATCATTAAGGCGCGGCACTCTAGCTGAGCCTCTAGGGTCAATGGCACGTGAACTGCCATTTGGTCACCATCGAAGTCAGCGTTAAACGCCGTACAAACTAGAGGATGCAGCTGAATCGCTTTACCTTCGATTAATACGGGTTCAAACGCTTGCAAGCCCAATCTATGAAGCGTTGGTGCTCGGTTCAGCATCACTGGATGCTCACGAATCACCATGGCTAGCATATCCCACACTTGTGGCTCTTCACGCTCTACCATCTTTTTGGCCGCTTTAATCGTGGTAGCGATACCATGAGACAATAGCTTTGAGTAAGTAAAGGGTTTGAATAATTCAAGCGCCATTTTCTTAGGTAGACCACACTGATGTAGACGTAGAGTTGGACCTACCACGATGACTGAACGACCTGAATAATCTACGCGCTTACCCAACAAGTTCTGACGGAAACGGCCTTGCTTACCTTTAATCATATCAGCAAGCGACTTAAGCGGACGTTTATTGCTGCCCGTAATAGCTCGGCCACGGCGACCGTTGTCTAACAGGGCATCTACCGACTCTTGCAGCATACGCTTTTCGTTACGCACAATGATGTCAGGGGCATTTAACTCTAATAAACGCTTTAAACGGTTATTACGGTTAATCACTCGGCGATACAAATCATTCAAATCTGAAGTCGCGAACCGGCCACCCTCAAGCGGAACTAGCGGACGCAAATCTGGTGGTAGCACTGGCAAGATGGTCATGACCATCCATTCAGGCTTGTTATTTGAATCACGGAAGGCCTCAAGCAATTTAAGACGCTTCGACATTTTTTTGAGCTTAGTCTCAGAGCCAGTTTGCGGAATAGCTTCACGCAGCTCATCAATCTCCACATCAAGGTCGATATCTTTTAGCAAGTCTTGAACCGCTTCAGCGCCCATCTTGGCCGTAAACTCATCACCAAATTCTTCAAGCGCTTTGTAGTAATCCTCATCATCTAAAAGCTGATACTTCTCCAGACTGGTTAAGCCTGGGTCAGTGACGATATAGCTTTCAAAATAAAGCACACGTTCAATATCACGAAGGGTCATGTCAAGTAACAGACCGATGCGGCTAGGAAGTGACTTTAAGAACCAAATATGCGCCACTGGGCTAGCCAGATCGATATGACCCATTCGGTCACGGCGAACTTTGGCTGTAGTGACTTCAACGCCACATTTTTCGCAGATAACACCTTGGAACTTACGGCGCTTATACTTTCCGCAAAGACATTCAAAGTCTTTTACTGGTCCAAAAATTTTGGCACAAAATAAACCGTCACGCTCTGGTTTAAAAGTTCGATAGTTGATGGTTTCGGGCTTCTTGACTTCACCGTGTGACCATGACTTGATGGTATCAGGAGATGCCAATGAAATCTGAATGCTGTCAAACTCACGATTGCCGTTATTATCGGCAGGGCTTTTCATAATATCGAGTAAATCTTTCAAGCTGCTTCTCCGTTATCTTTATCATCCGCTAAGGTGTGGCTAGCATTATTAATTAAACTACAAGCTACTTTAGAGGACTGAAGGCAATGAATAGGGATGAGATAAATAGTCATAAACAAAGCGGCAATCAGTTGAGTGTGATTTAACTGAACCTAGATAATTCATAATATAAATGAATCAATCTGGTCGCCACTTTGCTTATTATCAACGAGAGACCTAAGTTGGACTCTAGTTGTTGTTTTCTTTTAACTCAATATTAATACCCAGTGATTTGATTTCTTTGGTCAATACGTTAAATGACTCAGGCATGCCTGGATCCATGTATTGCTCGCCATCGACGATGTTCTTGTACATACGAGTACGGCCTTCAACATCATCAGACTTAACCGTTAGCATCTCTTGCAAGGTATAAGTGGCACCATAAGCTTCGAGTGCCCAAACTTCCATCTCACCAAAGCGCTGACCACCAAACTGAGCTTTACCACCTAGTGGCTGCTGCGTGACCAGTGAATAAGAGCCTGTTGAACGTGCATGCATCTTGTCATCAACCAAATGGTTCAATTTGAGCATGTACATGTAACCGACAGTCACAGGACGGTCAAATTTCTGACCCGTTCGACCATCATATAAAGTCTGTTGACCAGTGCGTGACAGTCCAGCAAGCTCTAAGAGATCTTTGATTTGGCTTTCTTTTGCCCCATCAAATACTGCTGTTCCCATAGGCACGCCTTCACGAAGATTGCTGGCTAAGGCCATGATATCGTCATCGCTTAGACTGTCCAAGTCCACTTGCTCACCGCCCACTTGGTTATAAATCTTATCCAAGAACTCGCGAAGCTCTTTAACCGCAGCTTGAGCTTTGATCATTTGATCAATCTTATCACCTAGGCCTTTAGCTGCCATACCCAAATGCGTCTCTAGTACCTGACCGATATTCATCCGAGAAGGAACACCTAGTGGGTTTAGGACGATATCAACAGGGTTACCATGCTCATCATAAGGCATGTCTTCTACTGGCATGATACGTGACACCACCCCTTTGTTACCATGACGACCGGCCATCTTATCACCAGGCTGAATACGGCGCTTGACGGCTAGATAGACCTTAACAATCTTTTGCACCCCATGAGCTAAGTCATCACCAGCACTTAATTTGCGCTTTTTCTCTGCAAACTTGCTGTCGATGTCTTTTTGCTTATCGGTTAAGAACTCAGCAATTTGCGTCAGACGCTCAGCGATGTCTTCTTCAACGGGCTGAATATCTAACAACGTTTCAAGATTCATGTCTTTCATGTCTTCAAACGCCAGGACAGTTCCTGCGCGCAGTCCTGCCCCGCCGCTGACTTTTTGACCATCTAACAAGGTACTAATACGGCTTCGAGCGGCTTCTTCAAAGATGCGCAGCTCTTCTTTTAAATCTTTACGGTAACTATCAAGCTGCGACTTTTCAATTGAGCGTGCTCGAGCATCTTTTTCAACACCATCACGGGTGAAGACCTGAACATCGATAACCGTGCCTTTGCTCGAAGATGGTACGCGAAGTGAGGTATCTTTCACATCGGCTGCCTTCTCACCAAAGATGGCCCGTAGTAGCTTCTCTTCTGGCGTTAGCTGCGTCTCACCTTTTGGCGTCACTTTACCGACCAAAATATCACCCGCATCCACCTCAGCACCGATATAAACGATACCGGCTTCATCTAGATTAGAAAGTGCTGCTTCACCAACGTTAGGAATATCAGCGGTAATCTCTTCAGTCCCTAGCTTGGTATCACGAGCCACACAAGTTAGCTCTTGGATATGAATGGTAGTAAAGCGGTCTTCTTTTACCACACGCTCAGAGAGTAGGATTGAATCCTCGAAGTTATACCCATTCCAAGGCATAAAGGCCACTCGCATGTTTTGACCAAGCGCAAGCTCGCCCAAATCTGTAGAGGGACCATCCGCTAAGATATCACCTACTGCCACTTCATCACCTTGGTTGACGATAATGCGTTGGTTAATACAAGTATTTTGGTTAGACCGGGTATATTTAACCAAGTTATAAATGTCGATACCCGCTTCACCAGCCGTCATCTCATCTTCATTAACACGGATAACGATACGTGAGGCATCCACATCTTCAATAACGCCGCCACGATTGGCGATCACGCAAACACCTGAGTCACGAGCCACGTGACGCTCCATACCTGTCCCCACCAATGGCTTATCAGCACGAAGGGTTGGAACAGCCTGACGCTGCATGTTAGAGCCCATCAAGGCACGGTTGGCATCATCATGCTCAAGGAATGGAATCAAACTGGCGGCGACTGAAACCACCTGACTGGGTGACACATCCATATGCGTCACTTTGTCTTTAGGCATTCGGACGAACTCACCATGGCTTCGAACACTAACCATCTCATCAGTTAACTCACCCTTATCATTCATGGGAGAGTCAGCTTGCGCGATGACCGTGCCTACTTCTTCAATGGCCGATAGATATTCGATATCATCAGTGACTTTGCCATCAATAACCTTACGATAAGGCGTCTCAAGGAAACCAAAGCTATTGGTTTTAGCAAATACGGCCAATGAGTTAATCAGACCAATGTTTGGACCTTCTGGCGTCTCAATAGGACATACGCGGCCATAATGAGTGTCATGAACGTCACGAACCTCAAATCCTGCACGCTCACGCGTTAGACCACCTGGGCCAAGCGCAGACACACGGCGTTTATGAGTAATCTCAGACAACGGGTTGTTCTGATCCATAAACTGTGACAATTGGCTTGAGCCAAAGAACTCTTTAACGGCTGCCGCTACCGGTTTTGAATTGATTAAATCTTGTGGTGATAAGTTGTCTGACTCCGCTGAGCTTAAACGCTCTTTTACGGCGCGCTCAACTCGTACAAGACCAACGCGGAATTGGTTCTCTGCCATCTCCCCGACTGAACGAATACGGCGGTTACCCAAATGGTCGATATCGTCGACATCGCCGCGACCATTACGAATCTCAATCAGCTCTTTTAACACATTGATAATATCATCATTGGTCAATACGCTACGAGCACGCTGAATCTCTGGGTCATCTGTATCTTCAAATGGCAAGCCAAGACGACGATTAAACTTCATCCGGCCGACATTGGATAAGTCATAGCGATCAGGGTTAAAGAACATGCTCTCAAACAGTTTTTCAGCTGTCTCTACCGTTGGCGGCTCACCAGGACGCATCACTTTATAAATCTCAATCAAAGCTTGCTCGCGACTTCCGGTGCTATCTGCACGCAGCGTATCAGCGATGTAAGTGCCCTGATCGATATCATTGGTGAATAGAATACTGAACTCTTTAATCTCATGTTCACTAAGCTTAATGAGTAGCTCATTATCCACTAGCGTATTGGCCGCTGCGATAACCTCATCATCGACGATGATGTCTTCGGCTAAAATACGTTCGTACAAATACTCATCCGGTACGGCAAGCTTGGTCATTCCGGCTTCTTCAATCTGGCGAATGCGGCGAGCGTTAATACGTTTGCCTTGCTCAACGAGCACTTCACCTTCTGGAGAGACAATATCAAACTGTGCCATCTCACCACGAAGACGGTCAGCGACCAAGTCAATCTCAAACTGCTCTTCACCTGTGTATACTTTTACTTTATCAAAGAAGATGTCTAAGATTTCGCTGGTACTAAGACCAAGAGCGCGCAGGATAATTGATGCCAACAGTTTACGGCGACGGTCAATTCGAGCAAAAACTAAGTCTTTGGCATCAAATTCAAAGTCAAGCCATGAGCCACGGTAAGGGATAATTCGGGCGTTATAAAGCACTTTACCACTAGAGTGAGACTTGCCTTTATCATGGTCAAAGAACACACCTGGCGAACGATGCAACTGTGAAACGATTACCCGCTCAGTACCATTGATAATGAAAGTACCGTTATTGGTCATCAAAGGCATCTCGCCCATATAGACACTTTGTTCACGGATATCTTTGATCGCCGCTTTGCTATCTTTATATTTGCTGTCTTTATCTTTAATAATCAAGCGGATTTTGACGCGCATTGGTGCTGCAAAGGTCGAACCACGTAAAATACATTCACGCTCATCAAACTCAGGCGTGCCTAGGTAATACTCGACAAATTGAAGCTCTGCATTCCCCGAATGACTTTCAATAGGAAAAATAGACGAAAAAGCAGCTTGCAAGCCAGTGTTATCGCGCGATTTTGGCTTTTTGTGCTCTTGCAAAAATTGCTGGTAAGAGTCCACCTGAATGGCCAAAAGATAGGGAATGTCCATCACAGTGGGCAACTGGGCAAAGCTTTTGCGAATACGCTTTTTTTCAGTATAGGAATATGCCATTGAGAGTCCTTACAGTAGACGGGAAAGTTGAAATCGTTGTCGTCAATCTTGATTAAAACAACGGGACGAAATTACTATTAAATAAGCAATGAAAGTTAGCCAATAACCAACTTAACGATAGATGAGAATTTTTACAAAAAATCAACAAAATCATATCAATAAACGCAATTATTATCGTCAGCTAATCACTCAAACGATGAATAGAGCGTTGAGTATTAGAAATTAAATAACTTATTATGAATTTATTGAGGGAATTATAGATTAATCTTACCAGCTATAATATTGCCTAACATCATGACCGATAAACTGAGTAAGCTTAGGCCAAACCAAGTAGACATCACCCTTAAAATTTTATCTTGGAGACCACACACCATCATCCATAAAAATCTCAGACACAAAAAATCGCCAAACACCTATTGGCGTTTAGCTGAGCATTATTTTCTTATAGTAATGAGCGTGAATACGAGCATGTATATCGTCTGTCCTTTTGAGGAGTATCTACTTTGTGGTGCAGCCAGCCTCTAATCGATGGTTAAAGAATAGATTGGCTATTTAGCCAGCAGACATATATAGACACAAAAGGTCAAGCCCGTAATAATAACAAAAAAAAGCCAGCGATGCAAGACACCGCTGACTTTTTTAAAGCGCAATCAGAACTATTTAAGTTCGACAGTAGCGCCTGCTTCTTCAAGCTTTTTCTTAAGCTCTTCTGCTTCAACCTTGTTAGCGCCTTCTTTGATTGGGGCTGGAGCGCCTTCAACCAATTCTTTCGCTTCTTTAAGGCCAAGGCCAGTAGCTTCACGAACCGCTTTAATAACGCCAACTTTCTTGTCGCCGAAGCCAGCAAGAATAACGTCAAATTCGTCTTTTTCTTCAGCAGCTGGACCAGCGGCGGCAGCGGCAGCAGGAGCGGCAGCAGCAACAGCAGCAGTTACGCCAAATTTTTCTTCCATAGCGCTGATTAACTCAACGATATCCATGACTGACATTTCAGCGATTGCGTTTAACACATCATCTTTAGATAGTGCCATGAGAGATCTCCGTTATCTGATATTAAGTAAGTAAAATAAAACCAATGTTTGACCTATAAATTAGGCGCATTCCATCAGTCTTATCAAAGTTAAATTCGCGATTAAGCCGCGTCTTTTGCGTCTTTGATTGCTGCTACAGTGCGGACAAACTTGCTTGGGACTTCGTTTAAAGTCTGAGCAAGCTTGGTCACTGGTGCTTTGATGGTCGCCATCAAGATAGACAATGCTTCGTCTCTTGTAGGTAGCTTTGAGACACGCTCAAGCTCATTAGGACCAAATAATTCACCACCAACTGAGACCAATTTGGTTTCAAGGGCTTTGTTCTCTTTGCTAAATTCGTAAACAACTCTAGCAGCAGAGCCCAAATCTTCCATTGAAAAAGCCAATAGTAATGGACCAGTCATACTGTCTGACATACACTCAAATTGCGTACCTTCAAAAGCACGTTTTGCAAGGGTATTTTTTACCACTTTCAAAACCACGTTTTTGTCACGGGCACGGTTGCGTAACTCAGTCATATGAGATACTTCCATGCCGTGATAATCGGCAGCAACTATTGAGTATGCCTTAGCAGCAACTTCAGACACTTCAGCCACAACTTTTTGTTTCTGTTCTAGCGTTAATGCCATTAGTTGACTCCTTAATCTTATCGATTGACCCACTGTATATTACCTACAATGATTCAACCGACTTGATACGACATACTATCGATCAAAATTTGACCAATAGCGACTAATTACGGCACCATTATCAGAATGACGTTGAATTTGGCACTTTAACTTAATCACCAATTCTCATGTCGAAACTTTGATGGGTCACCGTCTGCGTAGGCCGACTTTGATAGTTATAAGCCTTGACAGCTAAAAACCATCTCAATCAATTAAAAAAGCTAAGCTCAGCGCTATTCATCCAATTGCTTGTATGGCAGTTACTGATACTGGCGTAACTTCTAGCATGACCCTTACTCTTACCTACGGTCTTAGACAGCGCAGCTTTCAATAAGCATCAATCAAAACTTAATCAATCCTTACCCTACTGCGCTGACCTAATTCTTACAAACCAATTGTTTAACTCATAAACGTCTAAATATAACAGAGTAATTATTTAGCCATACGATGTGGTAGTGGATCGATAGCGATACCAGGACCCATCGTACTAGATAGCGTAATCTTCTTGATATAAACACCTTTAGAAGTAGCAGGTTTAGCACGTTTGATATCGGCTAGCAAAGCTTGAGCGTTTTGCATAATTTGCTCAGCAGTAAAGCCCACTTGACCTATAGTCGTGTGAATAATACCAGCCTTGTCAACGCGATAAGTTGCCTGACCCGCTTTAGTATTAGCAACAGCTTCTGCTACGTTTGGCGTCACTGTACCGACTTTAGGGTTAGGCATTAGACCACGTGGGCCTAGGATAGTACCTAACTGACCTACCACACGCATAGCGTCTGGAGCCGCAATAACAACGTCAAAGTCCATGTTACCCGCTTTGATTTGTTCTGCTAAGTCATCCATACCAACGATATCAGCACCGGCTTCTTTAGCCGCTTCGGCCGCTGCGCCTTGAGCAAATACAGCAACGCGTTTGGTTTTACCAGTTCCCGCAGGAAGGTTAGTAGCACCACGCACCACTTGGTCAGATTTACGCGGGTCAACGCCTAGGTTGATTGCGATATCAATAGACTCTTTGAATTTAGCAGGTGGAATCTCATTTAAGATGGCAACCGCTTCTTCAATCGTATAAAGCTTTTCGTGCTCAATACGCTCTTGAATTTGTTTTTGACGCTTGGTTAGCTTAGCCATTTACACACCCTCCACGGTAATGCCCATTGAACGAGCGGTACCAGCGATGGTACGAACAGCTGCGTCTATATCAGCAGCAGTCAAATCTTTGTCTTTAGTCTTAACGATATCTTCTAACTGCGCACGAGTCACTTTACCGACTTTAGCAGAATTAGGAGTACCTGAACCTTTAGCGATACCAGCAGCCTTGCGAAGCAAGTAAGCCGCTGGAGGCGACTTCATGATGAAGGTAAACGACTTATCAGCAAAGACTGTAATTTCAGTTGGGATAGGCAGTCCAGGTTCCATGCTAGCCGTTGCTGCATTGAACTCTTTACAGAATGCCATGATGTTCACCCCTTTTTGACCCAATGCAGGACCAATTGGTGGTGACGGATTTGCCTTACCAGCGGGCACTTGTAGTTTGATGTAGCCATCAATCTTCTTAGCCATGATTGTCTCCTTGATGGGTAATAACGCCAGTTATCTTTATTTAACAGATAACGAAAGCTCCCCGGTTCAAAAATGTTTAGTATTAATCGATTTTTTCGACTTTACTAAACTCTAGTT
The DNA here is from genome assembly GCA_030540615.1 of Psychrobacter sp. Classification (GTDB taxonomy): domain Bacteria; phylum Pseudomonadota; class Gammaproteobacteria; order Pseudomonadales; family Moraxellaceae; genus Psychrobacter. The sequence continues at coordinate 10,815 of JAUNVX010000001.1, read as the reverse complement.
CGACCTGAGTGGGTCTATTAAATACGTTAACCGTCAATTGAAGCTTAGATTTTTCGTAATCAACCTTTTCGACCAGTCCTTTAAAGTCCATAAACGGACCATCGATAACCAGTAACTCTTCACCTGGCTCAAATAGAGTCTTAGGACGTGGCACGGCTTCTGATTGTTTAAGTCTATTTAAAATTCGGTCAGCTTCTACTTGCGTAATGGGTGCTGGATTCTCTGGTGTACCGCCAATAAAGCCCATAATACGGGGACATTCATTGACGATGTGCCAAGTATCATCATTCATTTCCATCTGGATAAGGACGTAGCCTGGGAAAAACTTGCGCTCACTTTTACGCTTTTTGCCGTCTTTCATTTCAACGACTTCTTCAGTCGGGACCAATACTTCACCGAATGATTCTGCAAAATCGCTACGATTAATACGCTCAGTCAATGAGCGCTGCACTTGTTTTTCATATCCAGAAAACGCTTGGACAATATACCAACGCATGTGACGCTCCTAAAAAGATAAGTAACTAAACGAATTAACCCAAGAATAACCCAACAAACCAATTGGCAAGGTTATCTAATATCCAAACAATGAACCCAACGATAGCAATCACTACTATAACTTGCCAAGTGTTGGTTACTGTCTCTTGTTTACTTGGCCAAGTAACTCGTCTAAGCTCAGTAGCGGCGTCTTTAAGCAATATCTTAAAGGCACTACCTTGATGGGTTAATGCCAAACAAATTAAAGCTAAAATAACCAAGCCAACAATGAGCCCAATTCGGACCCAAACATCGTTAGCTGGTTGCCAATATCCTGGCAAATACTGATTAACTAAAGTTGCAGCGATTAAGGCAGCAACCGCCAATAGCCATAAGATGGCATCTTTGGCCGATCCTGTCTTGGCGACTTCGACAACGCTAGTATCTGATATGGGGGTCTTTCTTTTGCTCAGCAAGCTCCCTGCCTTCGCCTTAGCATCAGATAACTTAGTATCGAGGTTATCTTGATTGTTGCTCATAGAGAACTCGCTTGGGAGAGGATGGAAGACCTTAAAGAAAATAGCTATTAAGATGTTATCAAACTAAAATATTGTCAATCAGGCAGTCTATTGCCTAAATACTAACTTTCAAACTTAAAAAAAACCGACATTCTTGATATCGGTCTTTGAATCACCTAGCTTTGATTACTAGCCTCAGTTTTATTTAACTGAATTAGAAAACTAACGGTGTCTCACTGATGAATTAATCTAAGTCAATCAACTGACTGATTCAATCAACTCATATAAGCCAAGCAACTAATATAAGTGGCAGGCGATGTAGGACTCGAACCTACAACCCTCGGTTTTGGAGACCGATGCTCTACCAATTGAGCCAATCGCCTATAGGTATTAAGGCTGATAATTATACAAGTTTTCAGCTAGATTGCAAGTTTTACTAATTCTTTTTTGTCAATTTTGAATGGACTCGAGATTATTAGCAGTCAAAAGTCATTAGAATCAACGAGGATTATAGTTTATTTGTTCTGATGTTTCATATTATCCGCCTCAGTATCCACGTTAATATCAGTGGCAGCATAAAATTTTAGCAAAAAAAACCGCCCTCAAAGAGAACGGTTTTTTAGCCGCTTTAACCATCAACTTAATGACAATCAAAGCGCTCATCACTTAAAAACTAGTCACGAACAGTCGCAACAACACCAGCGCCTACCGTACGGCCGCCTTCACGAATAGCGAAGCGAAGACCTTTGTCCATAGCGATTGGGTGGATTAGCTCTACGCTCATCTCAACGTTGTCGCCTGGCATAACCATTTCAGTACCGTCTTGTAATTGGATTGCGCCAGTTACGTCAGTGGTACGGAAGTAGAACTGTGGACGATAGCCGTTTAGGAATGGTGTGTGACGACCACCCTCTTCTTTGCTTAGTACGTATACTTCAGCGTCAAACTTGGTGTGAGGCGTGATTGAACCTGGCTTAGCTAGTACTTGACCACGTTGAACGTCTTCACGCTTAGTACCACGAAGTAGTACACCACAGTTTTCGCCAGCACGGCCTTCGTCTAGTAATTTACGGAACATCTCAATACCAGTACAAGTGGTTTTTTGAGTGTCGCGGATACCAACGATTTCAATCTCGTCGCCAACTTTCACGATACCAGACTCAACACGGCCTGTTACCACTGTACCACGACCTGAGATTGAGAATACGTCTTCGATAGGCATTAGGAATGGCTTGTCGATAGCACGCTCAGGCTCTGGGATGTAAGTGTCTAGAGTGGTTAGTAGCTCTAGTACCGCAGGCTCACCATATGGGCCTTCTTTGCCGTTTAGGGCTTCAAGAGCAGAACCTTTGATGATTGGGGTGTCATCACCTGGGAAGTCGTAGTCAGATAGAAGTTCACGAACTTCCATTTCAACTAGCTCTAGTAGCTCTTCGTCATCTACCATGTCACATTTGTTCATGAAGACCATGATGTATGGTACACCTACCTGACGTGATAGTAGGATGTGTTCACGTGTTTGTGGCATTGGGCCATCAGTCGCTGATACGACTAGGATTGCGCCGTCCATCTGAGCCGCACCAGTGATCATGTTTTTAACATAGTCAGCGTGACCTGGGCAATCAACGTGAGCATAGTGACGGTCAGCGGTGTCATACTCGATGTGTGAGGTGTTGATGGTGATACCACGAGCTTTTTCTTCTGGGGCTGAGTCAATTGACGCATAGTCTTTGGCTTCGCCGCCAAAATGCTTTGAGGCAACCGTCGCGATAGCCGCTGTTAGTGTGGTTTTACCATGGTCAACGTGTCCGATTGTTCCGACGTTGACGTGGAGTTTGTTACGTTCAAACTTGGCCTTTGCCATGGGTGTTTCCTCTTGTTATCAGTGGTCTTAACGACTCTTTAAATCACAACTGCTCAAAATAGAATTGTGCAGATATTAAAAAGACAGACCAATTTAAGATAATGGGTTAAAGATAAATAGGGTCATACATTATTGCAACTGCAAACTGTCAAATATTATAAGTAAATTAGCGTCAATAACAAGTGTTTTAACAAGTTATCAACGCAAGCTTTGCTTGATAATCACTAATTTTAATTAAGCTTATCGCTTTTTATAGCACTATGACAGCTTGCTGTTACATTAAGTCAATAAAAACTAATAACTAAAATTACTCGTCATCATCTTTAGAGTTAAATTTAGCGATGATGGTCTCTGATACTGACTTAGGCACTTCCGCGTACTTTTGGAACTCCATTGAGTAAGTAGCGCGGCCCTGAGACATTGAGCGAACGTTAGTCGCATAACCAAACATCTCTGCTAGTGGTACTTCAGCACGGATTTGTTTGGTACCGCCAGGTAAGTCTTCCATACCTTGAACCATACCACGGCGACGGTTTAAATCGCCCATGATGTCGCCCATATAGTCTTCTGGCGTCTCTACTTCTACTTTCATGATAGGTTCAAGCAGCGTAGGATTAGCCGCTAAGAAACCTTTTTTGAAAGCAATAGAACCTGCCATCTTAAATGACAACTCATCCGAGTCAACGTCATGATAAGAGCCATCATACAAGGTCGCCTTAATACCGACCACTGGATATCCTGCTAGAACACCATTTTTCATGCGCTCTTGGATACCTTTGTCAACCGCACCATGGAACTCTTTAGGGACCACACCGCCGACAACTTTCTCTTCAAACTCATATTCAACTGGACCCGCTGGATCAAGCGGCTCAAGACGAATCCAAACATGACCAAACTTACCACGGCCACCTGTCTGACGAACAAACTTGCCTTCTTGCTCAACTGACGAACGGATAGTTTCGCGATAAGCAACCTGAGGCTGACCAATATTAGCGTCAACTTGGAACTCACGCTTCATACGGTCGACTAGAATCTCAAGATGAAGCTCACCCATGCCACTGATGATCGTCTGACCAGACTCTTCATCGGTATGAACACGGAATGATGGGTCTTCTTTTGCCAAACGTCCAAGAGCGATTGACATTTTTTCTTGGTCAGCTTTGGTTTTTGGTTCAACGGCCAAAGAGATAACTGGGTCCGGGAACTCCATACGCTCTAAGGTGATGACATTATTTTCATCACAAAGGGTATCACCAGTGGTCACATCTTTCATGCCCACTAAAGCGGCGATATCACCAGCGCGAATCTCGGTCAATTCCTGTTGTGAATCAGCCATCATCTGAACGATACGACCAACGCGCTCACGCTTCATTTTAACTGGGTTATAAACGCTGGTGCCTTGCGTTAGGACACCCGAGTAAACACGAACGAACGTTAAGTTACCCACGTATTTGTCATTCATGATTTTGAACGCTAGGGCTGCGAACGGAGCGTCATCAGAAGCCACACGACTTCCTTCAGACTCTTCCTTATCATCCAAAATACCACGGATAGCAGGCACTTCTTCAGGGCTTGGTAAATAACGGATAACCGCATCTAGCATTTTCTGAACGCCCTTATTTTTGAAGGCAGTACCACAAAGCATAGGAATGATTTCGTTAGCAATAGTACGCTCACGAATGGCGGCATGGATTTGATCTTCAGTCAGCTCTTCGCCTTCTAAATAAGCATTCATGAGATCTTCGTTAGCTTCAGCAGCTACTTCAACCAACATACTGCGGTATTCTTTGGCTTTTTCTAATAGCTCTTCTGGAATCTCACGCTCTTCAAATTCCATACCTTGAGACGCTTCGTCCCAATAGATAGCTTTCATACTAACTAGGTCGATTACACCTTCGAAGGTGTCTTCACTACCAATTGGGATAACGACTGGGATAGGGTTACCACCTAGACGTGTTTTGATTTGATCCATAACACGGTAAAAGTCTGACCCTACGCGGTCCATTTTGTTGACGAAGGCAAGACGAGGTACTTTGTACTTGTTCGCTTGACGCCAAACAGTCTCAGACTGAGGCTGAACGCCGCCCACAGCACAGTACACCATGCAAGCTGCATCTAGAACACGCATAGAACGTTCAACTTCAATCGTGAAGTCAACGTGGCCTGGGGTATCGATAATATTAATGCGATGTTCTGGGAACTGCTTAGCCATTCCTTTCCAGAAACAAGTCGTCGCAGCAGAAGCGATAGTAATACCACGCTCTTGTTCTTGCTCCATAAAGTCCATGGTAGCCGCGCCATCATGAACTTCACCAATCTTGTGGCTAACGCCGGTATAAAACAGTACGCGTTCAGTAGTAGTGGTCTTACCTGCATCAATGTGAGCCGAAATACCAATATTGCGATAACGATTGAGGGGGGTTGCACGAGCCATAATGTTTTCCTAATGGAATATCTTGTTGTTTGTATTATCTGCGTTGAAAATTAGAGGTCATTTAGATAGATACCTATAAAGGTAACTAAAAAATGATTGGCTATGAGCTTGAGGATAGAAGTCAAATGGGACTGTCAGAATAATAGATTGTAATGACACTTTTATGACGGATTATTATTGAATAACACTACTAAATAGGCATTGATAATTCGTCATGGTGACTGACATTGGATTTGATTCAATTTCAAGATAGCTCAAAATAACTGACATATCTTTCTATAGTTTTCAACGTTATAATTCGTAAAGCTTAGGACAATTAAGTCTTAATAAATTTGGGGTTATTAGTGACCCTTAAGCCACTAATAACGGATATTAAATACAGTCTAGCGTTAAAATTATCCATTGGTTAATTAAAATATTCGGAAACTTTATGACCATAATACTTAATTAACCAAATTTTTAATCTACTAACTATTCTCAAATAACTGCTTTAAAACTATCTCTATAAACGAGCCCTAAAATGATTCAAGGGACAATCGTAAAAGGACTATCTTAGAAACGATAATGTGAGAAAGCTTTGTTGGCATCAGCCATACGGTGAACTTCGTCACGCTTTTTCATGGCATTACCTTTGCCGTCTGCAGCATCTGACAATTCGCCTGCAAGACGAAGAGCCATTGACTTCTCAGAACGCTTAGAGGCAGCTTCAGCTAACCAGCGCATGGCTAGGGCAGTACGACGGGAGGGGCGTACTTCCATAGGCACTTGATAAGTAGCACCACCTACGCGGCGAGCTTTCACTTCTACCATTGGGCGAACGTTTTCTAGAACTTCTTCAAAAAACTCTACTGGGTTCTCGATATTGCGTTTTTCAGCAACTGTTTCAAGAGCACCATATACAATGCGCTCAGCAGTAGATTTTTTGCCATGGCTCATCACGTGATTGATGAATTTTGCGATGGTTTGGCTACCAAATTTTGGATCTGGTAGGATTTCTCGGGCAGCGACGACGCGACGTCTTGGCATAATAAATTTCCTTGTCTTCAGGATTGTCTGGCATTCATAGCATCGTGATATTAAAGAGCTTTACACTAATATCGTTATGGGTCTGCTACCAGCCAGCCTTACTGCATAGCGGTATATTGTACGATAATTCATTTAGTATTTAGAACTAACTAAGTAGTAATGACTAAGCGACAATACCTATCCTATGCATAGTGAATAATGAGATGAGAGAGTCTAAAGCTTATACTTTAGGTTTTTTCGCACCATATTTAGAGCGACCTTGCTTACGGTCTTTAACGCCAGCACAGTCAAGCGCGCCGCGGACAGTGTGATAACGCACACCAGGAAGATCTTTTACACGACCACCGCGGATTAATACCACGCTATGCTCTTGTAAGTTATGACCTTCACCGCCGATATAGCTTGATACTTCAAAACCTGACGTTAGACGAACACGGCAGACTTTACGCATGGCTGAGTTAGGTTTTTTAGGGGTAGTTGTATATACACGAGTACATACACCACGGCGCTGTGGGCACGCTTGCAACGCAGGAACTTTTGACTTTTCCTTGATGGTTTTGCGACCCTTACGAATCAATTGGTTAGTTGTTGCCATAAGGCATCCTTCTCCCGTTCATTTAAAACAAAAAAATGGGCGGTGATTGAGTCAATCACTACTAAAACAGAACCAAATCCTGCCTATTTTAGCGCGCCCATTTTTAGGACAGTATATTATAAAGATAAGTGAGCAATATTTCAACCTAAAAGCAACTTTATGACTTTACTTTTAAAATCATTTATGCCGTAGTCAAAATGACTCTTTGCGCCATACGCTCTTTGGTTAAAAATTGCCCCAGATTATCTTTAATGCCTACTTATTATCTTTTGACTTATCATCCTTTGAGGAAGACTTATCCGCTGCATCGTTTTGCTTGTCATCGGCATTGGCTTTGGCTGCTTTGGCTTGAGTATCAGTCGCTTTGTTATCGTCTTTTGAAGCTTCAGACTTATTATCAGCTTTATCATTGGCCTTAGAATCAGCACTGCTCTTAGAGCCATCAGCCTTATCAGAGCGATTGGGTAATAAGCGATTGGCAAGCTTAGGCTCAGGGGCAAAAGTCGCTTGGGTCACCCCAATGACCTCATCAATGAGATGGCTGTTATAATGCATGCCGATAGCGACAGAAGTGACTGGCAGCAACTTAGTGAGCCAACCTAGATTGAGACCATCGAGATCAACATTGAACTGTTCTGCAATCTTGTCAATTTGTTCGGCATAGTAGCTCACGTTTTGATTGCTGACGCCAACATTTTTGAGCTCATTACGAAGGCCTTGATTGTCTGCATTTGCAATCAAACCCTTAGCCACGCCAAGCCCTGCTAATAGCGCTTGCTTCTCTTGCATCTTGCTAAGATCAGCGCTAGCGAGCAGACCATAAGCAATCTTGACCCCTTGCTTACCCGTCAACGGCTGATCATAGATAGCGGCCGTTTGATAAATCGTTCTAAGCGAAACCAATAACAACCAAAGCGTGTCAGCGAGCATACCAGGCAATCCTGCCAAGCCCGTCACGCCGCCTAATGTCGCCAAGGCACGATTTTGATTGGCTATGTCAGTGGCTAACGCATATCGCTCTGAGTCATCTAGCGACTTAATCCCGCCTAGGCGATTTTCATCGGGTAAGTCAATTTGACTCCAAGTCGCGGCAAGCTTGGCCACTTGAGCAAAGGCACTGTCGGTGAATTTTTGGAACATACTATCAGGCACGACCTTTTTGGCATATTTGCCATAAGTCGCAAATCGAGGCCCTAAAAGCTGCTGAGAAGCTTTGAGCGTCTGCTCTCGAAATAGGTCTTGCTTGTCGGCTTCGGCTTCGATATCTACCGCATTAAAGCGCTGTGGCTTGCCAGATTTGGCATTGACGCTATCAATAAAAGCGCCTAAACGCTCTAAATTATTGCGAGTGATTTTTCCAGCCACTCCTAACCCTTGTGATACTGCGCTACGTTTGGCCATAATGTCGTCCTTTGTTATGGGGATAAAAAGTTATTTGATTATTGAGATAAAAAGCTAAAGCATAATAAGCCGTAACTTTGGCAATAATATAGGATAATGACACCCTTATAATAGTGGCTGCTGAGTAAGGGTGTCAGTGCAAACAATGTTATCACTGTTGTTAACTTTGTATCAAAATCAAGCGCTGAACGCTATAGCATGGCTGCCTCTTTAGTTAATACCCAGAATAAACCGACTACCTTCATAATCATCCCTATAACGCTGCAATATAGTCCAATTATTCATCATTTTAACAATCCCTATAAAAACTAACTTAAGGCTTAATGGTAAATGAGTGATGTAAAGCGCCCCTTCCAACCTTCGCTGCCTAATGATGAACATGAAGTTCAAGCTCAGAAAAAATCCCATGAGCCATGCACAAAGCCAAATGATAACACTTATCAATGGCATTTTGCAGGGCTCGCTGCCCATCAGCTGTTGCCGTTATTATCAGACATTTTAATAGAAGCGTTAATAGAAGGAGAGCCCGACTCTGCTCAGCTATGTTGGCTTGAGAACAATGCTCATCCTGTCATTGGCCTGCTACCCCGAAGTAGTTGGACCCTCTACCCTATTAATAATAATGACCGCAATAGAAATAATGACGCTAAGAACAATGACGTTAAGAATAATGATGTTAAAAATAATGAAGAGCTATCTAAGGTAGCAGATACCAAGTGCACTAACTTTAAAGTGATTCAAAAAAACCGTGACCATTACAACAGCACAAACATCCATGACAGCTCAGACAGCATTGTCGAGTGCTCCCTAATGCCTCATTATAAGGTAACCCATAATGTTGCCAACTTTGAGCAATGGCTGGCTCAGCTTATTGACTATATGGCTTTATATCAGGCATCGACTCGACCCAAATACCAAAAGGTTAAAAGTGTCACTGCTTTTGAGCCTTCTTCTACCTTTGAGCCTATTGATATTTCTGAAACCTCTAGTGCTGTCCAGCATTATTATCATGGATTAATGGGCTTTGTGGGGTACGATATAGCGGCGCAGCACTTAAGCCCCCATCATGGGATAGCGCTTGCCTCGCAGCCTAGTGCCTATTTGGGTCATTATGATTTATATCTGACGCCTTGCCACTTTGGTTGGCAGTTGCATTACCAGTCTGATACGCCGCAGTCGTTGGTGGACCAGTTAACCAAAGTGCTAACTCAGCTAGACAATCGTCTTAATCAGCAACTTGACTCTGCCTCAACACCAGCTCCTAAAATCCCACTGCTGCTGAGCAGTCAATGGCAATACCATCAGTATCAAGCAGCGTTTAATCAAGTCCAACAGCACTTATATCAAGGCAACAGTTATCAAATTAACCTTACCCAGCCTTGGCAAGGCGTGTTGCCCACGACCCGCAGTAGGTCTGCCTTTAAAGCCTCATTTAAGGATGATAGCTCACTGCCTTCTACTTATAACCACTCTACCCTGCTCGATTATTTACCAGTTCTCCATGACAATACCAACGCGCCGTTTGCAGGCTATCTACAGCTCAACGATTTTGAACTGCTAAGCTGCTCGCCTGAGCTATTTTATGTCTTTGAAAAAACAGACCAAGGTGACACTCTTATTCGAACCAAGCCTATCAAAGGCACAAGACCTCGTGGCCAGACTGAGAGCGAAGATGAGCAATTAAAAGCTGATTTGGCGACCAGTGAAAAAGATAGAAGCGAAAACGTAATGATTGTCGATTTACTACGCAATGATTTGGGGAAATACGCGCAAACTGGCAGCGTAAAAGTACCTAAGCTATTTGCCATTGAAAGCTTTAGCAATGTTCACCATATGGTCAGCACCATCACGGCCACCATTGAACCAGACGTTCATCCATTGACGGTTTTATTTGACAGCTTGCCCGCAGGCTCTATCACCGGAACCCCAAAAAGAAGTGCTATTGAGATTATTAGTGATTTAGAAGTAGGGCCCCGAGGCGCTTATTGCGGTACGATGGGCTATATGAACTTTGATGGTTCAGGACAATGGAACGTGCTCATCCGAACGCTTCAAGCCAACCTTAAAGGGGAAGTCAAGCTTTGGGCAGGTGGCGGCATCACCATTGCTTCAGACTGCGAAGCTGAATATCAAGAGTGCTTGGATAAAGTGGGAAATTTGCTTGCAGTATTGGCAAAAGACAACTATCAGGGATAAGGTCTTTAATCTACTTCAATCAGTAATATGGCTACTGTCTAATGATATTGACCTCCTTAAGTTAAAGGGGCATTAGTAATCCTCACCATGACTGGAGGTAGTATCTTGCATCGAGGCATGAGTATGAATAGGCGGGTTAATAGAATAAATGCTAGCAGGATAATCATTAGAATGGTCAATAGGATGGCTATTGGCATATTGAATAACGCTTTTTATCTGCGTTAAGTCAGTATCAGCGTCACTATGCTCCAACATCTTACCCAACACGCGCATGGTGTCATCATAGCGCTCGGCGTCCACATAATAT
>JAUNVX010000138.1 GCA_030540615.1 Psychrobacter sp. | reverse complement strand
CGGCGAACGTCACCTTTGGGATAGAGCGCGCCGACCATGACTGAGATACAGGTCTTAAATAGGCCAGAGCCTAGGACAATGCAGACCAGTCCCATAAAGAACAGCGTCATACCAAAGATGGCCGATAGCGCAATACATAAATGGCCGAGGGCAATGATGACACTGCCCCACCAAAGCGCCCGCTCTTGACCGAGCCAGTTGTCCGCGAGCCAGCCTCCTGGGACGGCAGCTAGGTACAAGGACCCGGCGAAGATACCGTAGATGGCAGAGGCCGTGGTCTCATCAAAGCCGAAGCCGCCACTACTGACGGTGGCCACCATAAATAGTACTAAGAGTGGACGGATACTGTAGTAAGAGAAGCGTTCCCACATCTCGGTGAAAAACAAAGACCGTAGTGGTTTGGGGTGACCCATAAAAGCGTGGTCAAGTGCGTCCACGTCTGCCTTTGACAGTCGTTGCGAGTCTGTGTTCATAATGAACTCCTTGTCGTGGATAACCCATCAGCGGCTGTGCCACTAGAATCGGCTAGGCTTACTTATGCTATGAGATAAGCTTGGGCTGGCTAGATAAAAAATTAAGGGCGTTATTGTTCCACTACCTTGAGGGGTTGTAAAGTGCTTCACTACAAAAGCCCTATAAATCTTTGGGCAATTGGGCCGTCAGATGGGTGGGACGTTTAGTGGCACGGGTAGTAATAACTAATGAAAATAAAATGGTTTGGGTAGAAATGTTGTTTGGGGGAATTAGGACTGACGCAAATTTGTCTGGTTAGCTTCTGTTAATACAAAAGACAAAAAAACTCGCCCAAGCAGATGCCTGAGCGAGTTTTGGTATTAGAAAAGACTTCAAAGCGTTTACGAAGCCTTAACGCTGTCTAAAACAAGCAGCATGGTCATACTAGCCAACTGGCTCTTTAGCCCATGGTGTAAGACTATGATGCTGTTAGTATTACCAGTGGCATTGCTATTGTCATTACTGAGCGGCTGGTGCCGTCTCAGCAGGCGCTGTGGCAGTGGCAGTATCGCTAGCAGCAGTAGCAGCTGTTGTAGCGGGCGCAGTAGCCGTAGCAGCGTCAGAGCTAGCAGCGGTATCGGCAGCAGGCGCTACAGTACCTTGAGCACTGGCAGTTCCGTCTGTGGCGGTGACCGTTGCCGCGCCGTCAGTAGCAGGTGCCGTTTCAGTAGCAGCGTCAGCAGCCGGGGCCGGGGCTTCAGCAGTAGTCGCTGCCGTGGTATCTGTGGCGGCAGCAGTATCAGCAGCGGCAGGCTCAGCTTCTGCGGTAGTAGCCGTGGCAGCAGGGGCGCCCTCTGTGGCCTCAGCCACTGGCTGAACAGTGATATGCTCGCCAGCTGGACGTAAAAAGGCAGAAATTGCGATGAGCAATACCATCGCTAAGAAAATACCAATGCCTATAAAAGAATAGGCAAACTCTCTCATGGGTTTGTTTTGGCTAATATCGTCCATACGTGACCTACCTTACAATAAGGGATTTAAATTTTAGCTTATTATATCGCAATTTTTGCGGATTTGTGAAAACCCTTAAGTTTTAAATGGAATTCATAGTCAATGACTGTTTTTATCAGACTTTATTGGCTTAAAACTGGTTAGCAGATAGTTTTTACTTAACGCAGTGAAGTAGGTGCTGAGCGCCGTTTGGCCGCTTGACGAGTGGCCCTATTGCCGACGAAGCTCAACAGTAGCAATAAACTCACCAGTGCCAAAATCGGCCAGTTGCCAAAGCGCATAAAGGGCGTGGTGCCCGTTCGCGCTTGAACTTCTCCGCGTAGGACCAAACGCTTAAACTGCGGCGCTCGCTCTACGATTCGGCCTTGGTCATCAATGATAGCCGTTACGCCAGTATTGGTAGCACGCATAAACCAGCGCCCCGTCTCTAAAGCGCGCATTTGTACCATCTGTAGATGCTGCAGTGGCCCTGCTGAAGTGCCAAACCAAGCATCGTTTGAAATGGTCATCATAAAGTCAGTGCCCATGGCGTTTTCGCGAGTGGTATCTGGATAGGCGACCTCATAGCATACGGCCGCGCCTAGATTATGACCGCGAACTTTAAGTGGGGCTTGGTCAGCCGTACCACGGCTATAGCTCATGATATCCTGGCTGCCTGCGAGATTGGGGAACAAATCTAGAGCCCCTTCAAAAGGAATATACTCACCAAAGGGCACTAAACGCTGCTTCTTATAGAGTCCCTCGCCCTGAGCCCCTAGCGCAATCACGCTGTTATAAAAAGGGGGATACTTGTCAGTAGCAGGGTTAAACGCTGCGTCGTCTTTGTAGGGAATACCCGTGACCCAAGTAGCACCATTGTCTTTGGCAACTTTGACCATTTCGCTGATAAATGGCCATGCCTCAGTTTGAAACATGGGGATAGAGGACTCAGGCCACATGACAAGGTCGCGGTCCCACTCAGTGCTGCTAAGCTTGGCATAGATTCTTAAGGTCTCCACCTGATATTCGGTGAGCCATTTGAGGTCTTGCGGGATATTGCCTTGAATCAGTGAAACTTTAAGATTGGGAGTGCCTTTGGGTACGGTCCACTGAGGATGACTCAGCCAAAGCGCGACACTTAACAGCAAAAATGCAGCGCTAGCAATAAGATATTGAGCTCGGCGACGCGCGGCTTCTACCAAGCTTGCGGCCAATAATACGGCGACAAATGAGACAGCGAAGACACCAGCGACGGGCGCCAGCGAAGACAACCAATGCTGCTCGGTGAAGGCGTAGCCCACGAACAGCCAAGGAAAGCCCGTAAACAGCCAAGTCTTAAGCCACTCTTGAACCACCCAAAGCGCTGCAAAGGCAAAGGGCTGACGACCGACGAATCGATTGAACACCAGCGCCAAAAATCCATGAAACAGCCCCATGCCGAGTCCCATAGCGGCTATCGCTAACAGCCCTAGCCAAGCAGGCGTATCGCCATAATCATGGATAGAGGTGTATAGCCAAAATCCGCCCACGCACCAAAGTCCCATGCCATAAGCTTCACCAATAATAAAGGCTCGCTTATTGCTCATTTTGGGCAGCAGTAGCGCATAAAGCATGGCTGGCGAGATAATCGCTAAAATCCAGTAACCATAAGGGGCTAATGACAGCATAAACATCGCGCCAGCCAGCCAAGCAATAATGACGGACAAGCCCACTGGTAAGCCCTGAGCTTCAAGGTTAGTTCGGTTTAAGCGAGTTTGGAGATGATCGGTGGTAGGACGCATAAGACTTCGGGCCTGATGAAATCATTTTAGAGCAGCTATAGCCAGAGTGATTATAGACAGCAGCAACAGTCAGTCGCCAAAGACAGCAACGACCGCCTTGGCAATGCTGCATATCATACCAGTGTTGTGGGGTGATTGACTAATATTGGCGTTAAATCAATTAGATTGAATAAGCTCAGCCTTCCTATCTGATTGAAGGCTTGAATAAAACTCTAAAAAAGGCTTAGAAAAGACGAAAGGCTAGCGGACGATGCCACTAGCCTCTTTAATGAGTTTTTATTAAACTTTTAGATAACCTATCTGCTTGACGACTTTAAAGTACGGCAGCAATAGGAGTAAGGTCTAATGTCTTAATAAACCGCCCTTCCACATTGACGATGGTAATTTGCCAATCATCAATAGTGACCGACTCTCCTTCAAGATCGCCAACATTGCCTAGGGCCTGCATCACCAGACCACCCATGGTATCGACGTCGGTATCATCAAACTGCGCCCCTAGCTCATCATTACAGTCCTCAATGACGGTGGCTGCCTGAACCAGCCAACTGCCGCGCTTTTCAGGATGCGGAATGATATTATTGATATCGCTGTCTTCATCGAAGTCATCATGCTCATCGACGATATCCCCTACGATTTCCTCTAGCAAATCCTCCATGGTGACCACGCCGCCAAAGTTGCCGAACTCATCGACGACGATTGCCATATGCACTTGGGTGCGCTGTAAAGAGCGTAATAGAGTATCAGAGCGCGCTGACTCATTGATATACAGCGGCTGACGCACGATGTCTTTGAGGCGGGTGCTACCGACCTCCTCTTCATTGCCGCGCATCATGTGTACCAGCTTTGGAATCAAATCCTTGGCCAATAATATCCCAATCACCGCATCGTCATCATGACTGTCAAAGACTGGATAGCGTGAGTGGGTGGTCTCAAGGATGATGTCCATCACCTCGCTGAGACTGGCGCTCTCATGAATACCAATGACTTGAGGCCTCGGGGTCATAATCTCGCGCACCTGAGTCGCAGGCAAATCTAGCACGCCCTCTAACATATCAACGGTATCAGGCTCTAAAAATTGGTGGGAGTCTTGGACTAATTTGATGAGCTCATCACGAGTCTCAGGGGCAGCCTTTAACCATCGTTTTAAGCCGCGCATAGACCAGCTACTGCTTGAGCTGGAACTAGAAGTGTCGTCAGACATGGTGGGGTAGTTTAACCTCTCTAATAACCAAATTAACCTCACTTTATCCCATGATTATTCTACATTCAACGACTAATTGACCCAATTTGTTCTAATTTGTTCATCTTTGTATTGCCACTGTGACTTAAACTTTGTTATGGTCGATGGTTATCCCTACATCAGTAGTCACTTTTATGCCGCTGTCTCCGTTACCGCCTCACGCCTCAAGCTCAGCTCAATCGGCAGCGGTTAAGCGCAGTCGAGCCCGCAGATGGGGGTCTATTGTTGCTTCTATACTGATTATACTAAGTGGTCTTTGGTTAATGGCTGCGCTCTGGTATCAGTTAAAATCCAATCTGATTTTGTGCTTAACTTTAATCACCATCCTCGCCGCATTCATCACAGCGTTACTGTTATCTTGGCATGGCTTGTCTTGGCACAGGTTAGCCCATCTAAAGCGTCATCGAGCCATTCTCAGCGCCAGTTATCTCGTTGTTTGGCTAACAGGGTTAGCTTGGTTTGTCTCTCTTACCCCCAGTACCCATCGAGACTGGAAGCCTGAAGTGGCGCATATCTTAAGCTATGAGCGTGATGCAGCAAATCCTAATATTGTCACCTTGCATCATGTTCGGGATTTTGATTGGCAAGATGCGGATCATGCTGTTGAGCATTGGCAATCACGGCAAGTGGATTTGAATCAATTAAAAGGGGTCGATGTCATCAATAGCTACTGGATGGGGCCTATCATCGCCCATACCTTGGTGAGCTTTGAGATTGAGGGGGACAGACCCATTGCATTCTCTTTTGAGATTAGAAAAGAGCAAGGCGAGGACTTTTCGGCGATTGGCGGGTTTTTTAAGCAATATGAGCTGAGCCTGATTGCTAGTGAGGAGCGCGATATCCTCTATACTCGTAGCAATGCTCGTGGTGAGCAAGTCTATCTCTTCCCCATCGACCGATTGTCCAAAGGGCAGCTTCGGGCGATGTTTGAGTCGTATCTAAAAGCCGCTGATGAGCTGCAAACCCGCCCTGCTTGGTACAATACCTTAACCAGCAATTGTACCAATATTATCTTTTATATGGCGAGACCTATCAGTGGGGATAGCCTGCCGTGGGACTACCGAGTGTGGGCGTCTGGTTGGTTACCCAACTATCTCTATGACAATCACTTATTGCCCAATGAGCTTGATTGGTCTATGGCAGAGTGGTATAAGCAGTCCCATATCAACCCTAAGGTGGTGGCCAAACTGACCCGGCAGGACAATCAATCTGATGATGCTTACTCAAAGTTGATTCGGCAAGGATTGCCTGAGGCTAGAATTAGAGAAGAATAAGTGATTCGTTCCTAAGAACCTTTCACAAAGATGGCATTAATATCTCTGATGAAATCTACTCTTTCGACTTCATGTCGGCTCAGATTTTTTGATTAACCTCAGTCTTCTTTAAATCATAGTTTGGGTCATTCGGACTCAGGAAGACGTATCGGTAATTGCATTGGGCTAGTCATAAACTCTAGCTTTACGGGTTGACCGACCAGCTCTGTCAGCTCAGTTTTTACCTTCTGAAAATACTGTTCAGAATATGAAGGCACATAGATGGAGACGACCATGGCATTATCGACAAGACTATAACCTACGCTTTGAGTGGTAGGATATCGCTTGACTATCTCCTTGGCAGCTTCGCTAGAGCGCATCGGACTTGACCTTATATCATGGTTAGCGGCTATATTCGCCGGAGGTATGGTATTGGCACAACTCGCTAGCAACGTTACTGCGCCTAAAATCAACATACTCTTCAACATTGTGTTTTGCATATCCTTACATCTTGTCAATTGGCTTTTTTTAACCCATTCAATGGCTTATTTTTAAACTTTCTTTATTTTTAAACCTCAATCCAAGTTACCACCCGCTCCTCAAGCTCCTCCTCACTGATACCGACCTCACTAACGCAGCGCCCTGCCACCCCTACCCCTGCCTTGCGCATACCATGCTGGGTCGCCACCGCATCTTTGGTGATGAGCAAATGCCACTCTGGCAAGTCTTGACCTAAATACAAGCGCTTATAAGCGCAGTTGCTCGGCAGCCACATCATGTCGACCAGCTTATCGGGGGTCAGCGACACGCAATCTGGCACGAACTTCTGGCGGTTCGCATAATCTGAGCAGTAGCCCGTTTGGCAGTCTAAAAGCCGACACGCCACATCCGTATATTCCACCTCGGTCTGGTCTTCGTGGTCGTCTAAAAACTTGACTAAACAGCAGGCACCACAGCCATCACAGAGCGATTCCCATTCAGCATCCGTTAGCTCCTCTAAAGCAAAACGCTGCCAAAATCGATCGCGGACCTCGGTAGAGACAATCGGCGATTTGACGATAGGGCTTGGCTTGATGATAGGCTTATTAAGGCTCATTTTGCTGACTATTGAGTTAAGTAAATTCATGAAAGGTCATCGTTAAGGAGATAGTGAATAAGGATTAGGGGCACGTGAGGCAATAGGTTTGGTATCAGTAAAGTGTTCATGCTAGAAAAGTAGCCACACTGTAAAAGCACCCATGGTATAAAAGTAAACAGGCTAATAAAGTATCAATACTAAAAGGTAATGATGCTAACAGCATCGCGTGAAAAACCAGTAAGCTTTGTGTCAAAACCCGTTACAGTATTATAGCTGTTTTTGTGGCAGACGAGCGTTAAGGTAAATGAATATCGCAACAGTGTTCGTTTGCTTAAAACCAAAGACCTTTAAAGTAAGCACCCTTAAACCAAACAACTCTGAAGTAAATACTTTGTAATCAACTCTCTTAAAATCACATAAAACAGCTTTAGATAGAATAACTTTAAGCCGAGTACCCAAAACTAATACTCTCCCACCAACAACCAACCAATAATCAATAACCAAGGAGCTAATATTATGACTATTAAAACTTATGAGCTATCCTCTACCTCAGCAGAAGGGGTCGAGTTGCTAAGCTACGTGGCACTACCAGCGAGTGCAAGCGATGACCACCCTGTGGCCGGTATCTTGGTTGCTCCTGAGTGGTGGGGCGTGGTTGAGCATCCGCGTCTGGTCACTGAAAGATTGGCCAAAGCAGGCTTTGCAGCAGTGGCCATGGATGTCTATGGCGAGGGCAAACTGACCACCGATGCCGCGCAGGCCAATGAATGGATGGAGCAAATGCTGGCCGATCAAGATGCGCTTATGGCGCGCTGCCAGCTTATTCTAAATGACTTTAGCGATCAGATGGCGGTCGATGGCACTAATCTTGGGGCGATTGGGTTCTGTTTCGGTGGCAAAATTGCCTTAGATATGGCTCGTGAAGGCATGCCATTAAAAGCAGTAGCGACTTTCCATGGCAA
>JAUNVX010000137.1 GCA_030540615.1 Psychrobacter sp. | reverse complement strand
TATGAATGGGAATGAGGTTTTGGCTAAAGCAGCTCATCAGCACCAAGCCGCCAAACAACAGCCACTTTACAGAGCCGCCTTTAATAGCAGAACCATTATTAGAACCATTAGCGGATGTGTGAAGCTGCTGAGCATCAATACGGCGGATGACGCTACTAGCGATGGTCTGCGGCAATCCTGAGTGGGCAATGGCGACTGCAAAGGCACCGAGCATGGCATACGACAAAGCTATCTGAGCGCCGTTTTTGATGCCTTCTTGAAAAGCTGTTAGGGTAGCGTCAAGGCCCAGACCACCGACTAGGCCACCGACTATCGCCCCAATGAGTAGACTGAGCACCACATGGACTCTTGCTAGCGACAGCCCGAGCATTACCACCACGGCTAGCAGTACAGCATTAATCATCATTAATCTTCCCAATCATTAATAAGGTCATTTTAAAAGTAGCTAAGCACTTGCTTGCCTAGAGCAAATTTGGCCGCCCATTCTACCTGATTTGACATCAAAGAGAACCCTAGCTCTGCGCTAATTTGTTATGTTAAGCTTATTATTAAGCTGTTAGCCACCGCAGTTTTTCTGTCATCTGCCCATCAAAACCTTGTAATTTTTGTGAGAACCACCATTTACCCTATTAGGCTTTCACTATTCCAACTATAAACGCTTCACCCTGACCTTTAACTA
The DNA here is from genome assembly GCA_030540615.1 of Psychrobacter sp. GTDB lineage: Bacteria > Pseudomonadota > Gammaproteobacteria > Pseudomonadales > Moraxellaceae > Psychrobacter. Next base: position 7,122 of record JAUNVX010000137.1, on the reverse strand, counting down.
TTCACCTAAACCCCTTAATGCAAGTTTGATATCTATTAATCAGGTCAGAATTGAGATTTACATGAGATTCTCTGACCCACAGTGGCTCGCTTATTGATGTCAACCGCTTGAGCCATAGCCCTACCCCATTTGCACGACCCGTAAAGGATTAGATTTATGAGTAAGAAAAAAGCAGACGACAAGACCGCAGTGACTGATGACAATGTTACTGATGACCAAACTACTGAGAACTCAGATACTGATAGCAATGCACTAGATAATGACTCTATGGCACCAGACACTACAGACCTCGAATTGACCGAGTCCGGCTCTGATAGCGATACCGAGGATTCCGACACTCAAAATACGGATGGTGACGTTGAGAGCAAAACCAAGCGTGAGACCCCTGTGCATACGCACTTGCCGCTATTGGCGCTACGTGATGTGGTGGTCTATCCGCATATGCAAATCGCCCTCTTTGTCGGCCGTGCCCCTTCTGTCAAAGCGCTAGAGTTGGCACAAGCTGAGTACAACGATCAGGTGTTGGTCGTGGCGCAAAAGGACTCACTGACTGAAGATATTGACCAAGACAATCTTTATCAGTTCGGTACCGTTTGCCGCATCGTCAGCACCATGCCGCACGACAGCGATGACAACTGCATCAAGGTATTGATAGAAGGCCAGCACCGCGCCCGTGTCGATGAGTTGCAAGATCATGGCGACTTGCTAACCGCCAACTTTACTCGCGCTGACATTCAGGTCGATATGACTGAAGAGCAGCAGACCAATACTCGAAAGGCTTTGATTGGTTTGTTTGAAAACTATGCCGAAGCTCGTCTGCGTAATTCGCGCGAGCTGACCCGTGTCGCTGACCGAATTGATGACTTATTAGAGCTGGTCTACTTTATCTCAACCCGCGTCTCTATGGAGCTTGATATCAAGCAGTCGTTCCTTGAGAATGATGATTTAAAAGCCCATATCAATGCCTTGACAGATTATCTTATCAAGCAAAGCGCTGAGCAAAGTATCGAGCAAGATATCCAAGAAGCCGTGCGTCGGCAAATGGAGAACAACCAGCGTGAGTACTTCTTAAATGAGAAGATGAAAGCCATCAAAAACGAGCTATCAGATTTAAACGATGGGGCGTTTGATGGTGAAGATGACATTGACGAGCTAGAGCACCGCTTGCAAGAAGCGGACTTGCCTGAGGATGTTCGCAAAAAAGCCGAGCAAGAGTTCAAAAAGCTTAAGATGATGCCACCCGCTTCAAGCGAGTCGTCTGTGGTACGCAACTACCTTGAGTGGATATTAGACACCCCTTGGAACACCACTACCAAGGTCTCTATTAACTTAGACAAAGCCAAAACGGTACTTGATGAGGACCATTACGGCCTTCAAGATGTCAAAGACCGCATCTTAGAGTATCTCGCGGTTCAGTCGCGAGTGAAAAAGCTACGTGGCCCTATTCTATGTTTGGTTGGCCCTCCTGGTGTCGGCAAAACCTCATTGGGTGAGTCAATCGCCCGCGCCACGGGTCGTAAATTTATACGCATGGCACTAGGCGGTGTCCGTGATGAGGCCGAGATTCGAGGTCATCGCCGTACTTATATCGGTGCTATGCCTGGCAAAATCGTTCAATCACTGGCCAAAGTAGAGGTCAAAAACCCGCTATTCTTACTCGATGAAATCGACAAGATGGCACAAGACTTCCGTGGCGACCCAGCCTCTGCGCTACTTGAGGTGCTAGACCCTTCGCAGAACAATAAGTTCAACGATCATTATCTTGATCTTGATTTGGACTTATCACAGGTGATGTTTATCTGTACTGCCAATAGCATGGACATCCCGCCTGCGCTGCTGGACCGAATGGAAGTGATTCGCTTGCCGGGCTACACCGAAGAAGAAAAGGTCAACATCGCCCAAAAATATCTGGTGCCCAAAGCCATTAAACAAAATGGCCTAAAAGACGGTGAGATTGAAATCGTCCCTGAAGCGCTGCATAGCATCGTTCAGCGCTATACCCGTGAAGCAGGCGTTCGTAACCTTGAGCGTGAGGTCAATAAAATCTGCCGAAAGGTCGTTCGTGAGTCGGTTGAGACTCATGGCGCGCGGCCACCGAAAAAGGCTGAACGTGAGACCGTCAGAGTCAATGAAGACAATATCAATGACTATCTTGGCGTGCATCAGTTTGACTTTGGCTTGGCTGAACAAGAGCCTGAAATCGGCCGCATCACTGGCCTAGCTTGGACCCAAGTCGGTGGCGAGCTTCTCACCATCGAAGCAGTCACGATGAAAGGCAAAGGCGAGTTGGCCTTTACGGGCTCCTTAGGTGATGTGATGAAAGAGTCGATTCGGGCGGCGATGAGCGTGGTTCGGGCCCGTGGTGATTCATTAGGTATTGATTATGAGACCTTTAAAACCACGGATGTGCACGTGCATATGCCAGAGGGCGCTACGCCCAAAGATGGCCCGTCTGCTGGTATTGCCTTGACCACAGCGTTGGTGTCTGCGATGACAGGTATTGCCATTCGCTCTGACATCGCTATGACGGGTGAGGTGACGCTGCGAGGTAAAGTCTTACGTATTGGTGGCCTCAAGGAAAAGCTGCTGGCAGCCCATCGCGGCGGTATCAAGCATGTGCTCATCCCTGAGTCTAACGAGCGCGATTTGGCCGATATCCCTGCCAATGTCAAAGAGGGTCTAATCATTCAGCCAGTCGCTACTATCGAAGAGGTGCTAAAGGTGGCCTTGGTTAAGATGCCAAAGCCCCTTAAGCCTGCTAAAGTCGCTGTTGATACTACCAAATCACAAAAGGCGCTAAGAAGTTAATGCAGGGCTGAATTGGTCTTTATGACCAATGATTGAAACGATAGATTACTAAAGAACCGCTCCAATTGTTGGGGCGGTTTTTTATTATATTAAGAATGCCACGGTCTTAAGCACCAGAACAAGCTAGATACCTCGCCTATCAAAATCTCGCCATTAAATTATTAATCCACCTAAAGCTGAAGATTTATCTTAGAAAATCTTAGCCACGGTGCTATATTAATAATTAATAGTTGAATAATTTGACGGTAGAGAATGACCTATGATTCAAATCAAAAATATATCTGCGCGGCTGCTTATCATCAGTATTTTAGCCCCGATTTCACTCCTAGGTTGTCAAACTAACCGTCTGCCTCCTGTAGACATTGGCGCTGTCCCTACCCCTCCGGTAAAAGATGAGATAGCTTCGATAAAAGCTCAAACCAAAGACCCGCTGCCAACAGATTCGCGCAATCTGATAACGACTTTGAATAGGTATCAGTGGCAGCTTACTAAAGTCATCAGCAGTCCAAACCATAAGATGGTTGATGACGCCCTTATAAAGACAATAATTAATGCTCAGTACCCTTTGATTATGGAGGTTCAGCCTAGTGCTTTTTTACTCCATTATGGCTGTCAGCAATATCGGCTCTCTGTTAATAATTATTATCCGCCGCCTTTTTCTTATAGCTTTGACTATGTATCAGAAGTTGCCCACACAAGCTGTGATAATCCAACGGCTAATAGCCCATTGAATTCCCCCGATAAAGCCGATTTAAAGAGCCATCTGCAACGCTTGTTTATCACGGAGTATTCCAAACAATTTTATTTTGATTTGAGCCCTGCAGCGGCTTCAACTCGAAAGCTACAAATTAAGATGGAAGATGGCACCATATTAGTCTGGCAAGGTCAACTTAAACCTCTTCAGCCTGTTGCTGGTATTCCTATAACTTCGGAGCTGTTAGCTCGCTATCAATGGCATCTTAAGCGTGCTCTTAGCAGCCGTCACCAGCCTATTCCAGAATTGAATCATAAAGATTTACCGATTCTCGCATTTTTTCGCACAGATATTTCTCAATCTTATGTGAGATTCAGTACGGGCTGTAATGGCGTCGGTGGACCCTATATCTTGACGGCAGATCAAAGGTTGCTTATCGGCTCAGCGCCCCAAACCGTTATGGGCTGTAGTAATCTTTTAGAGTCTATCGAAGGGAAAGTCAGTGGCACTTTACTCAATAGCCAAAGTCAATTGACCCTAGCACTTGCCCCTACTGAACCTGATACTATAACAAATACCATAACTAAGGATAAGACCGCCTATTGGTTGACCCAAAAGCTCGATACAGGGGAGACTTTGATTTGGGAGAATGAAGCGCCTGATAAGCCTTAATATCAACTTTAGCAGTTAGGCGATTTATGAGTGACGTTTCTACGTTTTTAAACCAATAATATTTTCTACGATTATGATATATTCCAGATAATTAGTCATTCTGAAAACGTTTGTGACAGGCATCCAATCTCTGAGGCCTATTGGCATTGCACTATTGATTGTGAGCCTATAAGGATGCCAGTCTACGCCATTATTTATTATTAATATTTAATAGCCCTATTTGATACAGGCTCTATAACAAAGGCTATTTAATGGTAACCGTCAGATAGTAAGGCTTTGGCGTGTTGCCTTGACGAGCTTGATTGCGTGGTTGTAAGACACGAATGGTGTGCTCGCCCGTACTATCTAATATGACCGTATCTTTACTTAAGTCAGGTGAGACAGTGCCATAAAGTATGGGGTACAAATCACTACTGCCAACAATGGTGGCACTGACTCTTTGGCCTTTTTTGGCATAGAACTGATACTCGCAGTAACTATCGCCTTTGATAGCCCCAGCTCTGCTGATATCGTAACTGCCCTTACTCATTCGCAGCTCTTTAACCCCGCAGTCTGCCGTATAATGTAGATTGCCTGTTTGCGAGCCTGCTTGTGCGCCCATGGTGGCAGTGCCCATCAGGCCTAACGCCAAAGTGATAGTGCCTGCGACTTTAGTTAATGATGTCATAAAAACTCCTAAAATAATGGACTTAAAATAATATGCTTAAAATGGGGAATGGCCAAAATAACTAGTGACTAAAATAACTGCTCTCTTAATTAAACCAGTCGTCTTCTTCAAGTAAGCCTGTTAAAGCTACCTTAGTCCTCCCCCTATTCATCATATCTGGGTCGTTTAAAGGCTTTATTCTGCTTGAATTCATTCCTTATCACCACCTTAATGGGTAATATTATATTAAGCAATTGTTAAGCTATTAATAAACAATTATCAGCTAATCTCTTAAAAGGAGTCTTACATATCGTTACTCATTGTTGCGCTTCTGATAATAAGTATGGTCAAGAGGGCCGCTATACTCAAACTGAGAGCGTCATAAACTAAAAGCCTTATAAGTTGGCAATAGCCTATCTTAGGAGACCAGAATGAAAAACTTATTACTTGTTACTATATTATTAGCAGCCACTACTGCCACTTTATCAGGTTGTCAAAGTACTCCTGATAACTCAAATGCCGCTAACTATTTAACGCAGCCTGTCTTAAAGTCTTCTCTTATGACCACAGATGGTAGTAACCGTGATTTGGGAATGATATATCTGCGGCCTGTTCAGACCGGCGTTCAAGTTTATGGCCGTTTAACAGGATTGCCCGCTGGCAAGACCGTAGCGCTTCACATTCACGAAACGGGTAGCTGTCATGATATGGGTAAAGCAGCTGGGGGTCACTTTAACCCTGTAGATAAGCCACATGGTCATCCTGATAACGCGGACAGTCATGCCGGTGACCTGCCTAATATGACCGCAGATAGTCAAGGCGTTGCTCACATTAACTATGTGAATAATAAAATATCAGTGGCAATGGCAGGCCCTAACAGTGTCTATCGCCGCGCCTTTATCGTCCATGCGGGTGCGGATGATTATACCACTCAGCCATCTGGTGGGTCAGGAGACCGTATTGCTTGCGGTATTATTGAAAAGAATTAAAACTATCTTTTAAACACGACTTTTTTAAATGCGTTTTTTAAAAGCTGCACTTTTGAACCACACGAATAAAACCTAAAAAGCCCACCAATGATATGGTGGGCTTTTTAGTTAACCTACTGCTAAGCTAAAGGGCTTTGTCGCTATTCCTCGACCCATTTACCATTACGCCAATACATACCCCAGCGCGTGGCTTTGCCAGTTTGGGCATTTTCTGAGCCGATATATTGCTCATTTTGTTTACGCGACCAACGTAGAATCGTGGCATTGCCATCTGGGTCTTCATCTGGACCTTTAAACAAATACTGAAACTTATCATCAAGCTTAGCTTTAATGGCTCGAAGCTCACTTAACTTAGGCGCCCTAGTCTCACGCACTTTAGGGAACTGAGACGCTGCCAAAAATAACCCTGCCGCTCCCTCTCGTAAAATAAAGTGATCGTCGTGCTTCACTGACCGAAGCTCAGGCAGGTCAATAGGGTCCATTCGTGGCGGTGCAGGCTCACCGTTTTTGAGCACTTTACGGGTATTATCGCACTTGTCACAAGCAAAGTATGGCCCAAATCGGCCGGTCTTAAGCGCCATCTGACCATCGCATTTGTTGCAATCAATAGTGGGAGCATCTGACCCTGGTACCTCAAATTTGCCCTCTTCTAAGATATAGCCATCACAGTCTGGGTTATTGCCGCAGATATGCAGCTTTAGACCACCATCAACGATATAGCCATCCATCGCCGTCTCGCACTTAGGACAGCGTTTTTTCTCCATGAGCTCTTTGACTTCGACGTCAGAGGCATCATCACTCTCGCTATCATCTAAATTAGCAAAAGCCTCTACAGGCATTAGGTTTTTGGTGCCTTTACAGCGCTCTTTGGGTGGCAGATTGTAGCCGGTACAGCCCAAAAACACACCTGTCGACCCCGTGCGTAGCTGCATCGGTCTCTCACAAAGGTCACAGTGTACATCTGGCACATCGGTAGGGTCATTAGGGCGCATGCCGTCTTGGTCTTTAGCATGCTCAAGCTTGACCTTAAAGTCGCCATAGAAGTTATCTAAAACGTTTTTCCAATCTTGCTCACCTTCAGCCACATGATCTAATTTATCTTCAAGTCCTGCGGTAAAAGCATAATCCATAAGGTCTGGGAAGCTTTCAGTCAAACGGTCAGTGACGATATCACCCATCTTTTCTGCAAATAACCGCTTATTCTCTAACTTAACATAGCCGCGATCTTGAATGGTCGAGATAATGGCAGCATAAGTCGATGGACGGCCAATGCCTTTTTTCTCAAGCTCTTTGACCAGACTGGCTTCGGTATA
>JAUNVX010000136.1:6724-7907 GCA_030540615.1 Psychrobacter sp. | reverse complement strand
GCTTATCTCCATGAGCCAAAAGATTGGGCACAGCTAGATAACGCTGAGTCGCCAAGCAAATGGCAGATTGACCTAACCAAGTTATTTAATGAGCAAGGGGCAAGCTACTTGCAACTTATCGCTTATGTCTATCATGAGCCAACGCTCCACTTGCCAGCGGTGGAGCTGGATAAAGTCAGCCTCACCATTAATGAGAGTATTGGTTATGAATTTAGCGCCACTGAGCGCCATGTCAAAGCCGCTATCATATTAGAGATTTACCAACGTAATGGTCAGTTTAAATGTCGAGCGCTTGGTGAGACTTCCATGCAAGGGCTTGATAGCCTAGAGCAGCGCGTGCAGATTAGCATTGACACTCGCCCGCCCAATGTCCATGCGCTGATTCAAGAAGCTCAAAGTCAGCAGCAGGGACAAGGTCAGCCCAGCAGTGACTATCGACCGCCTCGGCAAGTCCAACCCGGTGAGACTTGGACGGGTACTGCTTTTGCCATTGACGCTTATCACCTGCTCACCTGCTACCATGTGGTTGAGTCGGCCGCCATCATTGGCATTCGCCAGCAAGGTCAGCCTGACCGAGAGGCGCAAGTGGTGATGAGCGATATCGGCAGTGACTCGGCGATTATCAAAGTGAGTGACCCCTTACCTTGCTACCTACCTTTGGCGCATGGCATATATGATATCTTGGGTGAGACGGTGACCACGCTAGGCTTCCCTCTATCTGGCGTGAGCAGTCAACTGCAGGTCACTCAAGGCTGTATCTCTGGGCTGACAGGCTTTGGCAATGACATACGTTATTTACAATTTACCGCCCCTATTCAGCCTGGCTCTAGTGGCAGTCCATTATTGCTGCCTAGCGGTGAAGTGGTGGGCATGGTCACCGCCAGTCTTAATCATGAGCATGCTCAAAATATGAATTATGCAGTGAAATCTCAGCTGTTATCGGCGTTACTCACCAGCGCTGGTATTGGGGTAAATATGCTAGATACCTCGGTACATCATCAATCAGTGCAAACGAATGCTGCGCAGGTGCTGCGCTCAAATACACCATTATCCACACCGCAGTTGAGCAAGCAAAGCCGAACGGCGTTATGGTTGGTGGGATGTCAGGGTTAGCTTTAATTAAGTCAATGAATTAGACGAAGAACAAAGTCACGTTAAGGAATTTGAATGTCAGACAAGCTTA
>JAUNVX010000136.1:5304-6624 GCA_030540615.1 Psychrobacter sp. | reverse complement strand
CGTTGGACTACCAAGCAACTGCATACCCAAAATCATTTAATTAGCGTCTTAAATAAACTGATAAAAGAAGACCCCAAGTCCGCTGAGGGTTGGTCAAATATCTCTTATATTGCCAGTCAAATCACCCAACATCATGAGAATATAAAACTGGACAAATACGGCTACAAAAAGTTCTCTGACCTTATCACAGCTTTGCGTCTCTATGATATGCGCCGTGAAAGTAATAAAATACTGATTAAAATTAAAACAAAAAAAGCGCAGCCTACCCCTGCTTCAACTGCTGCCAAGCCGAACACTCAGACTCAAAACCATCTACCAGTGAATAAAAATGAAAGTGTAAAATCGAGCGTCAACTGTTTTCCTGCGACCGCTATCAAAGTGCAAGTTACTAGCGCCCCGAGTGTCGATGTGGTTTTGTTTAGATTAGCCAATAATGGTAAAGTGCGCGGCGATGAGGACATGATATTCTATGGTCAAACTCATAGCGAAGATGGCTCCATCATCCTTGACCAACAAATTGATGACCTCACTTCAGTCTCTGAATTTGGCTGTGATTTAAGAGCTCAACCAACCGTTATCCAACAAATTGCGTTTGCTCTATCGAGTGAACTCTCTAGTATGACCGCTGACCCACGTCAGCCTATTGTTCAATTAACCATTGATAATCAGCAAACTAACTTATGCCTCTTCTCTGATGATTTTGATATCAGTCAAAAAACCGGTAAAAGCCTATTACTATTTACCTTAGCCCGCTTGGATAATCCATCTCAGGGAGCGGACCAATGGCAGTTTATACCCAAACATCAGAATATTGAAGGCGACCTACGCACCCTTTGTGAGCAATACGGGGTAGAAATCAGTGACGAGTGACCCAATATAACCGACCACTTACCCCTATCTTTTACTATGCTGACAGCGCCCGATATTATGACTAATAGCAATGCTTGCACCACCACTGGCTCTAATAATGACTGTAACACTGGCCTTAGTAATGCCTCTATCAATGCCGCCACGCATCACACTACTATAACGCTACCTAGAGGCACCTTAGACCTCACTTATCAGATTAACGATGTCAGTGGTCCTGCTGGCTTAAGTAAACCTTATGAGCTTGATGATTTGCTTGGCTTTGCCCAACGTATTAACCCAAAGCGGGCGTTTTTATTCGTCTCTAAAGTCTTAGGTCGACATATACCGGTTGCCCCTAGCACCATGCGCCGTGCCTTTACAGATTTGGCCAACATGCTGCCTGACCACTCAGGATTAAATAAGCTGCCTGAGCCTATTCTTGTCATCGGTATGGCAGAGACCGCTGTTGGG
>JAUNVX010000136.1:0-5204 GCA_030540615.1 Psychrobacter sp. | reverse complement strand
AGACAAGCCGTTGCCCAAACGCATCTTGGTCTTAGGCAGTAATGAGTTTGTTTGGTGGCCGTTTTTATTGGCTGAGTACTTGGAGAAGCAAATATCACATAAGTCGCAAGATGGCCAAAACATCCATAATGACCAAAATGAGAGGGATACCATGAAGCCAAGCGTTAAGTTCAGCGCCCTCACCCGCTCACCGATTGCTTTGGGAGGCGCTATTACTAGCCTGCTCAGCTTTCATGATCACTATGGCCTAGGCATGACCAACTTCGTCTATAATGTTGAGCCAGATGCGTGGGATTTGATACTATTATGTGTTGAAACCGCAGCGGATAGTGTGGACATCATCTGGCGTGAGCTCGACAATGTCGTTGTGGTAAGCCCCTCACAGTCATGACAGACTAACCTGATGATTGAGATTGACCCTAAAACCAATCATCTTCTAACAAATCCTGAGTGTTGCTAATGTCAAACTCACTATATAGCTCATAAAAGGTGACAGGATCTTCAACGTTATCTAGGCGGCCGCGTTTGTTTAAAGCCGCAAACATAGCTAAGGAATAAGCGGGGCAATGGATGGACTTTTTGGGATTGAATTCTATATCGGTAAAGGCCTGATATTGCATCACCTCCTCATGCAAATCTTCTCTTAGCTTAAGGGCATTGATATACAGCCAATCATAAAACGCGGTTAATGGGGTAACATCCCACTCCATACCGGCATATTTGTAGCCCACCAATAACCCTGAGCTTTTTAAGCGTTCATCCTTTTTGGCTTGTCTTGGCGCGACTTGTAGAATATCTGTAAAAGGGCCCCCTTGTTCGAATATTTTGCTAGCCTGTAAAGCATTTTCGACACTATGACTGGTGGCCGTCTTGTCATCTGTTAGCTGTAGGCTCAAGGGGCTTAGCGTAAAGCTTAATGGATTACCTGACTTGCTGGACAGCTCTAAGACGTTTTTAAAGCCGTATTTTTTACGGATAACTTGATGCAAATCATTAATGGATTTTTTCTTTTGCCGGCTAGAGAACCCCACGTGGCGCTCAATGCGCACCATATCGGTCTTGACCAGATTGTCGCTGGTGACACGCGGCATAAATACTGGGCGATATTCTATCGGTGTGGCAGTGATGGGACGAGTTGGGTTTGATGGTGGGGTGTTGGATGAATGGCGTGGGGATTGCATAAATAAGGGCCTTTTATCAATATTTTATTACTTTTTTAGCCGTTTAAGACTTAACATTCTAAACCTTAGCGATAATAGCATATTATGGAAATATCAATGACCCCTGCTTTTTTTCAGCCAAGCTCAGCTATGATTCAGCCTTACGCCTTAATGGATTTGGACGATACTCTATTTCAGACCCAGCGTAAAATAGACGCTTGGCAGCTTCTGACCTGTCAGCAAGATGAGCTGGTATGTGCCACAGTGAATAAGCAGGGCGAGCCATTAAGCTTTATGACCCCGCGTCAATCTACAATGGTAAACTGGTTACTTGCCTGTACCGAACTAATCCCCGTGACAGCCCGAGACACTCAAGAGATTAAACGGGTGAAACTACCCTTTAACTCCTGGCAAGTGCTGACCCACGGCGCAGTCATTCTAAGCCCTAATGGTGACGCTCTACCCGACTGGCAAGCACAAATGCACCGTCAGCTGGCTCCGCTGCAAGATAAAGTAGCTCATCTTATTGATGTTATCAAAGCGACCAATCAAAGTTATGGTCAAGCCTTAAAATTAGCCATTCATAGTGATGTCTTTTTGGGTGAACAATTAACCATTTATCTTGCGATAAAGCATCAGCGAAAAGACCATCAAGCCTTAGCAGACTTGGCTCAGCGCTTACCCAGCTTACTGGACAATCTAACTGATGATTTTTATATCCATGTTAATGCTAATAATCTGGCTATCCTACCCCACTGCGTGCATAAGCATCACGCGGTGCAGTATTTATTAACTGAGCATTTAGATAACTCGCGACCAAGCTTTGGGTTTGGCGACAGCTTGGCAGACCTACCATTTTTGCAATTATTAGATTGGTATGGCACGCCTAATCATGGTCAATTGCATGATGCCTTCAAAATCTAATGTTAAGCCAATTTTCATTATCTTGTATTAAACCACTCCTTCATCAGCACTTGAGCCAAACTAGCCCTATGACATCAACCATGCCGCTTAACCACACTTTGCCCAATGCTCATCAAGCTGAGCCAAATCAGCCTTTAAGTCATACCCTATCGGCTCAATCAGGCAGTTATCTTGCCAGTGACGTGATCTTATTGCTGGATATCATCGCTAAGGACAGTGTGGCGGATGTGCCTGTGGACCAAAAAGAAGCTTTGATTCAATCCGGCCAGCAGCACTACTCAGACATGCTGACTCTAGAGCGCGCTCCCTCAAAGACCCATGAGCAGCTATTTCAGCAGGCTTTGATTCAAGGGACTGAGCGGATGGCGGCAGATATTGCCAGTCTTGCCCATACTCTACAGACCATCTTTAGCGACAAGGTGAGTCCCGCCAGCCCGTTAATCTTAGTCAGTTTAGTGCGGGCAGGCTTGCCCATCGGCGTATTGTTACAGCGCGCTTTAAGTGACTCGCAAGCGCCAAATCAATTGCCCAGTCGTCACTACGGGATAAGCATCATCCGTGACCGTGGTCTCGACCCTGTGGCCTTACAAACTATATTGTTAACCTATCCAGATAGCCCTATTATCTTTGTCGATGGTTGGACAGGTAAAGGGGCGATTTATGGCGAGCTTGAACGCAGCCTTGCGCCTTTCAACCATGTTGAACACCCAAATTATAAAAATATTTACCATCAATCTCATCAAGATATTGCCACCATCCCTTTGCTCACCTTAGCCGACCCAGCCGACGTTGCTTGGCTCAGTGCAAGTCATACTGACTGGCTGATACCCTCTGGATTGCTCGGCAGCACCGTATCTGGGCTAATCTCTCGGACGCTCTATACTGAGCCATCGACTAATCTAAGCAGTGGCCTTCACCGCAGTGTGCTCTATGACAATCTGGCCGACTTTGATCATAGCCTAATGTTCGTTGACACCATAGACAGTGCCCGCCGCAGGTTAGTATCAGCAGGGCATAGTGGCCTTCTGCTCCCCCTGCACCCTACGGCTCGCTATAGCACCCAGCCCATTATCAGTAAGCTCGCAGCGCAGTATCATATTGACAACCCCAACCGTATCAAGCCCACTATCGCTGAGGCGACTCGGGCACTATTACGCCGCGACCCAGATCGCGTCCTATTGGCGTCAGCGCAGCACCCTGATACGGTACTATTACGACATCTATGCGATCAAAAAAGACTCAAAATAGACATTGCCGGTGACGATATCCTACCGTATCAGGCCGTCACCATTATCAAAGACCGATCAGATTAGTGGTTCGTGTTTAATGAATGACCAGACCATAAAAGTTGTCACTATTTTACTGGTCAACCCACCCCCAAATCCTTTATCATGCGCCGCAACCCTGTCACACTAGGTGGGGTCTACAATTAACTCAATTGATACTACCTTGATGACAGCTCACACCGCTTAACCTCATCATAATCGATAGACAGCCGATGACCCTTATTATGTTTGACCCTGCCAAGCACACTGATATTTTGAACCAAACTGACGGCCATATTAGCCCTTGTGCCAGTCTTAAGCATCCTTATGCCTTGGGTGCGAGCCTCTATATGCCAGCGACTCGCCATGATATCTGGCAGGTGGTCAATCGCAGCAAGCTTGAAACAATCGATAGTGTCATTGTCTGCTTAGAGGATGCCGTCAGTGAAGCCGATGTCCCTATGGCATTGATACAGTTGCAGTCATTGCTGAAGACTTGGGCGCAGCATTTAGAGCGCTCTGAGGGTGATCGAGCAACTGACTTTCAGCGTCCACTGGTATTTGTCCGGCCTAGGCATCCGCAGATGCTTATGCAATTGGCTGACTTTGAGCACATTGAGCTAATAGATGGCTTTGTCCTACCCAAGGTCGATATGCTCAGCCTATCGAACTGGCGTATGGCCTGCCAATATATTAGCGCTGACAGCCTACTGATGCCCACTCTCGAAACCGCTGCTATGTTCAATCCACTTCACAATCAAGAGCTGGCAGTAGCCTTGCAAGAAGGCTTTGATCAAGCCGTGTTTGCTCTTCGCATCGGTGGCAATGACTTGTTTGCCGCGCTTCGAATGCGAAGGCCGCATAACAGTAGCGTTTATGATACCGCAATTGGTTCCCTCATTTATCAGCTGCTGGGCTGTTTTGTACCGCACGGCTTTTATCTCACCGCACCTGTGTTTGAGTATCTTGACCAGCCCACCTTGTTTATGCAAGAGCTGACCCATGATGTGTCGCTTGGCTTGGTGGGCAAGACAGTGATTCACCCGACGCAAATACCCTTAGTGCATCAAGCTTTTTGTGTCCCTGCTAGCGTCCATGATGAGGCAAAGGCTATTCTAGATAGCGAGGCTAAAGCCGTGTTTAAATACAACAACACCATGTTAGAGCCTGCCACTCACCGGGCTTGGGCAGTAGAGGTCATTGAACGGGCTCAAATATTTGGTGTGGTAGAAGATGGGGTCGGTCAGTTCGGCTAGGTAAAGGCAATGACGACTACGCTGCCCTATTCCCAATGTCGAATGATTACCTTTGAGCAAATTGCCTACCCCATATTCTCCTCGTTACGCTAATAGACTCATGCCTATTATAGGAAGTCACAATGCTACAATAGTGTTTTTCGTTATTTGATAAATTAAGCGGCGTTGTCTTATTTAACCACGGTATTTTTGACTATCTTTGGGGTAGTTTTTGCAGGTAGCGAAATTATTAATGTTGAATTTAATTTTGTAATCATCTTCCCTTATCAAGCTGAGCTTACCTCTTTAGTTCTATGTAATATCGATGATTGATTCTGACAGTAACTGTAAAATTTATGGATTCGCTTTCACATATAACTTTTAACAACCTTGGTCACAAAATGGTCACCATTGAGTCACCAAGCCATTGGTCACCGATTTTCTTATACCAATTCTTATATTGATAGCTTCCTACTGCGTACAGTAGTAAGCAGTAAATCGCTTTTAATGAGGCGATAGAATTTATATAAATACCTATATAAATCAGTAGGTTAATAAAAAATACAAACACAAAAAAACCCCAAGTAAGGGGATACTTGGGGCGAAACTTGCTTAAACTC
>JAUNVX010000135.1:5576-7914 GCA_030540615.1 Psychrobacter sp. | reverse complement strand
GAAAAGACCTATAGTCTTAATACTAATAAAAACAACCCTCACTAAGCAAACCCTGTCCCAAGAATAAAATACAATGCGTTTATTTTATTTACCAAATCAGATACCTTGACTCTTAAAGTAGAATAAATCGATAATTCAATATGTAAAAAAAACCTGGTATTAAGACACTGACAAAGGATATAGATAAATCGTCTGTGATGATTGCAGCAACGCTTGCCAAAGTAAAATTGTTAGTACAGGATAAAGGTGGAAATGATGACGACTTCGTACTAGCAGTTACATTTATAATTTAAACGATTGATGCTAGAGTAAGAGACTAAATCAGATAGCATAATTGAATAATTAGAATCCATAGGAATGGGCAATTTTCGGACATGGTAGAGAGGACTTGAGAATATATAAACTTGTCTAATGATTTAGATAACCTGTAGAGATAGTTATCATGCCAGCAACAGCCCCCCCAAGCACACAATGAGCAACTACCTCGTCTATCTATCAGTGACTATCAAAAGCAGCTACAAGACAAACAATTGCATAGCGTAGCAATGAGATACGCATATAAGGTTAAGGAATACTGCTACAACATTGGACTGCTAAAGACTCACTGCAGCTATCGGTACTGGTGGGCGTATCCATCATGTAGTTAGCGCGTAGGCGTACTGTATTGCAATGGACTTATATATGTGCAGACATTGAAACGCAACTTATGCAACCGTGGCAGCGGCCTGACGCACGTATGTAAGCGATAAGAAAGCAGTTGGGTTGAAGATATGCAGCGTATCAACCGAAACCTAAAGGAATGCATCGAGTTACACATGAACGGCTATTTTTGGAAGACATAGATATAGAGGAAAGTTATTTAGACAAAATAAGGATTATCGAAAAATAGGTTAAAACATACTGTGTAATTACAACGCAACATCGTGCTGAACTCCAAATCTCTAAAAATATTAACGTTATATGCATACTAGTCTATAAGCTCTATACTACCGATAATTTTATGAAATTTTTCGGTAAGCGATACTATGAAATTTAGAAAAGATATCAATGGCCTTAGAGCTATCGCTGTTATTGCTGTTGTGCTATTCCATTTCAATGCTTCTTGGATGCCGGGTGGATTTGCTGGTGTCGATGTCTTTTTTGTTATTTCAGGGTTTTTAATGACTGGAATTATATTTAGAGGTATAGAACAAGAAAACTTTTCTATTTTAAAGTTCTATGTTGCTCGTGCTAATAGGATTATTCCAGCTTTAGCTTTACTTTGCTTAGTTTTAATCGTTTTCGGCTGGTTTTATCTTACACCTCTCGATTATAAAACATTAGGTAAACATGCAGCCAGTAGCATCACCTTTTTATCTAATATTACTTATTGGAGAGAAGCGGGTTACTTTGATGCCGCTTCTCATGAAAAATGGCTATTACATACTTGGTCATTATCGGTAGAGTGGCAGTTTTATATAATCTATCCTTTAATACTAGTCGCTATGCACAAGTTTCTGTCTATCAAGACCATGAAATCTATGCTAATAGTAGGAACGGTGCTAGGTTTCATATTTTGTGTAATTGCTTCTTATAAATGGCCTAACCCTTCTTATTACCTTTTACCTACTAGAGCATGGGAGATGATGATTGGGGGTGTTGCCTATATCTACCCATTCACCTTAAAAGAAAAAAGAAAAAGGTTTGTAGAGTGGACAGGCCTAGCTTTAGTTATTGGTTCTTACTTCTTAATATCAGGAGAAAACCCTTGGCCTGGTTACTTAGCCATGTTTCCTGTTCTGGGCTCGTTCCTTATTATTCAAGCTCAGCATAATGAAAGTGCTATCACAGGGAATATAGTCCTCCAGAAGTTCGGGGCTTGGTCTTACTCTATCTATCTTTGGCACTGGCCACTTGTTGTCATTATCCACACGTTCTCATTGCCGGAGTACTACGTTTATTTAGGCATGACTTTCTCAATACTTCTTGGTTTCTTAAGCTATAAATATGTTGAGAAAATTAAGTTAAAAAATGACTTTAATAGCATTTTCAACTACTTAAAATGCAAGCCTATGTATATAGTAATAGGTTGTATGGTGATAGGAACAACTTTATATGCAACTAATGGTGTTAATATAAACATACGTCAAGGGGCATCGTCAGAGCAAGCAAAATTCCTAGACTACTATGCCACTCAACATAAAAATCTAGACGAAGCTTATTGGGTAAAATGTGATACTTACAATTCAATCAACAAGAATGGAACTTATGAGACAGATCCTATTTGCATAGAAAAGAAGGGTGAAGGGGGAGTTTTCCTATGGGGAGATTCACATGCTGAAGCTCTTTCCTTAGGCTT
>JAUNVX010000135.1:2143-5566 GCA_030540615.1 Psychrobacter sp. | reverse complement strand
AACCCTCCTCAAAACCAAAGAAATACCTTTTTATCAAAAAACATCAGCTGGTTGTGAAGCATCTTTAAGCGAGACAAAGCTTCAAACTGGTATTTCAAAAAAAGCTTGTGATCACTCTAATAAACTGGCAATTGAAAGTATTGAAAAAATCAATCCTACTATTATAGTTATTGCACAAGCCAATAATCATGAAGAACAAGATTGGTTAGAAATAACTGAACGAATTTCATCAATATCAAACGCAAAGGTTATGGTGGTTGGACCTGTATCTCAGTGGAAACCATCGCTACCTAAAGTCATTATTAAGCCAAGAAATTGGAACAATAATGAAAAAATCATATCTGATATTGGATTAGATTTAAGTGTGATAAATACAGATAAAGTGATGAATGCTCGAAGTAATAATAGTAGCTATGAATATATTTCGTTGATAAGTAAGTTATGTAGAACAGACGATTTTAATAATTATTACTGTAGAGTGCGTACAAATGACAATGATTTACTGCAAGTAGATTATGGTCACCTAAGCAAGTCTGGCTCGTTATTTGTTGTAGATGAGATATTAGCAGAGCCACTGCTTCAATCATATTATAATTAATATTTAAGATGTAGATAAACGCAAAAAAACGTCAAAACTAAAATTTATTGTTGGTATCGCCTTAACTAGAATTTAATAAATATATTATTATCAATGACTTAAATTATTAATTCATCTCCTGCCGTGCCGACCAAATTAGTTCAAGAGAAAAGCCAATCATTGTTTTCAGTGGTTGGTTTTTTTTATGGGCATTGGTAATTATGACGTTGTGTCGAGGGGTTATAAGGGCTTATTATATTTTCTACGTGTTTGACTAGGCTTATTAACGTTAGGGTTAATTACTTAGACTGCAGTATTTACCATACCTTTAAACTGCAAGCGACTTGCTGTTTTTTGATTAACCTAGGGTATAGGAGTGTAAGTGTGAATTACCACAATCAAAATTGTTATGAATTTTGGGGACTAGCGAAGTCATTGAGAATAAATGATATTGTCGCTTTATGGTGTGGCGTTGAACCCTCACAATTTAATCATTTTGTACAACAATCAGGCTATGCCCCTAGTTGTGCTGATGCTAAAAAAGTGGTTATTGAAGATGCTCTTATTAGTGGTGAGCTAAACTATATAGACGAGGGTTTACCTTATGATAACGGTAAGATTTGGCTTGGAGGAGATACGGAAGAACTTATACGAAAAAATAGATTGAGAATAAATAAGGAAGCGTTACAAGCATGGTTTATCACTAAATATGAACAGGGGCACTTATCAGAGATTCCTATATTTTTGGATAAAGAAAAACAGTTAGCACAGTCATTAGAAGCTGACCGGTTAGATGCGCCATTACCTATAGAAGACAAATCGATGGATAGCCGGAGTCGTAATTCCGCTTTAAAAATTTTATATGCTTTACTTATAAAGAGCAGTTGGGCTAACCATGCACCTACTTCCAATCAAGTCAGAGGTAATGCAAACACTGAAATAGAGTTAATCCTCAATGAGTTGGGGCTAAATGTAAGTAGTGAGACTATAGGTAAATTCTTGAAGGACGTTCAGATTCTTGAGAAAGAAAATCCCTACTCCTCTTTAACTAAGACAGATTTAGACATCCCTTTTTAGTCTAATTAGAATCTAATTAGAACTACGACCTAATCCTACAATCTAATATAACCCATGTAGACCATAGCACTCAGTTACGGCACAGCGTGGAGTTATATCAATGGCAAAATCAAACAAACCCCCTACTCAACCCAATAAAAGCATATTCTTAAGGAAACCACCCAAGTGGCAACTTTGGCTATTAAAAACGCTAATTGCGACCTTAATTCCTCTACTTTTTAACTCACCCAACATTTATATCATTAACGTGATAGTTCAGTGCTAACGCTATTATTTATTGCATAAAAAACACCTCAAGGCATCAATCCTTGAGGTGTTTACGTATTAAAAAGATAAGCGATTAGATAATAATATCGGTCATGGCTAAGTGATGACCTTTTAAGTCAATTGCAAAGTCGGCAATATTGTCATTGTTGGTATTGCCGTATAAGACACCGTCAATTAGTTTGAGCTCGCCAGCTTGGCTAAAGTCTTGGTCGGCAGTGAGCAGCGTATCAAAAGCATCATCTTCAACAGTGGCATCATTGGCATCGATTTGTGATAAGTCTATCTGGTCTTGACCCGACTTAAAGTCTGCAATCACATCTGAAGAGGTGAGCATAGAGTCATTGATATCGGTAAAGACAAAGGTATCTCGGCCCCAGCCCCCCTCTAACCTGTCTTGACCCAAGCCGCCGATGAGGGTGTCATCGCCTAAGCGGCCCATCAAAAGATTGTCTCCGCTATTGCCTATCAAGGTGTTATCCGACCAGTTGCCCTTGAGAGCGATGTCGTCGCAGCCCAGTGCTGCCGCGTCCTCTATACTGCCCATGCGTAAGTCAAAGTTTACCGCCGTATTGACCGTATCGTGACCTGACCACCATAGCTCAGTGATGCTGTCAGCGGCATTATCGATGTAGTAGACATCGTCCCCTTGGCCGCCTATAAGAGTATCGACGCCTGCGCCGCCATCTAGAGTGTCGTTGCCCTTGCCGCCAGATAATGTATTGTCAGCGTCGTTGCCCATCATGATATTGTCAGCGTCGTTGCCAGTGAGGGCAATCCTCTCGTTACCGACAGCGGTGATGTTCTCTACATTAGTATCTTTGAGCGAGTAGTCTACGCTGGTGACGATGGTATCGATATCTGAGCCTTTTAGCTCTATCACTTGGTCACCGATGTCGTCAATGTGGTACGTATCGTCACCTGTGCCCCCTATCATGATATCAGCGCCGAGACGACCATCGAGTGAATCATGACCTGCAAAGCCACATATCAGGTTATCAAGCTCATTGCCGATGAGGTTGTCATCACTATCGGTGCCTTTAATTTCTGCGGCTGGGATGTTTGGCACGTTTGGTTCAGGGTCAACCGGAGCGCCGCTACCTAAGTTCAACCCGATTAACACAGGGTTGTGGTCGCTGGCTCGGTAGGCTGAGCTGTCATAGTAGCTTTGCTGCTGAGCGTCTGACTTGTAGTTGGTATTGTAGTCGAGAACGACGGCTTCATTGGCATTAATAGCCCAGTCAGCGACGCCTGTGACTTGCGGCCCCAGACTGTCACTGACAAAGGCATGGTCAAGCGAGCCCCACAGACCATCATAAGAATACGAGTAATCATGACTAAGCTTGTCGTAGCCATTATCCTCTAGGTACATCAAGGCGTCTTCTTTTGAGTAGCCATTAAAGTCGCCAATCACTAGATTGTCTGTATCGCCTGTACCTGTCGGGTCAGTCGCGAGCCAAGCAGCTAAGTCTTCGGCCGCCTCAAGCCGCGTCTCAGGATTGTTG
>JAUNVX010000135.1:0-2043 GCA_030540615.1 Psychrobacter sp. | reverse complement strand
TGAATCTCCATCAGTCCGACCACATCGGCATCTAACCCTTCAAACATGGAGACGAGCTTGGCAAGTTGACGATCATACTCCTCACTATCGTCTGCGCCGCGACCTTGGATGCTATTGCCCATCGGTGTGGTGAAGTTGTCACGCCCAAAGGTGGTAAAGAAGTTTAGGACATTGACCGAGGCAACGGTGATCTCCGCCTCTCCAATCTGGTCATGAGCTGACTCTGCCGTCGGACGCGCCTCTCCTGAAAAGCTAACGGTCTCAGTAGGCTGAATGCGAAAGCTGGTCTCGTGCTTGCCTGCGCGGCTATCGATGAACTGGTCAAGTACCCCTGTGACGCTATCCACACTGTCGCCAGCTCGTAGAGGATTGCTGGCGCTTAGTGGCTCGCCGTTTCGGCCATAGACCGATTCTGGGTTTTGGCTGCCACTATTATCATCAAGGATGATTTGATCGGCTTTGAGCGACGCAAGATAGTCCGCATAGCCACCCGCATCGGGCGTATTAATCTCGGTAAATTGAACTTGCACTTCATCGGAGGTCAAGGTCAGCTGACCATAGCGGCCTAAGTTGTAGGTGTCGGTGACGACAAGGCTGCCACCCTCATCAGCGGAACTGGCAGAGCTAAAGGTCACTAGCATATTCTCTAGCGACTCTAAATCAACGTCGCTTGGCAGCGGCAGCTGAACCTCAACAGGCGCTGGCAGGTCCGCAATATCGCCGTCTTTGGTAACGGTGAACTGCTGAACATAAGACATTTGCGTATTGCCTTGATAATCACCGATGGTGCCTTGAACCTGAACGGTGTCACCTATGTTAGCGGCCGTGATACCTGGGTTGGTATCGGCAAAGTAGACAAAGAGACCTTCTGACGTTTGCACATTTCCGTCAGAGTCTGTGGCCTCTTCTTGTAGATAGAAGCCCTTTTTATCAGGGGTAAAGCTAGTAACGATAGCTTCAATCGTGACCACTTGGCCGTTGTAAGGAGCATAACCCTGCTCACCCACCCCTTGTACAGTAGATATTAGGGTGATGGTCGGGTCAGTCGGGTCAGTCGGGTCAGTATCTAAAACGATAAAATCATCTCCTAGATAAGTCTGCTCGATTTTATTATCTCCTGACCACAGGCTGCTGTCCGAGATAGCCGCTAACAAGTCTGCTTGGCTACCTTGACTACTACCGCTATAGGCTAGATTGTCCTTATGCGACATTGCTATCGCTGTCTCGCCCTCGACAAGCCCAGTAGGCAAGGCTGATGTATTGGCATTAGTCGCATCACTCCAACCATCTTTATATTGAGTAGCAGCATAAATAAAGGTCGGGTCGCTAGCTGCGCCTTGATAAACGAGGAGCGCATCACCGCTGCCTGATAGATTGAAAGACCCTGACTTGGTAAGGTCGCCATGGCTACTCATGCCCACGTTTGGATTGACCATGATGACTGTGCCAGCCGCGATATCGCTATTAGCCTGCCAAGTTAGCGTGCCCTCATTACTCCGAAACCCTCCATTACTTTGCCAACCACTATCAGTAAAGTTAACCTGTGTCCCTGCTTCTATCGTGGTCAGTGTCACAAATGAGAACTTATCGTCCCCATCTGCATTGAAGCTAACAATTGCAATATCCCCTGCACTTAAAATGGTCATAAACTGCCCTTTATTGAATATCATCTAAATACGATTGGTGTTTTACCGCAGTTCAGACTAAAGCCAATTAATGACTTAGAGATTAAGGGATGTTTACAATATGATGACAAGTGATAGACATTATGATGGATGACAAAACATTAGAACTAAATTAAGCCTTAAGGATATCGCCCATTTAAAAGGGTCAAAGCCATGGTCACAAACATGGAGATAGATAGTAAAAGATAGAGAAAATTGGCAAAATGCAGACAAAAAAAACGAGCCAATTGGCTCGTTTTTTTATTTATTCACAGGTTTTGTTGCTACTAATTATTTATCTATTCTCAGTCGTTAAACTGAATAATAAATTATAGTCCAACGATACCATGTGCTTGTGGGCCTTTAGCGCCCTGAGTTA
>JAUNVX010000134.1 GCA_030540615.1 Psychrobacter sp. | reverse complement strand
GGAGATATCAAGGACAAGGAGCTATCAACGACGTTTCTGTGAATAAGGCTGTTATGAATGGCATCACATTTAAAGGCCCTCTTTTGAAAGGCGCTATCTATTTATCTATCTACTTATCCATCTGCTCATCTGTATAAACATGCTCTTTACCTACCTTCAAACATGATATGCATGGTAATTGAAGACTAGTCATTAATGTTAGTGATGATAATCATACTTGACAGGCTGCTATCATACCATGAGCATAGATTAGGTAGGCAACCTTGTTGACAGTGAGCGTATGTACACCTAAGTAAGCTGATGGTATACTTAGACTTAGCATAAGTTATCTGTTGATGACCTATGTTCCCTAGGAGAGTATCATGCGACTATCTATCCCCGTGTTATCCAATCGTCATTCAGGTGGTAAAGCCCAATCTCGTTCAGCTTTTTTGGCATTTTGCTTGGGCGGTGCACTAATGATATCAGCTTCTCAAAGTCAAGCAGATGTGAGCAGCCTTTATGTAGATTCTTGTGCTGCTTGTCATGATAGCGGTGCCTTAAATGCGCCCAAAAAAGGTGATTCAGCCCGTTGGGAAGCACTAAAAAAACAAAAAGGCATGCCTGCGTTAGTGAAATCAGTGAAGGGGGGCATGAAGCAAATGCCAGCAGGCGGTTTATGCGCGCAGTGTAACGATGCGGACTATCAAGCGCTAATTGACTATATGAGTCGATAGCTCAAAAGTAGTGCTCTAGGCTAGTTTGTGTACTGAAGATGACGAAAAGCAGGCTAAAGATAAAAATTCGCTAAAGTCCTGACTAAAGCGTATTCAATAATTGGGCATAAATCAAAAAGTCTTGCTATAATACCCCTAATTAATCCCCAAATACTTTAGGGCTTACGTCGAGTTAGTAGGATTGTTCATCATGAAAAAAATAATCGCTGCCGCCAGCTTATGCTTTGCCAGTTTCAGCGTTCAAGCTGTTATTACCGTTCCTGAGTATGACGTAAATGCAGGACAAAAAGTCGCAGAAACCGTCTGCGCTGCTTGTCATGGTCTTAATGGCGTGAGTCCAGTTCCCGCTCAGCCCAATCTTGGTGGACAAAATGTCCGTTATCTCTATAAGCAATTAATTAACTTTAAGACGGGATACCGAGTTAACGGTATCATGCAGTCGCAAGTCGCCAATTTATCTCAGCAAGATATGGCCAATGTGGCAGGCTATTATGCCAGTCAGCCCTCTTGGGGTGTCGGCGCAGGTAATCCTGCCACCAATCATGAAGCGACTAAGCTGTTTTTAGGTGGCGATAAAACTCGAGGCGTCATCCCTTGTGCCGGTTGTCATGGCCCACAAGCGGCTGGCAATGAGTGGGCAGCCTTCCCTAAATTGGGCGGTCAACATGCCCAGTACCTAGCCACTCAGCTTAAATTGTTCCGCGCTGCAGGCCGTGATGATGATATCGCCAGTGCTGACCAAAAGCGTGTCAATGACGCTGCTAAGGAAGGCGACAACGGTATGATGCAAATGGTAGCAGCTCGATTATCAGATCGTGACATTCGTATCTTGTCTGACTATTTAAGCGCTGTTCATTAATTAGTAGGCGGCTCAATTCGCTAAATGCTATTGAGTTGACTTAGAAATATTAAGCGCTTTGCCTAACTAGATTGATTGGCCCACTTAATATGATGATTAAATAAGTTAAAAACCCCGATTTCGGGGTTTTTTTATGGGAAATTTTATCTTGAAAGGATACTCGTTTGTGATAAAAGATTAGATATGGTCGTATTATGTGCGTTCCCCAATTTTAATCGTTATAATGCGTTACTTCTTCTTATTTTACTTTTTATTGCTTCATTACTTATTAATAATGACAGTTTAGTGATGCTAGCCGCTGGGTGATAATATGAAGGTTATCAATAAATAGTCAAATATAAGCATCACTAAGCTTAATTAATAGTAAAGTAATAAGAAGACGTACTAATGCTATCTCATCGTTTTACCATAGCTGATTTACAATAGGTTGCCACTATGATTGTTCGCTCTACTTCTTATCTTATGGCTGCTATTTTGCCACTGTTATTGTTTCACTGGTTTGCACCGGCTGATATCGGCCAAATTGACTTTTGGTTACTGTGGCTTGTGGCCATGATAGTAGTGGCTTTGCCTATGATATTTGCTGAGATTGCCCTAGCGTATCGAAGTGGTCAGACCCCAAGCAGTGGTATGCAGATATTGACTCGAGAGGCGGACGCCAGTGTATTATGGCGTAGCTTTAGTTGGCTGGCAGCGTTGGTGGCCATGCTTATCGCGGCATTGGCTGTGTCAGACGCCAGTAGCGGTTTGCAGCTTGCTTTGGGTGATTGGGGAGTGGCATTTAGTGTTCCTACCTTCGCGCTCTCAGCAGGACTTATGGTGATAGCTTTAATGCTAAGCTTATTGGGTGCAGGTACCTTGCCAGTAGGTCTCATATTGATGATTATTGGCCTAGCATTAGGCCTATTAGGCGGATTACCCCATTGGCAGTTTGCCATGACAGAGGTTAGCTTGGCAGAATGGGGCCGAGCGGTAGCTTTGGCATTGGTTAGTGTGGGGGCAGGAACAGGAATATATTGGTTTGCCTACTACGCGACTTTTAATAGAAGTATTGAGGCTACTCATCATTCAGACAGTCCTGCTCAGTCTCGCTCAGCTGCTGGTCTACATCGCTCCTCTAAACAAGTTTTGCCCATTTGGGGTCTGCAATTAATCGCTGGATTGGCTGCTTTGTTACTAAGTGGCTTAAGCTTGCCCCCGCTTGGCAAATTGTTCTATCTCATAGGGGTGCTTTGTGTCAGTGCGTATCTACTTTACTATGCTGGCGAACAGGTTAAGGTCAAGTTTGGTCTGGTTATGAGCCTAGTATTGGTGTTAGCACTCAGCATACTGATGGCGGCTCTGTTGCCCACCGCTTGGTTAGTGATACTCTTGGTTATTATTAGTAGCGTGGCGGCATTGTTACTGTCCGTATTCGCCGGTTGGCAGATGAAAATTAGCCACCTAAGAAAGTCTTTAAACTTCAGTAATGAAGCGTTTTATAATCTTTGGCGAGTCGCCATTCGAATTGCAGTGCCTTTAGCAATGATATTGGCACTGGTTGGCTGGATTAGTGAATGGCTGGGTTAAAGAGCACCAACTTGATTGAATCAGATACCCAAGCCAATAGCGAGCAAGCAATAACCACTGACGCTGTATCAGCCATGGATTCTTTAGCTACTATCAAGGTGGTTTTGGCTTATGCGCCTAGTATTGATGAGCAGTACTATGAGCAGATTACCGTCCGCGTAGGAAGCACCCTCTATGAGGTACTCGCTAGCTCAGGTTGGCTTGATAGATTTGAGCCATTAGCAAGATGGTGTGAACAAGTTCAGCATTTACGAACACCCACGCCCAAAGTTTGGCACATAGGGGTTTACTCGCAAAAGCAGCCCTTAAGCTATGTGGTCCAGCCTCAAGACCGTATTGAAATATATCGCTCCTTGACCATTGACCCGATGAAAAAGCGCAAAAAACGAGCACAAAAAAGACAGTAAGCGACTCATCATCTCTGTTTAGCTAAGAATAAATTTTAGCCAATAGCAAAGGATGAACTTACTGTCTTTCATATTTTGTGCGTCTTAGTGAGTTTACCTAACTAAGACCATTACTGCAGTAGCATGATTTAATTATATCGAGCGTCATTAGCGAACAATGTGATGGGCTAATAATGCTATCGAATGATTATCTTAAGCGCCCGGTAATGAGTCAATACCTTCAATGCGGCTCACATTGCCTGCGCCGTCAAAGATAATAATTAAATGTTGACTGGCATTATTGATGGCTGGGCGACCTTCACGGCGACCCTCAGTACCTGGCTGATAATCATAGATATAATCCCAGCGATTGGGGGCGAGGGTGTCTTTTAAGGCAGGGCTGCCTAAGAGATACGTAACTTGTGATTGGGACATCCCCACTTTAACCTGCCCAGCTTGCGCTTTGGTAATAGGGGTACCCTGGGGCAAGTCAATGGTATAAACACTAAATAAGGAGCAGCCCGGCAATACAGCGGTGCTCATGGTGGTAGCGATTAATAATAAACTACCGGCTAGCTTTTGAGCAGTGGATGAACGAAAATATTTTGGCCCAGTCATATAAGAGTCACTCATGTAATGGTTTGAGGGATGGCAATGATAACCAATATTAGTAAGCCTACCACTTCATTATCGGTATAACGACTTGAATAGATAAACGGCATCAATAGGCGGTAAAATAAGCCGCTGTCTTGGTTCGACAGCAAAAATCTAGGTCAACTTGCCAAGGCGTGACATAATAGAGATATAAAACCGCTTGGCTTAGTCCTTAACAACACCAGATTGGATATTGTGACCAACAAGCTTAATATATACGGCAACTGTTATCAAAGTTCTTATAACAACAGACGAAGACAACCGCAAAAATAGATTGGACTAAATGATACGTCATTTGCTTGCAATTGCCTACCACTTGCGACATTATTTAACTTATTAACATGGGCTCAAAAGCGATTACTTGCTGGGTTATTGACTGATTCAATAATCACTGACAGACACGCTACTGCATCAATATTATAGCTGCTGGATAATAGCGACTAAATAAATATTATAAAGGCCACTATTATAAAGCCTAAATTAAGACTTTTTATCTCATTATCAAACAGACCCTAAGCTTTATCTTACTATTTTTATATAAGGATTGACCATATTATGGGATTCACCAATCAAGATTTGCGCAAAGCAGGATTAAAAGTGACGCTACCTAGGATTAAGATTCTAGAGCTATTAGAACGTGCTGAGCATCACCATATGAGTGCAGAAGAGGTCTACAAAGCGCTAATTGAGCAAGGTGAGGATGTGGGTCTAGCCACTGTCTACCGAGTGTTGACTCAATTTGAGCAGGCAGGCATCGTAGAGCGACACAATTTTGAAAATAATCTATCCGTTTTTGAAATCATGCAAGATGAGCATCACGATCACTTAGTGTGTGATGTTTGCGGTAAAATAATAGAGTTTCATAATGCCATTATCGAAGCTGAGCAATTAAGAGTCGCTGAAGAATATGGCTTTAAACTCTCAGGACATTCTCTAGTAATGAATGGCGTCTGTAGCGATGCTGCCTGCCGAGACAGCATTAAATAGCCATCTCCATTGTCTCTAGCTTATCTAAAAATAGTCTAAATAAAGACACCTTAGCTAAAAATACCTCGTCAGTAATTTTCATGCCTCATAAAATAAACAAAGTCGCTCAGGTATAAACGTGAGCGACTCTATTATCTGACCATGTTAGCTAATCGTTTATTTTGAATACGGTAAAGTCTGTAAAGTCAAAGGCATGGGTTTAGTCCCCAGTCTCTAAAGAGAACTTATCACCAGAATCATCGGCAATTTTGGAAGCATTTTTGCTTTCAAGCTTAATCTTTAAGCGTAAGTCATTGGGGGAGTCAGCGTGTTTAATGGCATCGGCATAAGTGATTTCGCCGGCCTCATATAAATTAAAGAGCGCCTGATCAAAGGTTTGCATCCCAATATCCACCGACCGTTTCATAATCGGTTTAATCTCATGAGTCTCACCTTTTCGGATTAAGTCGCCCACCAATTGAGTGTTGAGCAAAATCTCAATGGCGGCTCGGCGACCTTTACCATCCGGGGTAGGAATGAGCTGCTGAGCGATGATGGCGCGCAAGTTTAAGGATAAGTCCATAAACAACTGCTCATGACGGTCGGCTTCAAAAAAGTGAATGATACGGTCAATGGCTTGGTTGGCATTATTGGCATGCAAAGTGGCGAACACTAAGTGGCCCGTCTCGGCATACTGAATGGCATATCCCATCACTTCACGGTTACGAATTTCGCCGATTAAGATAACGTCAGGCGCTTGACGCAAGGTGTTTTTGAGGCCGGCTTCAAAGGATAAGGTATCAATCCCTACTTCGCGCTGGGTGATAATGCAGCCTTTATGCTCATGAACGTACTCGATAGGGTCTTCAATGGTAATGATATGACCCCGAGAATTTTGGTTGCGGTAGCCCAGCATCGCCGCAAGCGTGGTAGATTTACCTGTTCCAGTACCCCCCACTAGTAAGATAATGCCGCGCTTTTTCATCGCCAATTCACTCAAGATAGGCGGTAGATTCAGCTCCTCGATAGAGGGAATATGGGTTTCAATCTTACGCAGTACCATCCCAGCCATGTCCCGCTGAATAAAGGCACTTACCCGAAAGCGAGCAGTTTTAGACTGATCGCTAATGGCAAACTGACACTCATTGGTCTGCTCAAACTCTTCTATCTGAGCAGGGGTCATAAGACTTTTGGTGATGGCCATGGTCTGCTTGGCGGTCAAGGGCGTTTTGCCAATAGGTAATATTTGTCCGTTGACCTTCATAGAAGGCGGCACATCAGCGGTAATAAATAGGTCAGAGCCATTTTGCTTGACCATAAGCTGTAATAATTTATCAAAATCCATAAGCTACCTAGCCCGTATATAAAATGTGAATAACAGTCAATCACGCCTGACTTATCGACTAAGGTCCATTAACTAAACGCTTATCAAGTAAAGCCTATTCAATAAATACTGATAGGGCAAAGGGCAATTGATTGCTATCAATAAAGTGATTGAGTTTAGCCATTTAAGCTTAACCCATTAACATTAATCTTTGATTGAGAGGTTAAGCCATCAAATAAATGCTTCAGGCTGCTTGGCGTATGGCCGTGCTGACTCTTTACTAATAATACCCTTACTGACCAAATTCTTTAAGGTCTGATCTAAGGTAATCATGCCATCTCCTGCCCCAGTCTGAATCGCTGAATACATCTGGGCAATCTTATTTTCACGAATTAAGTTACGAATGGCAGGCGTGCCTAACATAATCTCATGAGCGGCCACTCGGCCCCCAGTTTGACGTTTAAGTAGCGTTTGCGAGACTACCGCCATCAATGATTCTGAGAGCATGGCACGAATCATGTCTTTTTCGGCTGCTGGGAATACGTCAATGACTCGGTCAATAGTTTTGGCCGCTGAGCTGGTGTGCAAAGTGCCAAAGACCAAGTGACCTGTTTCAGCGGCTGTCAGTGCCAAGCGGATGGTCTCAAGATCACGCATCTCACCCACCAAAATGACATCTGGATCTTCACGCAGTGCTGACCGCAGCGCCGCATCAAACCCTAGGGTGTCACGATGGACCTCACGTTGGTTAATCAAACTTTTTTTGGACTCATGAACGAATTCGATGGGGTCTTCAATGGTTAGAATATGCTCTTTGCGGGTTTCATTAATATAGTTAATCATAGCGGCAAGCGAGGTTGACTTGCCTGATCCTGTAGGACCCGTGACCAGTACTACGCCGCGCTTGAAATTAGAAATCCGTTGAAAGACTTCACCCATTCCTAAGTCATCCATGGTCAGAACTTTGGAGGGGATGGTACGAAATACCGCGCCTGCGCCTCGGTTTTGGTTAAAAGCGTTGACCCGAAAACGTGCCAAATTTGGGATCTCAAATGAAAAGTCAGTTTCAAAAAATTCTTCAAAATCGGCTCGCTGCTTATCATTCATAATGTCATAAATCAGCTTATGAACGGTTTGATGGTCCATCGCAGGCATATTAATCCGCGTGATTTCACCATCGACTCGAATCATAGCAGGCAATCCAGCTGAGATATGTAAGTCGGAGGCGTTTTGCTTGACTGAAAAGCGTAAGAGATCTTCGATACTGATAGGGCTTTTCTCGGCCATAGTGGTGATTCCTATTCACTAAAAAATATAAGTAAAAAGCAAGATAAGTAAAATAAACTAAGTAGACAATAATAGGTAGATAGACGGTCACTTAACTACCGCTAGAAGCAAAAATTTAAAGCTTTATCACCTTGGGGCAACCATATCTTAAGAACACTGGTCGGCATAATGCTTAACGAGGATAAGTTGCTATCTACAAGGTTAGGTTGGTCTTAT
>JAUNVX010000133.1 GCA_030540615.1 Psychrobacter sp. | reverse complement strand
CGGAGAAATTGACTTGGCTGCGGTAATGACTGGCCAACAAAAAATACCGGACTGTTTCAGGATGGTACTTGGCAATGACGTCACGAATGGTAAAAAAGTTGCCCAAGGATTTGGACATCTTCTCACCATCGACATTAATGAAGCCAACGTGCAACCAGTTACGGGCGTACTCGCAGCCCGATACGGCTTCTGATTGAGCAATCTCATTTTCATGATGTGGAAACTGAAGGTCATGACCACCACCATGGATGTCAAATGTAGCGCCTAAACATTTGGTGGACATGGCTGAGCACTCAATATGCCAACCAGGGCGACCCTGGCCCCAAGGAGATGGCCACTGTGGCTCGTCAGGCTTGGCGGCCTTCCATAACACAAAGTCAAAAGGGTTGTGCTTATGATTTTCGACTTCGACTCGAGCGCCTGCCTGCATTTGATCAAGTTTGCGCCCTGAGAGCTTGCCATAATCGGCGAATTTTTCGACCGCATAATACACATCGCCATTGTCAGCAGGATAGGCGTACTCTTTGTCAACGAGTGCCCCAATAATCTGCTGCATATCCTCTATATAATCAGTTGCCCTCGGCTCTTGAGTAGGCGACGCGCAACCTAACGCCTGTTCATCTTCATGCATAGCAGCGATAAAACGCTCTGTTAGCTCATGGATGGGCTCATTGTTCTGTGCGGCTCGGTTGATGATTTTATCATCGATATCCGTAATATTACGCACATACTGCACCTCATAACCAAGCTGACTTAACCAACGCGAAATCACATCATAAGCCACCATAATCCGCGCATGGCCAATATGACAATAATCATAAATGGTCATACCGCACACATACATGCCTACCTTACCAGGCGTCATGGGCACAAAAGGTCGCTTTTGCGAAGTCATTGAGTCATAGATATTCAGCTCAGTCATATTATTATCCAGCGTCTCGGTATCAGTATGGGTGGGTATGTGAGACATAGAGTCATCGCCTTATGGGTTATTATGATCATAAAATAGTAAAAGAGGTTGAGGGCGGCCAAGCCAATCTGGCTTAACTTTGACCCCTCTAACCTAAATAAACACAAGCTCAAACGCCTATCTTAGCGAAATTGACCTCAAATTGCTACGAATCACATGGTAATCGGTGTCAGGTCTCGGTATCATCCTTTGACCAATACCAATTAATTATTCAGCATTTATAATAGATGACCACTTATAACTAATAACGACTTAGAGAAATGACATGGGCAACCGTTTGAGTAAAATCTATACCCGTACTGGTGATGACGGTACGACAGGAATGGCTGATGGTAGCCGAATCAGTAAAGCTGAGCTGCTATTTGAAGTGATGGGCGATATCGATGAGCTAAACTCGCAATTGGGACTCGCGCGCTCGTATTATCAGCAAGCACTAGTCACCTCTTCTAAACCGATATCCTCTTCTAAAGTTACGCCCTTAACTGATAATGCAGACTCTGAGGCAGCCAATTTTTCGGCTCATATGGCGCAGCTTAACGCCCCAAACTTTGCTCACGTCTTAGCGATTCTTCAGCACTTGCTATTCAATCTAGGCGGCGAGCTTGCTATGCCTGACTATGAAGGGGTGAGTAGCGCTCATACGCAGTGGCTTGAGTCGCAGATTGACCTTATGAATGAGCACTTACCGCCCTTAAAAGATTTTATTTTACCCACTGGCTCTATTTTGGTCAGTCAACTCCATGTCTGCCGCAGTGTCTGCCGCCGCGGCGAGCGTCATGCGGTCGCGCTCAATGAGCAAGACCAAACGGCCATTCGTCCCAGTGCTACCCGATTTCTGAATCGACTGTCCGATTGGCTATTCGTTGCTGCGCGGTTTTGCTGTGCCCCTGATGCCCGCCAAGAAGTGCTTTGGGATGCCAAAGTACTTAAAAGCCTATTATGAAAGCGAGCTTGACTCTATTATTAACTTTTGACTCCAATATCATTTTGTGAGTTTGGTCAGATTTTTAGCTAGCAACCATTCATTGGCCTCGCGCTAAATAAACCAGGTACCAAAAAAGCGAGACTGACGTGAGTCAATCTCGCTTTTTAATGGCTGATTTAAAGTTTGGCTGTTTTGTACAGGCTTGCATTGACTGCTACTTTACTTCAAAGCTCAAATCACCTATCTAACGAGACTCGCTGACTGAATAAATCACTGACTTAATAAGTACCGTCTTCTTCAACGATGACCATATCAATCGATTTGTCTGTGGGTACATTTTGCTTCTGACCACTGTTATCAGTAGTAGGTTTGGCATTTCCAGTGTTATTGGCAGCAGGTAATGTCGTAGCTTTTGCGGGCTCGCTGGCACCATTACTAGTACTGGTGCTAGTAGAAGGTGCTCTAGAGACTGGCGCCGCAGGAGTAGGAGCGTTGGCTGGTTTTGCAGGCTGTGCTGCCGTGGCCGGCTTCACAGGCTGCGGTTGACGAATACGGGGCTCTTGAGGCTCACGGCGGCGATTTTGCTGTTCAGCTCGGCGCTCTTGTCGGATTTGCTCTTTTTGACCACCGATTTGCGCTCGCCGCACCTCTACCGCAGTTTGTACCACTGACCCTGCCATCACATCAGACACCAGCTCCAATATAGCGGGCTCTCCTGCGATTCGAGCGCGTACTTCACCACCTTGCGTTCCCACCACATAACTAAAATTATCATCGACTAACATATTGTTATTGAGTCGTACATTTTTGCCCGCGATTTGGGTTTGCAAGTCCGGGCGCCCAGCAGCAGCATACACCTGACTGGCTTGATAGAGATTTTGGCTTGGCAAAGTCATGCTAACGCTGGCTTGGCAAGTCGTCATCCCTGAGCCATTAGACGCTTGAAGCACTCGTGGATTTTGCACATCGATTAAGACATTGCTAATTAAGCCATTGACATCGCGCGGCGCTACCTGAATATTTGCTTGCTTGGCATATGCCGCTGCAAAGTTTTGCGAGCGCTGATTGAGTGTCGCTTGCAGCACTAATTTTAGCTGGTCTTGAACCAATCGATCATCACAAGCCACTACGGGAACTGCTTTGGTCACCACCTCAGTCTCAGACGTTTTTGCTGTAGTCTTGGCCGCATCGTCTTCATCATTTGATGGACTACGGTCACACCCAGTCATGGTTAACGTCATCGCCCCTAGTAATCCTGAAGTGATAACCATTAGCCAGCCACGCTGGGTTTGCTTTTGAAAATTCATAATGACCTCATGTTAATAAACTTAAATTCGTAGATATGGTAGTACATACTTATACTTTGAAACTTGTGGCAACCTTCATTGCTTCGCTTGCCCAGCAATTTGCTTGGCTTACAAAATAACTTTTGATTTATTAGCACCTTTTAATTGATTAGTGCTTTTTAATCTATCAGACCAACTTATAAATTGGCTTAAGTACTAATGCTTTACTTAGCAAAAATCCTTTAGACCCATTAACGGCGAAGCCTACCTTGTTTATTATGATAGTGATATAAGCAAATTGTATATAGGGTCGACCTGATACGATGATAAGCATTTACTTATCACTGTCATAAAATGGCGATATTATACGAAATTTAGTGCTTTTGTTCATCAATGCTTTTTAATTCACTTTGATAAGGATAGCTATTCATGATGACCCAATATTTTGATAGACCTACCTCCCCTCTGATTTTAGGCCATCGCGGTGCTCGTGGTGAGCACTTAGAGAATGGGCCAGTAGGCTTGAGCCGTGCTTGCCAATTGTCCCATCATGGGCTCGGCGGTATAGAGTTTGACGTCCAGCTAACAGCCGATGGTCATTTGGTTATCTTCCATGATGACAACCTTTTACGTCTAGCTGGGCGGCAGTCCCGTATTGAGCAGATGACCCTCAAAGAGATTCGGCAAATTAGTATTGGATCAGAGCCTATACTTGCCTTGGAGGATTTACTGACCTATTGCCCGGCTTCAATCAGCCCCTTAAACTCCTCTACCGATTTGATAACCTCAGTAAAACGTGGCTCTGATAAGCAATCAAGTCTGTTCCATTGTATGATGCATTTCAGCCATATTGAGCTTGAGGTCAAGACCCATCAGCGCACTCGTTATCCTAATTTGGTAACGGCACTTGAGAGCAGTTTGTTAGGCACTAATATCGGCCAACTTCCTATTGTATTGACCAGTTTTGATACTACTTTATTGGCTCATCTTCAGCGTCATACCGGCCTAGCCACTATTCCCCGAGGATTGTTGGTGGAGACGCCTTCAATGATTGATACCTTAGCCAATACTGCGAGCATGTTAGGCTGCTGTCAGGTCGGGGTTTATCATCGATTAATTACCTCCCAACTAATAGCCCAATGTCAGCGCTCAGGTCTCTCCATGAGTGCTTGGACCGTTAACGAGATAAGCACTGCCCAAAAGCTTATTGATATGGGCGTTAATGTCCTTATCACTGACTACCCTACTCTGTTCTTACAGGCGCTCAAGGGCGCTATTTTAAACTAATTTTGGAAACTGAATCTGTGTAGTCTGATTTAAGTGATTAACTCATTTAATCTTTAAGTTGCCGTTTAAATCATTGTTTATGTTAGCTTCTTCAATCTGACTAGACTTGATTTAAATTAGCGATTTTTATCAACATTAATCGTACAAATCGTCATAGATTTGTGTCAATTATTACGTCATTATTTTTTAGTGTATAAGCGTTCACTTTTAATTTTAATTAGCGTATTATACTAGTTGAAGGGTTATGTACCTGCTTCAACTCTAGCTAACTTAGGATTGCTTTATGATCACAAAGATTGTGACCACCCTCCCCAAAATCGGTATGACGAAAGCTCTACAAGCCGCTTCAGCGCTCATTAATGCCGCTGGTGCTCAGACCAAGCGATTTCAACCCGCTGCTCAAAACCAGAAGGCGAGCCCATCTTTGGCTACTGAGTCTGCGGCTAAAGTTTCAAGTGCTAAGGCTATTAATCCAAGCACCCAATTAAATGCCAATTTGAGTACCAATCCAGAAGTTGCTGAGTGGCAGTTTCGCCATGCCCCTATTAATTGGATTCCTGCTGCTGTTTTAATCGCCACGCCATTAGCAGCAGCCATTATTACCCCTTGGTATCTTGCCACTCATAAAGTCAGCGCTCCTGTTTGGGGTGTATTCGGTGCTTTTATGGTTTGGACGGGCATGAGTATTACCGGGGGCTATCATCGGCTGATGGCGCATCGTGCTTATAAAGCCCATCCTATCGTGCGAAACTTTTTCTTATTAGGGGCGACCTTGGCGGTTCAAGGGTCAGCATTTGACTGGTGCGCTGGTCATCGAATCCATCATCGCCATGTTGATGACCCTATTCAAGACCCCTATTCTGCCAAACGCGGCTTTTGGTTTAGTCATATTGGCTGGATGCTTCGTGAGTACCCAAGTGGCCAATTTGACTACAAAAACATTCCAGACCTCACCAAAGACAAGATTCTGCAGATTCAGCATAAGTACTATGGACTTTGGGTACTGGCCACCAATGTTGGCCTAGTAGCCGCTGTTGGTTGGCTCCTTGGCGACGTTTGGGGCACCTTAGTGCTAGCAGGACTGCTTAGATTGGTATTGACTCATCATTTTACTTTCTTTATCAACTCTTTATGCCATATGTTTGGCAGTCGCCCTTACACAGATACCAATACCGCGCGGGATAACTTTTTCTTGGCCCTTTTCACTTGGGGTGAGGGCTATCATAACTATCATCACTTTTTTCAGTACGACTTTAGAAATGGGGTTAAGTGGTGGCAATATGACCCTACCAAATGGCTAATTGCTGCCTTTGCCAAACTTGGTCTTGCCAGTGAACTGCGAACGGTGGATGACTTGACGATTAAGCATGCAGAAGTTCAGATGCAGTTTAAACAAGCTCAAGAGAGCATTGAGGCGCTTAGTCAAGACAACCCTATAGAAGTAGCGGCTAAGTTTCATCAGTTTAAAGACCGTATCAAGTTTGAATATGGTAACTTCATGCAAACTGTTGAAGAGTGGAAGGCCTTAAAGACCAAAGCTGTGGAGATGAAAAAGACTGACTTTGCCAATCGATTGCATGAGGTTGACGAGGTGC
Source organism: Psychrobacter sp. (assembly GCA_030540615.1). GTDB lineage: Bacteria > Pseudomonadota > Gammaproteobacteria > Pseudomonadales > Moraxellaceae > Psychrobacter. The sequence goes on along the minus strand of JAUNVX010000133.1, from coordinate 2,079 downwards.
TAAAGCAAGACTATGCTAGGATTGAGCAGCAAATCTTGATGTACAACCATAACCTTAAACGAGCCTTTCGCGAAGTGGGCTATCATCAAGCTTCTTAGTAGGTTTAAACCCTCATAGAGCGTATCGGTTTAAGCCATTAATTTAAGTTTTGACTAAGTCACCAGCTGTATTAAGTTTCCTCCTACCCTCTATTCAGCAGAATAGAGGGCTTTTTAATGCCTTCGGGTGTGTCATTAGCCCACCAAAGTACGTTACACTTAGCCTATCCTTAATCGGCGCTACGCCAATTTATTAAAGCCACTTATTGAGGCTACTGTCTAAGCACTGGTCTTAATTCAATTTGTCTCTGTTATTTGCGGCCCCCCTTATGATTTATCAAAACAGCTACGCCCAACTTGATGCTCGTCTTTATCATCGTCAATCGCCCACACCATTGACCAATCCAAGGGCTGGCCACTTCAATAGTGAAGTCGCCGATTTATTAGGTTGGTCTTCTGAGACAGAGTTGATGGAGCGATGGGTTGACATATTGTCAGGTAGTTATGTTCCTAATGGCTTTGAACCCCTTGCCATGGCCTATGCTGGTCATCAGTTTGGTCAATGGGCGGGTCAGTTAGGCGATGGTCGCGGCTTACTTATGGCGCAGGTGCTAGATCAAAACGGTCAGCTTAAAGATTTGCATCTCAAAGGTTGTGGCCTCACGCCTTACTCACGAATGGGCGATGGCCGCGCGGTTCTTCGAAGCACCATTAGAGAGTATCTTTGCGGTCATGCGCTAAATAATTTAGGCATTAAGGCTTCTGATGCTTTGGGGTTTGTGGTCTCCGATACCCCCGTTCGCCGTGAGCGGATGGAGCCAGGGGCGGCGCTGATGAGGGTGGCAGATTGCCATATTCGCCTTGGTCATATTGAGTGGATAGCTAGCTTTGCTCCTGATTTACTCGCTGAGTTTACGGACTATATGATTGATACTTATTATCCAGATTGCCGTCAGTCTGACAACCCAGTCGCGGCATTTTTGCAAAGTGTCGTAGAACGTACGGCCAAGATGATTGCTGATTGGCAGCTGATTGGCTTTGCCCATGGGGTGATGAATACTGACAATCTGTCTATCACTGGCAGTACCATCGACTTTGGTCCTTTTGGCTTTATGGAACGTTTTAACCCGGGTTGGATTAACAACCACTCTGATCACACTGGCCGCTATAGCTATCAAAACCAGCCTGCTATCGGCCACTGGAACTTGAACATCTGGTTGCCCCATTTTATGCGGCTGCCCAATATCAGCCGAGATATTTTGGCGGAGTGCTTGGCGCACTATGAGCCTACTTTTATGCAGCATTATCAGCAAGGCTTGTGTCAGAAGCTTGGCTTGCCTCACTCGCAAGCTAGTCTTCAGCTGGCTTTTGAGTGGTTAACTCTACTAGAGGATTATCAGCTCGACTATACCAATAGCTTTCGAGCATTGAGCGCCTTAGTGAGGCAATCAAGTGAGATTCAAGTCACTGAACACCCTTTGACCCAAGAGCATGAGACCGCTCTATTAGCCACTTTAAAACAAGAGCTTAGCGCCGATAGTGAGTCCACCCAAGTTTGGCAGACTTGGCAGTCGCAATATCTAGCCTTGATAAGCGCTAATGAGACCAGTTCAATGTTGGCTATTAAAGAAGCTTTGACGATGATGCAGCAGGCCAACCCTGTCTACATCCTACGCAACAGCATGGCGCAGCGTGCTATTGAACAAGCTGAATCAGCCGATTCTAGTCATCAACACGGTGCAAACAGCTCCAATGGGTTGGCAGAGGTTGACCGCTTATATAGACTGCTGGCTGACCCCTATCAGGTACATGCCTTTGCCATAATCTCAGATACTCAGCCACCTGATATAGATGCCCCTGCTTTGCCTATTAGCTGTTCTTCTTAGCGGCCTATAAGCCTTTATGAAGAACCCTATAAAATTAATTAAAGCCTAATCGTTAAGCACTTTGACGATAATAAGTGCGTTTTATCTTAAATAACTATCCGGTTACGCTTTTATACGTCTATGACTGGTCAGTGAAATATTAATGATGCTAGAAT
>JAUNVX010000132.1:5635-8225 GCA_030540615.1 Psychrobacter sp. | reverse complement strand
AATGTCGGTCAATGTCGGTTTATTATGCGTATTTGCATTTTAAAAAGCAAGATATTTTTACTTATGCAAATTAAAAATCATTTAAGCTTTTGAATTGGCAAAAAAAAGCCCCAACGCATACGGTGAGGCTCTGCCAATATGTAATTATTTATTATTTACCTGATCTAAAGTGCTGTTTGCCAATGATAACTACGCTGTCTCTTTCATCCCCGGATATAATCCGGTCAGGGTAATTGGGGTTAAAGCTGTGAAGGCGCAAACGGCCGCCGCCTTCTAAGAATATCTGTTTAAACATCCGGTCACCCTCTAGCATAATGGCGTAAATTTGACCATCTTTAATGTTTTTATCACTTAGGATAATCCCTACTGCGTCTTTATTATTTATATAAGGTGCCATGCTGTCATCATCGACCTGCACGACTCTAAACTGATCATGAGTTAAGCCATTTTGGATGAAAAAATTATTCTCAACGCCCCTATGAGCAACGATATTTCTAAAAATGAAGCTATCGTTTTCATAGCTAACAGTGGAATACACCGGGACAATAGTAAGATTGCTAACATTGCCTTGAGATAGGGTGAGATCATCAACTGTATTTCTTAGCGCTGTTAAATCATCAATAGAACTGTTAGCTATGCTGACTGGCAAGCCCGTTGTGGTCAAATCTTTATAGCGTAAGTCGGCAACACTCACATTAAAATACTTCGCATATTTTTTTAGAGTTTTATCACTTGGGCTTGATGTTTCGCCATTTAAGATACGCGATGTTGTAGATTGAGGTACGCCAGTATCATCATAGAGTTTGGTAGCGTTAGTCTTTTTAAGGTGCATCAAATGATCTAGGTTTTTAACTAAAGTGTCCATTTTTACTCCGCTTGGCTCTACTAAAAGTATAGTTTTATAATACTATTTATTATACCCCAAATCTATGCGTTTACGCATTAATAATCAAGGGGTTTTTTTAATGCTTGCATCAATGCAAAAACGCATTATAATATCACTTTATTCATTATAATATGAGGGTTTAGATGGCTGAGCCACATACTTACATAGCTGATTTAGCTGATTTTGAAGTGAATCAGTATTTAATTGCTGAAAAATTAGGGGTTAATCAATCAACTATTTCACGCATGAAAAATAAGAAGTTTGAAAAAATTGATTACAGGGTTGTTAATTTGCTTGAAAAATTGCATACCCATGTTTGCATCGAAAAGCGGCCCTTAAAGACTTTCAAGGGTGTTAAAAAAAAATAGATGGTGATTTATGTCATTTACTTATCACAAACCCCCCACTCGCATTAAGCCTCAAAATCATACGGTTGCTGAGGAATGGTTAAAAGAGAATCAGCCAAGCGAATGTATCAATACCAACTTATTTTGCAACCACTATAACAAGTCTCATAAGCAAAAATACTTGGAGCAAAGTATGCACAAATTAGCAAGTCAAAAAGACTTGATGTTGATTAGCCGTGGGCATTACACCAATGGCAAGCACACGTCTAGTAATAAGATTCTATGGGATTTTGGACTGGCGCTTAAAGAGAATGACGGCCTTATCAGTCTTGACGAATTTATCAATAGCACTGGTTATAAGCGTATTTCAGTGATTAATCGTGTTAGCTCATTTGTGAACACTAAGAAATTAATCAAGGTCATGGATGGCCAACGCATTACTCATTATAAATTGGCTGATGGCATAAAAGTTAAGATGGTGGACTTTAAAAAATGAGGTATCTATCTCTATTCTCAGGCATCGAAGCAGCAACCGTGGCTTGGGAAGGGCTAGGCTGGGAATGTGTCGCAGTCAGTGAGATTGATCCGTTTGCTTGCGCAGTGCTTGCGCACCACTACCCAAACGTACCTAATCTTGGAAGCGTGACTGAGATTACCCAAAAGGCCATAACTAATCTTGGCCACATTGACTTAGTAGTGTTTGGTTCACCTTGTCAAAATCTTAGCGTCGCTGGTAACCGAAAAGGACTAGGCGGCGATCAATCGGGGTTATTTTTCGATGCAATTAGAGTTATTCAGTACGCTAGATTGTGTGGATGCAGATTTGCTTTATGGGAAAACGTGCCCGGAGCCTTTAGCTCAAACAAGGGCCGAGACTTTGCGGCAGTGGTTGAGCACATGGCAGGACTCACAGACGTTGGATTACCCAAAAACGGCTGGGGAAAGGAAGGCGCAGCGGTTGGAGACAATGGACTGCTTGAATGGGCTTGTTTGGACGCGCAATTCTTCGGATTGGCGCAGCGACGCAAGCGTGTGTTTGCTATCGTCGATTTTGGAGATTGGGCCAGTCGCCCCCCAATTCTACTTGAGCGCCAAAGCTTGCGAGGGGATATTGCGCCGAGCAGAACAGCGAGGCAAGACCTTGCCGCCACTGCTATTGGAAGCACTACAGTCGATAGCATCTGCTTAAACCCCGAATCACCCCAATGTTGGCGTATATATAATCCTGGTGGAGTTAGTCCTACGTTACAGTCAGGGGAAAAGCGCGGCAATATAGTCCTAAGCAAGTCCACGTCACCAGTGCCGAACTATAAAGCCGCGTGTTTTACTCATACTAGCCGCGATGAAGTAAGGCTGA
>JAUNVX010000132.1:0-5535 GCA_030540615.1 Psychrobacter sp. | reverse complement strand
TGGGGCTAGGGCTTGGAGAAGATAGCGACCCTTGCCCCACCATCACTAAGGGCCATCATCATGCTGTGGCCTATGGCTTTGCACCACGAACGATGGCAGCAGCATTTACTCCTGAGTGTGCAAACCCCCTATCAGCGACTGACTACAAAATGCCGCAGTCAGTAGTTAAGGCGTTTAAGGTACGGGGCGGTTGTGAGGGCGGCGGCAAAGGGTATCTAGGCTCAGATGAGAGAGCTTTCACTATATCGACAGTGCAAGATCAGCAAGTTTTTATTCCTCCTTATGTTGTACGCCGCTTAACGCCTATCGAGTGTGAGCGCCTACAAGGGTTCCCCGATAACTACACTCAAATCCCTTATAAAAAGAAACCAGCCGACCAATGCCCTGATGGCCCGCGCTATAAAGCGCTAGGCAATAGCATGGCTACAAATGTTATGCGTTGGATTGGAGAGCAAATACAGAAGGCTATAGATTATAAAACTTAGACGTTAAAAAGCCTCATTAGCGGTAACTAATGAGGCTTAGATAAAAAATGCACTACTACTATTAAAAAACAGAATCTAGCGAAGGAAATTAAAACATGAAAAATGACTTAAATCAAGTAAAAACCCGTCCAATTATTATGAGTGCTGGTGAAGTGGCTAAAGTAAAAGCGCTTAGAAAGACGCAATTGCGCTTGCCAATTAGCATCCCAAAGGACACCGGGGCTTTTTGTCTAGTCAAGCATCGTAATGGCTTTTGGCCCTACAAATCCTTAGATGGTGAAAGCTCAATGATTGATGGGATTGAGCATCCTCTTAGATGCCCTATTGGTAAAGTCGGTGATCAGCTATGGGTACGTGAAAAGCATCGCCCGATTGGTTGGAACTTTGACAGCGGTACGGTAACGATTGAGTATGCTGACGGCTCAAGAAATACAACTGTTTGCTATCCCGATGATTTTTACCCCTTAGATTATGAGGATTTATGCAACGAGTATTTATACAAAATCACTGACATTTTAGCAGCTAAAAAATGTCCAATTATCCCAAATGACGGTGGGGATTGGGAGTGCTATGCCGTTTATGACTCCGAAGCTATACAGCGCTTAATGCCTTGGCGATCACCGATTGCTATGCCACGTTGGGCCAGCCGTTTATTGCTTGAGATTAGCAACGTAAGAATCGAGCGCTTGCATACTGGCGAGACTGATAACAAAGATAGTGAGAATAACCCTTGGGTTTGGGTGGGTGATATTGAGGTTATTGGGGAGGGCCAGTAATGCACTTCTATAATTTTAACCCTTCTGTCTTTAACAACTCAGCGCGGCATCTAAGCCTTGTTGAACGTGCAATCTATCGTGACTTGATTGATATGTACTATGTCACCGAGCAAGCTATTGATGGCTCAGATATGCCAATGCTTGAGCGCAAGCTAATGTGTCGCACCGATAGTGAGAAGCAAGCTTTGCAAAACATCCTTACTGAGTTTTTTACCAAAAAACGCTCAGGCAAGTATCACATTGCGCGTATTGATAATGAGATTAGAAAGTATCAGCACAGTGAGAAAATTAAAGAGTATCAATTATTGCGCAAAATCGAGTCAGTTGAGCTCGCCGCTAAATTGTATTTTAAAGAATTAGATAGTAACGGCAACAGTGAGCGTAACGATAGTAACGGTGAGCGTAACGCGCATAACGAAACAATGAGTAACGCAGACCGAGCGAAGTTATACCGTTTAAGAGTTAAGAATATCAGCAATGAATTAGAGTCTTTAGGCGCAGAGTTACCTAGTGGCAAGCTTACCATGGCCGAGTTAACTAAGCTTTGCGAGGAATATGGCATTGATGCGAATGACGACAAATTCAAAGCTGACCACTCTAATAACGAGCGTAACGAAAGCGAAAGTAACGAGCGTAACGACAGCCGTAACGACCAACGTAACGAAAGTAACGGTAAAAATCATAGCTATAACTATGAACTAGAAACTAAAAACCAAGAACTACTAACTAATTCCTTAAAACAAAAAAGCGCGGGAGAGATTGAATCGGTTTTGACCAAAGATCTTGACCAAGAGAGGCAGATGGCCAAGGCAACTGTAAGCGATTGGGTTGAGCCTAGCTTAGAGTCAGTGCTAGATCGTCTAGCTGAATCAGGGGATTACATCAGACTAACCCCGGATATCTTCAAATCTGAGATTAAAAAGTTTAAGGCCCACTATGCAGACAAAGCCTTCAACAGCAACAAGTCATTTAGTGCTGATTACTTGTTTGAGCTTTTGCATAGCTGGTTTGTTAATAGCGCAGAACGACTAAACGCAGCCAAAGCGCCAGTCGTAGAAGATACCGATTATTCAATGGTAGGCAGAAAACCACAGCCACAGCCACAGCCACAAAGCAGCAATGGCAATCCAAGCGCAGCAACGACAGAAAAACGCTTTAGGTATGCGCCTTCTGCTACGCATTGCGTTGTAGCCAATGGACTGTGGTATGAGCCATTCCCCGGACTTAGCGCTAATCAGACTCAGGAATTGCTAGATATAGAGCGTATGCCCGGTGAGGTTGCTGATGAAGTTTATGAGCGTCTTTATCCTCAGTATGCGAGTGATACCAGCAACCAAGCGCCAGTTACCACGGCTAAGGCCAGTAAAATGAATGATGGTATAGGGGCGCTGATATGAAACCAATTATGAGATACCACGGCGCAAAATGGAAACTTGCCCCATGGATTATCAGTCACTTCCCCGACCATCATACCTACGTTGAGCCTTTTGGCGGCAGTGCAGCTGTCCTAATTTCAAAAAAACCCGCCTTAAGAGAGGTCTATAACGATAAGAATGATGAATTGGTAAATTTATTTAAGGTCATCCGATGCCCAACAATGCGATTAGAATTATTGCGAATGTTAGCTATGACACCTTATTCACGTACAGAATTTGAGCTTGCAAAAGAGCCGTCCGATATAAACAGGGATGTGTCAGGAAATATAATTACTGGCTACCCGGCGGTATTAGAGGCCCATAAATTGTTAATAAGAGCTCAAATGGGCTTTGGCTCAGCTGGAGCTACACGCAGTAAAACTGGATTTAGGTTGGACACAGCAAGAGGCGGCACGTCAATTCAAGCGCTTTGGTCAGAGTTACCGGAAACCATCTTGTCTGTCACTGAGCGTTTAAGCAATGTCATCATTGAAAACTCAGACGCTTATCAAGTTATTCAGCGGCATGATCGCAGCGACACGCTTTTTTATCTTGACCCGCCATACACGCTAGGCACACGCACAAATAAGGACTCTTACGGTGATTTTGAAATGCAGGAGTCTGAGCATGAGCGCTTACTCGAGCTGATGCAAAAATCAAAAGGTATGTTTGTGATTAGTGGCTATGACAATGAATTGTATAACGACGTGCTAATCGACTGGACTAAATCATCTAGGCAAACAGCTATTAGCAGCCATAACGGCAGCGGAAAGCGTATAGAAGTGCTTTGGGTATCGCCCAATTGCGAGCAGGGCCAGTTAGATATGTTTTCGGATTTAATATGACCACTGATGACTCTAAAAAGTATTGGCAGCTGAGAGAGGATGCAGCAAACAATTTGCCTAATGCTGATATTTATCTGAGAAACATAGCACTAACAGTGGATGGTTCTCTTTGCCTTGGCATGACTCATAACGTCACTTGGGGATATTACACGGCAAGATATATTCAGCGCGGTGGCTTGCGTAAAGCGGTCAATTTGCAATGGGATTTAAGCGGTAAAAGCGCTGATGGGTTTTCAGACCTCGATATGAATACTGTTAGCCGGGGCATGAATAGAATTTAAGGGCAGTCAGGATTAGTTTATAGCTGGCGTGGCCAAGGAGATATAAGTGATGCGAGTGATTAAAGGCGGTAAATACAATAAGCCGCCCAAGCTAAAAAAGCCTAAAGCGCTTGAGGTTAAGACACCAATTAAGATTGAGCGAGGGGCGGATAGGTTCGATAACTGGCTACAAAACAAGGCTAAGGAAGTTGAGGCAAACAAGCCGCCTGATCGCTATTTTGTGGCTGAGGTCAAGATTGAAGTACCAAAACCAACTCATAACGCATGGAATCCCGTTTTTATAGACTTCTTATGTTTTGAGCAGCCTAATCATCCAAGCCTTGATCAAATTATTGAGACAGCATACAAAGCTTGGCGCATTTGCACCAAGGTTGAAGTACAGAAAATTGAAGAGAAAAGCGCGAAAGATTATTGGGATTTTATAGGTGATGAATCCGGGTGGAAAATTATCGATCCTTGATTCAACTAAAAACTTTTAAAGGTTAAATATATGAGTATGGCTACAGAATTGGATGTTGTGATAACTGATGCCACTGGTAAAACAATGAGTGGCCGAGTTATGACAGTAGAAGGGGTTATTCCCCCGATGGATGTTATCTGTAAAAAAATCGGCTTTGACGATGCTAAAGATCCTATCCGCGTTAAGTTTGAATCCATCGTCTATAAGAGGGGCAGTAAGCGCATTGATTGCAAGCTTGGTATTGAGCTCAAGCAATTTAGATTGAGCCGCCAACTCACACTAATGAAGATGGCCAAGGCCCTTAATATGCCGCCAAGTGAATTGTCTAGCTATGAGCATAACATAGGAGCGCTTAAGGATGATGGCAAGGCATCGGCAATCGCTGAGTATTGCAATCGTTTTCATTACAAGCTGTCTGATGATCCGATAAGTTTGTCAAACACTGAGGTCGAGACTGATTTAACTGGTTTTGTCACTACTTTAAAAAAAATGTTGTCAGATAAGGAGAGCTAATACATGGCCCTAAAACTAGAAGCAAAGGATATTTTATCAACACCAACGGGCAATAGCTTAAAAAAACCTAAGTATCGTATTGGCATTGATCCTGGCGTAAGAACTGGACTGGCCGAATGGTCAGAAGGCGCATTGCATCGAGTCGAGACTCACACCATCACTAAGGCTATGGAGGTGATTAAGGCGAATTATCCCCCGGCGGAAACTAGAATCTTTATTGAGGATCCTAGAAAGTGGGTTAATTTTAAGGGCAGCAAGCCAACCAAAGAAACCATGCAGCGGATTAAAGGCGCTGGCAGCATAACCCGTGATGCAAGTATATGGGAGCAGTGGTTTAAAGAGAATGGCTATAGTGATGTTACGTGGCTCAGACCGTTTAAAGACTCAAGTAAAAAACTTGATGAAAAAACATTTAGAAAGCGCACTGGCTGGCAAGACAAAAAGCGAGTATCTGAACACGCGAGGGATGCGGCCATGTTGGTCTATGGTAGAGGGTACTAATCACTATGCAGATTTCATCCGATTCTTTGCAAGTTGATATAAGCCGTGACTGTAGCCAAGGCCATCATGATGACTGTTTGAGTTTGATTGATGGCAGTCACGATACGCTAATCATTAAAAGCAGCGAGGGCTTGGAGCTAACAATTGATACACAGCAAGCGCATGAAATATTGGAATGTTTGGCGCAGTGGTTTGAGTATGAACTTGTAGATAAAGACGAAAAGTTGGAAAGAAAAAGGGTTGCCTTTAGGCAAGGTGC
>JAUNVX010000131.1 GCA_030540615.1 Psychrobacter sp. | reverse complement strand
ACAACCGATTTAAAAGACACTGATTCTAAAGCTACGGCGTCAAAAGACACTAAGGTAACAGAAAAGACCACTTCACCTGCCGATGCCAAGGTCGCTAGCGATTCTAAAAATACTGCCGATACCCATAAGGTTTCTGCTGCTTCAAAGTCAGCGTCCACTAAGGGTGACAAACCAAAGTCTCAATCGCTTAGTGTCATTAGAACTCAAGAAGAGCTTGAGGCACAATTTGCTCGCCTGCACCAATTAAGCCGCGAGCAGCCTATCTTAGATTGGTCTCAGCGATTGGCGCAGTTAGACAATTTAGAGGCAATGCTAACCGATCATAAAGATGACTTTATTCAGGCTATTAGTGCTGATTTTGGCCATCGTAGTGCTTCTGAAACTCAGTTTGCTGAATTATTCCCAAGCTTTACGGGCATTGCTCATGCTAAAAAGAACGGCAAATCTTGGATGAAGACTCGCCGCGCGCCTATCTCTGCAGTGTATCGCCCTGCGCATAATGAGATTCAGCCGCAGCCACTTGGCGTGGTAGGTATCATGGTGCCTTGGAACTATCCTTTGTATCTTACCATTGGGCCTATGATTGATGCTTTGACCGCCGGCAACCGTCTACTGATTAAGCTAAGCGAAGCGGCCCCCAAATTTGCTGAGGCCTTTGCCAAAGCCAGTGCCAAATTCTTTTCACCAGACATGGTCAGTATCGTTATAGGGGAAGTTGAGATTGCTGAGGCTTTTAGCAAGCTACCCTTTGACCATCTGCTTTATACCGGCTCTACTAGCGTGGGTAAAAAGGTTATGGCAGCAGCAGCGCCTAATCTAACCCCTGTGACCTTAGAGCTTGGTGGCAAATCGCCAGTCATCGTGCTAGAGGGCACTGATCTTGAAAACGTGGTCAATCGAGTGATGATGGGCAAGACCTTAAATGCGGGTCAAACCTGTATCGCCCCTGATTATGTCTTAATTCATAAGCGCGATCATGAAGCCTTTATTAAATTGGCCAAAAAATGGGTCAAAAATCATTATCCTAACATCGCTGATAATAAAGACTATACCCATATCATTAATGATGAGCAGTATAAACGCTTAAAAGGCTGCCTTGGCAAGCTAGATAGCGCTCATGTTCATCCGCTCACGGATGTCAAGGCAAATGATGACTCTCGCTTAATGCCGCCCGTTATCGTTACGGATGCGCCTTTAGATAGCGAAGTGATGACCGATGAGCTGTTTGGACCAATATTGCCGTTGGTACATTATGAGCGTATCCGTGAGGCTGTGAACTTTGTTAATGACCGTCCGCGGCCTCTAGCGCTATATGTGTTTGGTAATAATAATGAAGACATCAATTATGTCCGCGAAAACACTGTGTCGGGCGGCGTTTGTGTGAATGAAGTGCTCATGCATATTGCCCAACATGATTTGCCATTTGGCGGTGTGGGTCATTCTGGCATGGGCGCTTATCATGGCCGTGATGGCTTTGAGCGTCTTAGTCATATGAAACCTGTATTTGTTCAATCCAAGCTCAACGGGATGAATCTATTATTGCCGCCTTATGGTTTATTGTTCAAAAAAGGCATAGGGTTGTTTATCAAGTAAGCGGTCATCAGCCTGTATTAGTGGCTATCAATGATAATGAGCAGTCATTCATGGTTAGAGATAGCCACGCCAATACTTATACTGATAATGTTGCTAATTGCTAATTGAAGATAAGGTTAAACGAGAAAGCCCATGTTTATTATTCAATTGAACGAAGGTAGAGAGTCATTGGCAGATATTGAGCGGATTTGCCATCACTTAACAGAGCATAAGCAGCTGATTGGGCTAATGAGCCCTGAGCAGCGGGCAGATTTAGGCTTTGTGTTAAAGCCTACCTTGGCTGCCGATCAAGACGAAGCAGACAAGCGTGCTCATTGGGATAAGCTACTCAATGAATTTATGATGACAGATGAGCATGGGAACGCTTTGCACTTTTATCGTGATGAGCGCACGCAAGACCTATATTTTGGCAATCAACAAGGGTTTGAGACCATTGAAAGTTTGCAGGCTCAGCCCATTAAGCCGCCACGCTAAGCGGTGTTTCATATGGCTTGATGAGTTTGATTAAGCAGTTCAAAGCAGCATAAACAGAGCAATCCTTTAAGGGTTGCTTTTTTTATAGGGTGTAAAGCGAATTGTGTTTAAAGTAATAGGGGCATAAGGGAATAGGTTATTAAAGCAATAAGAGTTCAAGCTAAGGGTATTTTACGAGATTAATGACATCAATACTTTTAAATACCATTATAAAAACAATACTGTAATTAAAAATTAGATGATACACTTTTGATAATTTAACCGAATTTAGGATGCTCCTGTGCGTCAATGGATGACTGTCAGTTTATTGGTATTGATTGCCTTTTTTATTCCTGCTAAGGCCCAAGCTGCTTGCACAGCGCCGATTAAATTTGGCGCATTAACATGGGAGAGCGGTCAATTCATCACCGGCGTGCTCAAGCATCTGACGGAGTCAGGCTACGGCTGCCAGATAGATGAAGTCCCAGGAGCAGGACCAGCACTTGAAACCGCTTTGGCTCAAGGTGACATTGAGGTTATCGGCGAGCAGTGGATGGGCAGGTCACCTATCATGGAAGAGGCCATCAAGGCTGGTAAGGTGGCCATCATAGGTGACACGTTAAATGGCGGTGCTACCCAAGGTTGGTATGTGCCAAGCTATGTCCTAAAAGACAATCCTGGTCTCAAAAGCTATCAAGATTTGCCCAAATATACCCAGTTATTTACCGACCCTGAAGACCCAAAACATGCTCGGTTGATGAATTGTCCCACTGGCTGGACTTGTGAGGTCTTTAATAGCCGCTTGCTCAAAAATACGGGATTGAGCGGTCAGTTTAATAACGTGCACCCAGGAACGGGAGCAGCGCTCGATGCCGAGATTGCTTCAGCTTTTGAGCAGCGTAAACCACTATTGTTTTACTACTGGCAGCCTACTGGCCTGATGGCCAAATATGACTTTTCCCCCATTGGTTTCCCGGCTTTTGATGCGGACTGCTGGGATGATTTGCTAAATCCTAATGGCCGCAGTAACTGCGTTTCAGGATTTGCAGTGTCGCAGTTGGGTATCGCTGTGTCAACGCCCTTTGCCAAAGCTCATCCTGATTTAACGGACGTTTATCAAAAGGTTCAATTTGCTCCTGGAGATCTCAACCGCGCTATCCTTGAGATGAGTGAAAATAAGCGAAGTGGCGACGCGCAAGCTGAGCTATTTTTGCGTGAGCATCCAGAGATTTGGCGTCAATGGGTCGATGACGAAGCGGCCCAAAATATCGCCAAAGCGTTAGGTATTGATATCCAAGATAAAGCGGCTATTGCCAATGCCCATGGCAATGTCAGTAGTAATGATGGAGTCAATGATACGGCAGTTCCTGCTGATAACGCTTGGATGACATCATTGAGCTGGTTCCCCTCATGGTCGTTTGAAAAATCGCTTAACCAGACCCTAAATAGCGTCGTTCAAAATTATGGCGATATCTTTCGTCAGCTTAGTTCAGTGACACTCACCTATTTGCTACTGCCTATTCAGTCTCTGCTGAGCTTGATACCGCCTTGGCTTATGCTGGCTTTTGTGGCCTTACTGGCTTGGGTGGCTACCAAAAAAGTTTGGTTCGCTCTGGCCTGCGCGGTTGGGCTATTTTTGATTGGAGCTTTTGGTCTTTGGTCAGCTTTGATTGAGACCTTAGCCTTATTAATGGTCTCAGTGCTGATTACCATTATTATTGGTATTCCTATTGGCATTGGTATGGCCAGTAGCAAGTGGCTGCGCCGACTTATCACGCCCGTGCTAGACATCATGCAGACCATGCCAAGCTTTGTTTATCTTATCCCCGTGCTGATGCTATTTGGCATTGGTAAAGTGCCAGCGTTATTTGCTACCGTCATTTATGCCTTGCCGCCGCTGATTCGCCTGACCATGCTAGGCATCACTCAAGTGGACAAAGAGATGATTGAAGCAGGGCGCTCTTTTGGCAGCAATCATAAACAACTGCTGATATGGATTAAGTTGCCACAAGCTTTGCCAAGCATTATGGCGGGTATCAATCAGGCAGTGATGATGTCGCTGTCGATGGTGGTACTCGCCTCTATGATTGGCGCGCCAGGGCTGGGAGAAGATGTGCTGCAATCTATCCAGACCTTAAATATCGGTCAGGGGCTTCAAGCAGGAGCGGCCATCGTCATTGTGGCAATCATCATTGACCGTATTACCCAAGCCTTTGGTCAGTCCCGTCGAGCCCGTGCCAAGAGCCTGCAAGCTCAAGGTCGATAAGTTAGTTTACTTAGCGCTTAGCCTTTTAATGACCCCTTAATGAGTCATTGATTTTGGTTAGGTCACTAGACGCTATCACGTTTATAGCTATTGCCCATACATAATAAGAGAGCCGTCATGAGTCAGATTCGCCTTAGCCATATTAGCAAGATTTACGGTGCTAACCCTAACCAAGCCAAAGAGGCGCTAGAGCTGATGGCCTCAGGTCAGAGCAGTGCGGCGGTAAAGGAGCAGACGGGCTATTCTGTAGGGCTTTATGATATTAATCTGACCATTCCCTCAGGTGAGCTACACTGTATTATGGGACTGTCTGGATCAGGCAAGTCTACTTTGGTGCGTCATATCAATCGCTTAATTGACCCCACGACTGGCGAGATTTGGATTGATTCGCCTATGAGAGGCGATGGCGAGCCTATCAATATATTGACCTTGGCGGATAAACCGTTACAGATATTTCGGCAACAAACGGTCAGTATGGTGTTTCAGCATTTTGGTCTAGTGCCGCATTTGACTGTGCTGCAAAATGCTGCTTATGGCCTTCGCGTTCGCGGGATTAAAAAGTCTGAGCGTTATGATATCGCCCGCCATTGGCTGGCAGAGGTGGGTCTTGAGGGCACTGAGGACAGCTATCCGGATGAGCTATCAGGGGGGATGCAGCAGCGAGTGGGACTGGCGCGAGCTTTGGCAGTGGATACGCCCATTATCTTGATGGATGAGGCGTTCTCAGCGCTAGACCCCTTAATTCGTCATCAATTACAAGACCAGCTGCTCGCACTACAGGACAAGCTTCATAAGACCATTGTCTTTATCACCCATGATATCGATGAGGCGGTCAAACTGGGCCAACGCATTAGTATCTTAAACGGGGGTAGGCTGATTCAGACGGGCTCAGCCCAAGAGCTTCGAGATAACCCTAGAGATGCTTATATTGCTGAGTTTATGCAGGCCAATCACTAGCTTTGAGTTAAATAATAGCCAAAGCCGTGATTGGCCCATTCTGATTAATGTTATGAGGGGTTAATAGGGGGGTTATAACTTAACTTCCTAAACGCTTAACTGATGAAGGTTTTTAAGTGTTTTAAAAGTAAAATCTGAGTAATTTAGTAGGGAGTCGCTGATGGGGAGTCGTTAATATGACTTATCATCAGAATAGCTATCAATTAATTAAAAAATATTATAAATGAGTTAACTAGAATTTAAACCGACCGCTTTAAAATAATTTTAATTATTAATAATTTATACACAATAGCGTAGGTATATTCACAAATTCTAATTGATACTTATTCAAAATAGCTTCATCATATAGGCTAAGCAGTATAGTCAATTTTATTTAAAACAGGTATCCAGTTATCCAGTACCCGTATAAAATCTCTGGCTGACAATCTAAAGTGGACTAAGACAAGTATCCTAAGCTGTCCATTGATTCTATAGAGTCAGCCCCAGTAGTTATTTTTCTTATGCTTTAATATCATTTTTTTAGCCTCGTTCTCTGGTCTAATTTCTCTTTACTGCGTTCTCTTAAATGATTTGTCTTTATTGATGCCTCATTACTAATGTCTATTTCCTAATTTATAAATTTTTAATACGAGTCCATTAACGGCTCTCAGCTTTAAAGTAACGCCAGTATAGATGTTGACTAAAATACCAAGTAAATGGGTTTCGGCTCAGTCAATTAAGGGTATTACTCAGTAAAATTAATAGATTAGCTTATGTACTTCACAAGGAATTTTGATGATTAAGTTCTCCCCCAAACGCACGCTAAAAAATGTCAGTATCTTTAGCGTCACGGGTATTATGAGTGCGGGTATATTGCTCGCTTGTGGTCAGATGAGTAATGCTGATGCAAATGCCCAATCAAATGCTCAAAATGGCAAGATTACCAATACTGGGGTCACCAAGTCACGCGATATGCTACCAGCCGAGCTAATGACTCAGCTTAGCCAGTTGCCTCAATTGACCCAAGGTCTAGGCAATACCGGTAAGGCTGTTATTGACCCCAGCAAGCCTACTCTCATCAAGTTTTGGGCGAGCTGGTGTCCCTTGTGCTTAGGGACGCTTGAAGAAACCCAAACGTGGGCAAAAGATCCCAAGTTTGCTGACTTTAATGTCATCACGGTAGCCAGTCCTGGTCAGCTCAGTGAAAAGCCAGTGGCTGAATTCACCAAGTGGTATGCTGGGGTTCAAGCGGACTATCCAAAGCTGCCAGTGCTGATTGATCAATCAGGCAGTATCATCAGTAAGCTTGGCGTTCAAGTCTATCCCAGTTGGGCCGTACTTGATAAACAAGGCAATCTAGTACTATTGGTCAAAGGCAATCTCACCTCGCAGCAAGCTTATGAGCTAGCCGCCAATGCGGATAACTTGGATGAGCTGCGTAATAGCAAAGCCAAGCCTGAAATTGTCTCGTTAAATGCGGCAAGTACCAAGCAAAAGGATGGCGTTTACTACAACGCTGCTGGCAAGCCCATCAATACCCGAACCATCTATCTAGCAGGCGGCTGCTTTTGGGGGCTAGAGGCTTATATGGAACGCGTGGAGGGGGTCGTAGATGCTGTTTCAGGCTATGCCAATGGCCGTGATGATATCGTTGATCCAAGCTATGAGCAAGTCATTAATGGGTCAGGCCATGCGGAGACCGTCAAAGTCACTTATGACGCTGATAAGATTGATCTTGAGACGGTATTAAAGTATTATTTTCGCGTGATTGACCCCACCAGTCTGAATCGTCAAGGCAATGACCGCGGCGCTCAGTATCGAACGGGTATTTATTATGCAGACAACTCTGACAAAGCCATCATTGATAAGGCGCTTGGGTCGCTTCAAGGCAAGTATCAGCAAAAGATAGTGGTTGAGGAGCAGCCATTAAAGAATTTTGCATTGGCTGAGAGCTATCATCAAGATTATCTGGCCAAAAACCCCAACGGCTATTGCCATGTGGATTTAAGCTTGGCTGATGACAAGATAGCTGGCTTGGCCCCTAGCAATAAGAGCAAGCTTGCACCCGCCACAACACTTGAGCAGGCATTAGACCCCAAGCGTTATGCTAATTTTGATAAAAACGCGCTAAAGAATACGCTGACCAAATCGCAATATGACATCACCCAAAAAGCAGGTACAGAGCGCGCCTTTAGTCATGAGTACGATCATCTATTTGCGCCAGGTATTTATGTGGATGTGGTAAGTGGTGAGCCTCTGTTCTTATCCACGGATAAGTATGATTCAGGCTGTGGTTGGCCAAGCTTTACCAAACCAATCGCTCCGCAAGTGGTCACTGAGCACAAAGACATGGATTTTAATATGGTGCGTATCGAAGTTCGCTCTCGGGTGGCCGATTCTCACTTAGGTCATGTGTTCCCTGATGGCCCCAAAGATAAAGGTGGTTTACGCTATTGTATCAATGGCGGCGCGCTGCAATTCATCCCTGTAAATGTCATGCCGCAGTCAGGCTATGGGGCACTGGTGCCTCTTATACAAACGCCTTAAACAGCGTGTGATTGAGCATAGACTTTATCAAATAATAGCTTTTGTTAAATAATAGCTTCTTAGCGAATAAGGGTAGTCATGATAATGTCACGACTACCCTTATTTATTAATCCTTGTTACTATGGAGCTAATAACTTGTTGATACCAATACAACGATTAATACGGCAATCAAAACAACGAATTACCCTAAGAGCATATTTTATTTAAGAGTAGCATAATGACAGCGCATACCGACCCTATCATCACCTCCTTGCTAGATAACGATTTGTATAAATTTACCATGCTACAAGCGATGCTGCATCAGTTCCCGCAGACGCATGGGGTATACCGGTTTCGTTGCCGTAATTATCAAGAGACGGCTTATCCCTTAGCGGATATTAAACAAGCTCTAGAGCAGCAATTAGACCATTTATGCGATTTGAGCTTTACGTTAGATGAGCTGAA
>JAUNVX010000130.1 GCA_030540615.1 Psychrobacter sp. | reverse complement strand
AACTATGCGAGTTTCAGAGGCCATCAAGAAGTGGGGCGAGGTTATAGGAACAGAGATTGAAGTGACAGGGATTGCTGAAATCTCTGATAGCCTGTCCGTAATTTATGATAGTAGGGATAATGTGGACAGAAGTGCTCCTATAATACCTGGAATTTTAGTTCATGGAAATCAATTAGCAAATTTAGTGCAGTCGCTACCGAATCATTTAGCAGGTTATGCTGGATCAGAAGTTTTGTATGTTGTTAAAGTTCGTATTTTAGGTATCGTGGCGAATACTGGTTATACTTTCGCGCCACTAAAATTGGGGCATATTTATGAGATTGAATTTGACGATGCGTGTATGGGGATTCAAAGTCTGACTGTTAACGATCGTCTTAAAGACATTGTATTTAAAGTTGATAGGAGCCTAAAAGCTAAAGAAGTCAAAGAGTTTGAAAATTATTTTACTGATTTTGGAAATAGGGTTGAGTTAAAAAGATATTTGGAGAGTGGATGTCCTTTAGTCCTTATTAAGCGTGTATTAGAATCTGAGCTTTCAGAACATGAACAGTTTTTAAAAAATCTAAATTTTGAATACGAATTACAGAACTCGCCCATTGAGAACGGTTTTTTTGGTATGCCCTAATTACACAGTCATTATTATATTTAGGTTTTGTAATAATAAATGTTCATTTAGATTATTAAGACTTAACGGTTGTTTGGTTGTTAATGTTTTAGTACTCAATAACAGATAAATTATGGAAAAGAAAATTAAAGTAGGTTTTGTTATATTGTCAATATCTCTATCTCTTAATGCTTCTGCTGGAGTATTAATGAAGCAATAGACTGATGTTACTAATAGATATTGTGAATATAGCGATAGTAAGGTAATAAGAATAAGTTTTGGCTCAGTATGTTCGACCACAAATTAAATATTAAAAAATACGAAGACCAATATTCTTATAATTATTAATAGGATTGATTTTAGTTAAAAGCCCAAGCCATCAAAAAAGATAACTTGGGCTTTATATTATCTGACAACCAGACGCTAGCTTTGAGTCAAATTCTGCAAATGCCCAACCACATCTAGTCCCGCTTTAATCTGCGCCCGAGTCGGCGAGTTATCCAAGCGAATTAATTCACCAATGGCAATGATATCTTGATCATGAGCTAGGCCACTGGCCGCCACCACTTTGGCAGCATCGCTATCCTCATTGAAGTAAAACTCCACATAATCAAGCTCGTTTGGATTGCCGCAAAGGATGGCATGTTCGGTGGTATCGGCATGACCGATATAGCGCAGACTCTTGCCAAACTGCTGCGTCCAAAAGAACGGCAGTCGCTCATCAAAGGGCCTAACCTCAATAGCGTCATTGCCTTGCTTAAGGATAGTCTCAGCAGTAATCATCCCGTGTAGCAGGGCCACGCGCCAATGCTCAATACGCAGTTTGCCTAAGATAGTATCGGCATTGGCAATATCACCCAAAGCAAAGGCTTGCTGCTCTAATAACAGCTTGGCAGAGACGTTTACCCCGTCTTTAGGATCTTTTTTACTGGTCTCAATCTCTTCAATACAGGGCTTGACCCCAGTGCCGAGGATGACCACATCGGCGGCAATGGTCTCGCCTGAGCTAAGCATAACGCCATTGACTTGATTGCCTTCGTGAGTCAACTCTTTTACTGAGGTGGCTAGCTTAAAGGTGACGCCGTTGGCCTCATGGAGTTGTTGAATGCCTGCACCGACCTTAGGTGAGACAATCGTGTCCATCACGCTATCACTCATCCCAATCACGGTGATAGAGGCAGTAGTGCCACGCTGCGACAGACTGGCAGCAGCTTCCATCCCGATAAAGCCAGTACCGATAACCACCACATGTTGACCATCAACTGCTTCGCCAATCGCTTGGGTGTCATCAAGGCTACGCATGACAAAGACATTCTCAAGATTAACGCCATCAATAGGCGGACGAATCGGAGTCGCACCTGTGGCAATGACCAAATAATCAGCCTCAAGCTGCTCGCCATTACTAAGTATGACTTGTCGCTTGTCAGGATGAATGCTCTTAGCTTGGGTATTAAGTTTAAGCGCCACGGAGTTTTTATTAGCCCAATCATTACCGCCTAAATTCAGCTTATCGACATCCATTTGTCCTGCTAGGAAGCCTTTGGAGAGTAGGGGACGGTTGTAAGGGGCATGATCATCAGCACTGATCATAGTGATTTTGCCATCATAGCCATTGCTACGCAGATGAGTGGCGGTCATAAACCCTGATGCGCCACCACCGATGATAAGAGTATGAGTGTCTTGCTGCTGCTTGGGTGCGGTAGGCTCCTCAATAACTTGATCGACATGAATAGTCTTGTGCTCACCATCACCAGTGATTTGATAACGCTCTAAACCTGACACTGCTAGCGGCTCTAATAGCTTACCACTTTGGGCGTCAAAAGTAGCGTGATGCCAAGGGCAGATAATACGATTGTCACAGCGTAGGCCTTTGCCTAAATCTGCGCCTGCATGTGGGCATTTACCTTGCATCGCGTTGACCTCACTGCCATCACGAGTGACTAATACGATTTGATCATTATGCTGAAACGATTTCATCCCACCATCGGGGATATCTGGTAATTTAAAGCTAATGGTTGACATGACCTATCCTTTGGCTAGTTTTATGACTCTAAATAACTGGCTAAGCAGTTTATTGATGCTTTAATCATAGCAGCTGCTAGCAGCCAAGCAATGAAAAATGCAAAATTGCTACACATCACGTAATGACGATACAACCAAATCAGCCAAGTTAAAAATCGTAATGTTTTGAGCGGGGCAAGCTTGCTCACTTGCATATTAATGACAAACCCACTATAAATAACAGGGTTAATCATCTGACTACTCATCACCTATTTTCATCAAAGTTAAGGACACCTATGACCACTTCTAAAGTTACTTATCAGGGCGACTTACGCACCCAAGCCCTTCATCTTCAATCAAGCAACCAAATCATCACTGATGCGCCAACTGACAATCATGGCAAGGGTGAGGCATTCTCACCGACAGACTTGCTGGCGACTAGCTTAGCCAGTTGTATGCTAACCATCATCGGCATTAAAGCGGCTGATATGCAGGTCGATGTCAAAGGCACTAGGGCTGAGGTGACTAAGGTTATGGCTACCGATCCGCGCCGAGTCAGTGAGGTGCATGTTGATATTCACTTTAACCAAGCTTTGGACAAGCGGACTCAGACTATTCTAGAAAAAGCGGCATTTACTTGTCCGGTGGCGCAAAGTATCCATCCTGACATTAAGCAGGTGGTGAATTTTTATTATCCTGAGTAGGGGTAGCGTCCTAAATCGTGGCATTGCTTCAAATTTTGGTATTCGCTTTAAATTGCCATGGCCGACTTTGGGTCGTTAATCTTTAAGCTGCGGTGCTGTTTAGAGGGACAACTGATAATCTGACCGCTATTAAATTAAACGCCATTAAATCAATCGCTATGACCCTAGCCGAGTAACTGTTATGAAAACTGTGCTAATCGTCAGTCATGTGCCGTCAGTCAATACCCAAAAGCTGGCAAAGGCGGCACAGCAAGGGGCCTCACATCCTGACTTAGATATCAAAGTAATAGTAAAATCACCAAGCGAGACTGAGCCTGAAGATGTGCTGCAAGCAGATGGACTGATCATCGGAACGACCGAAAACTTGGCGTATATGGCGGGACTGACCAAAGACTTTTTTGATCGTTGCTATTATCCACTGTTGGAGCAAAAACAAGGATTGCCTATCGTGGTCTATATTCGGGCCGGCCATGATGGTACAGGCACTCAGCGGGCATTAGAACCAATATTTACCGGGCTTCGTTGGCAGCTCATTCAGCCTGTACTGATTTTAAAGGGGGATTGGCAAGAGGTCTTTAGCGATCAAGTTGAGGAGCTAGCGCTGATGCTAGCCGCTGGCTTGGATGCAGGGATTTATTAGGCGGCTTATTTACTTTGTATAGGTTACTCCATTAATTAAAGGTTGTATTGACCCCAATGATGACCATAAAACTACTATTAAGGCAGCCAAATGGCGGACCAAACTAGAGAGCTAATGTCCAATGACTATCATCAGCCCCCGCAAGGACTGCCATATTCACAAGCTTGTGAGAATAATAAAGGCCCTATATTAGACAAATTGTGGCCTTATTTAGCCACGGCTAAGCAGGTGCTAGAGGTTGGCTCAGGGACGGGTCAACATGCGGTATACTTTGCTGAGCATCTGCCGCATTTGCAATGGCAGACCAGTGACATCATGGCCCATCATCAAGGGATTAATGCTTGGATTGATGCTCATCCGTCTGTGAACTTGCAAAGACCTATCACCTTTGACCTACGCAGGCCTATTGAGGTTTCGCAGCGCTATGATGCTGTTTTCACTGCCAATACTTTGCATATCATCGCTTGGGAGTTGGTAGATGTCTTGTTTGGCTTGGTGGGTGATATCTTGAAGAAAAATGGCAAGTTCTGTATTTATGGGCCATTTAAATATAGTGGCGAATTCACCAGTGTAAGTAACGAGCAATTTGATATTAGCTTGCGTCAGCGTGACCAAAATAGTGGTATTCGAGATATAGAAGCTTTGCTAGATCTGGCCAAAGCAGTTGGACTGGCTCTGCAAGCAGACTATGATCTACCCGCGAATAATCAGCTTTTAATATTTAGCAAGATATAGGTTTATACTGGCCCATTGATAGAGCGTATCGTATGTAGAATAGGCGCTGCAAGACACTGAACACTCTATAAAAGATAACTAAAAATACACATCTTTGCCAATAGTATAATTTATGATAGAAGAGGCAATGGCTAATAACCTTGACGATGGCATAGCATCTGTCACCTTAAGGTCTATCTTGCTGTTTTCCATTTGGACATTTATATGACGATAAACGTTAAGTTGTCATATTTTCATTATATCCTTTTCTTTTAATGACGTCCTTTGCGCTATTAATGGGTGTTAAGGGATATAAGCTGATATTGAGGTTTTCTATCAACTTGGCCTTACCAAGCGCTTTCTGTAATACAGCTTTGGTAAGAGACTCAAAATATATCCTTAAGATAGGTTGATGACTTTATTTATGTAGGTCGTGATAAGCCTATCTTATAGAGATTTATTTATTTATTTCTATAAACTAACTAGCTAGGACATAATGATGAAAGATAAAATCGATCATTCAGACCCCGCCAAAGATATGAATATGAGTGTAGGCCAAGGTGGCGAAACCCATCAGCGTGCTGGTGATGATGTGCCTGCGTTGACGACCAACCAAGGCGTCGTTATTTCAGACAATCAAAACTCGCTAAAAGCTGGTCCTCGCGGTCCTTCGCTATTAGAGGACTTTATCTTACGTGAGAAGATTACTCATTTCGATCATGAGCGTATTCCAGAGCGTATCGTTCACGCTCGTGGCTCTGCTGCCCATGGTTATTTTGAGTTGACTGAATCGTTAGAGAAGTACACGACTGCCAAGATTTTGACCGAAACTGGCAAGCAAACCCCATTATTCACTCGCTTCTCTACCGTTGCTGGTAATAAAGGCTCCAAAGATACGCCACGTGATGTACGCGGCTTTGCAGTCAAAATTTATACCGAAGAGGGCAACTGGGATATCGTTGGTAATAACATGCCCATCTTCTTTATCCAAGATGCGATTAAATTCCCTGATTTTGTCCATGCGGTTAAGCCTGAGCCAGATCGCGGATTTCCGCAAGCAGCTTCTGCGCATGATACCTTTTGGGACTTTGTGTCTTTGACCCCTGAAACTATGCACAACCTTATTTGGTTGATGAGTGACCGTGCCTTGCCACGCAGCCTTCGCATGATGGAAGGCTTTGGTATCCACTCATATCGCTTAATCAATAAAGAAGGTAAGAGCACCTTTGTACGCTTTCATTGGAAGCCTGTGCTAGGGGTTCAATCGACCACTTGGGATGAAGCGGTCAAAATCTCTGGTGCTGATCCTGATTACCATCGCCGCGACCTATTTGAATCTATCAACAATGGCGACTTCCCAGAGTGGGAGTTTGGCGTTCAGCTATTCACTGAAGAAGAAGCTGATAAGTTCCCATTTGACCATCTTGATGCCACCAAGCTAATCCCAGAAGAGCTGGTGCCTGTTAAGATTATCGGTAAGATGGTATTGAACCGTTATCCTGATAACTTCTTTGCTGAGACTGAGCAAGTGGCATTCTGTCCATCACATCTGCCACCGGGTATCGACTTTAGTAATGACCCACTATTACAAGGTCGCTTATTTAGCTACTTAGACACGCAGCTGTCACGTTTGGGATCGCCTAATTTCCATCAAATCCCAATCAATGCGCCAAAGTGTCCGTTTGCTAATAACCAGCAAGATGGTCATATGCAAATGCAAGTACCTAAGACCCGCACTCTATATGAGCCACAAAGCCTTGAACCTACTCGTCCCCGCGAGAGTGACAAGCGCGGTTTTGCCTCATTCCCTGAGCAGCTAGATGATGGCGTTAAAGGCCGCGTGCGTGCTGAGAGCTTCGCTGATCACTACAGCCAGCCTCGTATGTTCTACCGTAGCCAGACCCCAGAAGACCAAGCTCATATTGCCTCTGCTTATGTGTTTGAGCTAGGTAAAGTTGAGACTGCTCATGTGCGTACTCGTATGCTCGGTCATCTGTTGAATATCGATAAAGATTTGGCCAATCGTGTTGCCACAGCTTTAGGTATGGAACTACCAGAGCCGCTAACTCCTCGTGGTCCAATCGTCGATATGCCTGAGTCTCCAGCGGTTCAGACCATTGGTTTGTCTCCTAAGACGCTTAAAGGTCGTCTGATTGGAATCATGGTAGCTGAAGGCTCTAAGCGTAGTGAGATTGAGAAGTTTGAAAAAGCTGCTAAAGCGGCAGGTGCTAGTGTGAAAATCGTAGCACCAGGTCTTGAAGTGGTTCTAGACGATGGCAGCCGTATCCAAGCTGATGAGCGTATCGAAGGTGCTCCTTCTGTCTTCTTTGATGGTGTGGTCAGTATCATCATGCCAGACCAAGCCAAAAAATTGGCCAAAGATGCGGCTACTTTAGATTGGTTCACGGATGCTTATAACAACTGCAAAGCAATCGCCTATTGCCCAGCGACTGAAGAGCATATCTTAAGTAAATTGCCTATCGAAAAAGATGAGTTCGTCACGCCACTAAGCGATGTCGATGGCTTTATCGAAAATGCTAAAACTCGTCTATGGGCCCGTGAGCCTAAGGTTCGTGATTTAGCTTAGTATTGTTTTATAGCTTTGTACTATAAGCAGTGATTAATACGTTGTTATCTAAAAAAAGACCTAACTCAATGTTAGGTCTTTTTTTTTGTTCTATAGGTTTCTACCATACTACTGCTGTGCCGGTTCCTTAAACCTCTAAAATAAGCAAAAGACAGCACTCATATACCTTTAGCATGGACTTATGAGTCAGTAACTGTACTTAACCCTAATGGCTTAGTGCCTTAAGATGGCTCAAACAGATTTAAGTGAACGAGCGTTTTATTTTTAACTAGCGATTGAGCAATGCCCTGACGAAAATGGATGGTAGTGTCAGTACATCACAAGGATGAGTATGGATTTGATAGAGATAGTGGGAATAGAAGGTCATATCCAAACCACGTATTTGGCGATTTATCCTGATAAATTGTTACTGCTAGATGGCGGGAGTCGGCCCGATGCGGCCAAGATACTCAGCTATATCCGTGACACGTTAAAGCGGCCACTGAGCGACTTAAAAACGGTGGTGGCCACTCATATGCACCCTGATCATGCCGGAGGAGTCAAGCTACTCAAACGAAAAACGGGCTGTGTAATCGTTTCAGCAGATAAGTCTACTCCTTGGTATAAGGGGGTAGAGGGACGACTGAATCATCTACTAGATATAGGCTTGGCTTACTTTGTTGCCAATAGACAGGGCAAAGCGCTTGAGTACCTATGGTATAACCCAATCATAGAGCCCGATGTTAAGGTTCAAGAAGGCGACCCCGTGCCCTATTTTGATGACTGGCAGATTTTGGAAACCCCAGGGCACACAGATCGGGACTTGTCACTTTGGCATCGGCCCAGTCATCGAGTCTATACGGCTGATTTAATCTTGCGGATTAAGGGTAAGTATGTGGCCCCTTATTTGGTATCGCTGCCTGAGGTTTATTGCGCCTCTTTAAAGAAAATTCAGACCTTGGCACCCACTGAGGTGCTATTGGCTCATGGCGGACGGGAGAAAATAGAGGAACAAGTATTCACTGATTTAATCAC
>JAUNVX010000129.1:2646-8277 GCA_030540615.1 Psychrobacter sp. | reverse complement strand
TTAAGGTAGCAAGCGAACTATCTCCTGTTTAATATTACTTTGATAATAAGGGATTAAAACATCAGGGGGTAGGGCATTTTTAGTGGCATTATTAAAGCTCTGAAGTGACGCTTCAAGTTAGCAATATGGCTATCTTCGGGATAAGAAATATCCTAAACTGTAATTATATACTATGTTTGCGTAAATATTTTGTATCACGGATTATCAACTTTTTTTAAGTATTAAGGTTTAAAAACGGTCGTAAATAGCTTAGTAAAATTTCAGTGGCAAAGTCGTGATGGATAATAGAGTCAATCAATGAGTCAGCGAATCAAAATAGTCTCCCGATACTCGTTGCTATCTCCAGCAATGATGTGGACGGGTATGCTCTTTGCTTGCTTGGCTTGGATTATGCATATTACGCCTTTACTCACGCCCCTTTGGAATGATAATGCCAGCTTAGGTCATGGGATTTGTATTGAACTGGCTCCTGTGGTTGCCGCCGCGCAACATCGTGCAGCGAATCATCATGCATCGGCTCACTCTCTTCATCAGGATGATCCCCATTCCAAGATGCATTCAGGCCATCCAGTAGCCACAACTGCTTCGACAATGGCGAGTATGCCATCAGCTTCGCAAAATCCTGCCCATCGTGCTGATAGCCTCACCCTTAATGCAGATGAGCATCAAGGGCATCTGATGGCAATGGATGCAACTGCCAAAGCGTCAGAAGATAAAGACTCCAAAAATCACGCCAAGCATCACAATAGCTGTGATATCTGTACCTCGATGGGTGGCTTTACACTACCCATGGACCTCCCACCACTCGAAATCATTCTGGTAGAGCTATTCACCGCCTCGGTGATGGTATTTTATCAATCTTATATCCTCAAAAACCTCCCCTTTTTACATCCCCTTTCTCGTGCGCCACCCTTCTAAATCTCTGATTAGCCAGTCTTGATTCGGTCCGGATAAAGACTCAGTTTGGCTAACACTACGTCATCATTTACTGAGTCAACACTTAAAAAGACTACCTTGATTGATCATAAATCATCAAGCAGTGGGCAACTTTGGCTTTCTGATTAGTGCCTGATTATCAGCGCACGTTAATCAAAGCTTGTTGATTGGAGGGTCTTTATTGATGGCTGGTCATAGTGTTGTCTCTTTAAGCTGACGTGATGAGATTATCCCACTGGCTAAGACCTGCTTTAAGTTCTTTTGCTGATTTTAATATTCATTTGAGATAAGAATGTGACTTATGCTGACTTTAAAGACATCAGTGGAATTTGCCGTATTGGGGCTGTTATTGGCACTAAGTGTGCTCGCCGTGGCAATAGCTATTGAGCGGATACGCTTTTACCGGCGGGTCAATGTCGCCAGTTATGCTAGCCGAGCCAAGCTTGAAAAGGAGCTGACTCAGTCGCTCACGGTAATCGGCACTATTGCGGCCAATGCTCCCTATGTTGGCTTATTAGGAACGGTGCTGGGCATCATGCTTACCTTTCAGACTTTAGGGCTAGAGGGTCAGATGGATGTGCAATCTATCATGAGTGGCTTATCTCTGGCGCTAAAGGCAACGGCGGCAGGTATTGCGGTAGCGATACCTTGCGTGGCATTGAACAATATGTTGCGTAGGCGAGTTCGTGAGCGTCTCTATGAGTTTGATGAGATTCATGAGAATGCCAAAACTGCCCAGCCCATCGATGACTCTCAATCGATGATGAATCCTAGCCTAAACGACCAGCGACGAGGTTAAAGATGGACGAAGAGTTTAATCAAATCAACGTCATTCCCTTGGTCGATGTCATGTTGGTACTACTGGCCATCGTATTGACCACAGCGACATTCGTGGTCAATGGACATATTCCGGTAGGGTTGGCTAAATCTCCGACGGCTGAGGTGATGACTTTGCAAGCGCCAGTCGTAGTGACGCTGACCCAGCAAAATCAGCTCTATGTCAATGATGACCCTGTCACTGATCTCAAGGCGGCTTTAAAACCGTTTGCTTTGGAGTCGCAAGTGGCTATTCGAGCTGATGGTCAAGTGGCGCTAGAGCGTTTTGTCGAATTATCCGATCAAGTCAAAGGGCTGGGCTTCACCCAAGTCAGTCTTGAGGTACGTCGACAATGAGAAGGCTGAATCATCTCAACATGACTGAAGCCACGCAAGCAGTGACTCGCTTGAGCACAAAGGATTGGCTAATCTCCATTACCGCTCATGGGGCTTTGCTCCTGCTGGTAGTGTTAGGGAGTCATTACTTGGCTGAGTCTGATTCGTCATTGGCAGTGAAAGCTGATTCCAATCGGCAAGTCCTCGATATGCCCATCGAATGGGTACAAGTCGATTCTGAGCCTGCCGAGGCAATGTTGCCGCCAGACCCACCGATAGAGACGCAACCACTGCCAGTCAGCGAAATGACAATGCCAACTAAACCGCCAAAACCGGTAAGCCCAAAGTTGGCAGAACCTAAGCCGCAAGCGCCTAAGACTGAAGCATCCAAACCTGCTGCCCCTACCAAAGCGCCAGTGACTGCTACTGTTAAACCGACGCTTAACAAGGGGGATGACTCGCCGTCAGCGGCTAAACCATCAGAGGTTAAGTCATCAGCTCCCGCTAGGGCAGTAACTCAGCCTAATGTCGAAGTGAGTACTCCGGTGGTCAACGCTAAATCTGATACAGAGACCGATAGGTTAGGGGTTCGGATGAAAGTTCAGGCCGTAGACCAGAGCAATGCTAAGGATAGCAATGACAATCATACTGAGGTAATAAAGCCGGCGTCTACTGTCAGTCAAACGGCTAGTCAGGATGATTCAGCAGCGACTACAAAGGCTAATAGCCCAGAAACAGCTACTGAAACACCCTCTGCAGCACCTTTAGAAGTCACTCAGCAAAAGAGTCCAAATCCTATTGAAAATAAGCAACCGCCCAGTAGTGCTAATGATACCGCTGCTTGGCAAACTTTGTTTATGAGTAAAATCAATCCGAGAGGTAACTATCCCCATCAAGCCCGAAAAGATAAGGTTGAAGGGATAGTAACTATCAAATTGAAAGTCTCAGCAAGCGGGGAAGTGACCAGCTGCGAGGTGGTTAAAAGTTCGGGTCATGCGGTCTTAGACAGTGCGGCCCAGCAATTAGCAATCAAGGCGGCCTCACAAGCGCAGCGAAAGCGGCAGCCCGGTAAAGCGCAGACCTTTCAGTTCCCTGTGACGTACTCGCTGGATTGGTGAGTCCAATCTATCTAAGCAAAGCCTTATGGCAATATTTAACGAAATTAATCATATTTACTTTTATTAGGAAGCTAAAAATGTCAAATTTATCAAATAAATATCCAAGCTTATCAAGAGAGTCATATAAAAGCGCCCCAGTATTAAAGCTCAGTGTACTTGCCTTGGCATTATTTCAAATCACCAGCGGTTATGCTGAAACCATTTCAGCTGTACCTGCTCAAAACTCAGCGCTCGATGACAGTGAAGAGATTACTTATCTGCCTACGGTCAAGGTACATGCGACTTCATTGACTGACGCTTCCAGCAGACCACTCGGTACAGCCGCCACTATCGATCAGCGCACTGTGGATCGTCAGCAAGTTGCGACCAGCGATACCGCGACTATTTTGACCAAGATCCCTGGGGTGAATGTTCAAAGCGCTGGCGGGATCTCCAATCTGCCGGTCATCCGTGGTCTTGCGGATAATAGACTGCGGGTTACGGTGGATGGGGTCGATGCCATCTCTTCTTGCCCCAATAGCATGAATTCGCCATTGTCATACATTGCGCCGACCTCGGTGGCTAAGACCACTGTCTACTCGGGGGTAGCTCCCGTCAGTGTCGGCGGCAATAGTATCGGTGGCAGTATTGTCGTTGAGACAGCTGAGCCGACTTTTTCAGAAGATACCAGTATCGAGCTCTCGGGTGAAGTCGGCGGTTTTTATCGTAGCAACGGCGACGGTTATGGGGCCAACGTCTCAACCACAGCGGCCAATGATCAGCTTAGCCTCACCTATAAAGCCAGCTTTGCTAAGTCAGACAACTATCAAGCAGGCGGCGAGTTTAAATCTTATACCGCCACGGGTAATGCTGGTCGTCAAATCGGCAAAGATGAAGTGGGCTCTACCGCTTTTGAGAGTAAAAACCAATCATTGGATGTCGCTTACAAAAATGGCGCTCATTTAGTTCAAGGCACCTACTTGTGGCAACATGTCCCCAAGGAGCTATACCCCAACCAGCGTATGGACATGCTCGACAATCAGCTTGATCGCATTAATCTGCGCTATAAAGGTGATTTAAGCTGGGGTCAGCTAGAAGCGCAGGCCTATCATGAAGACGTCGATCACTACATGAATTTCGGTGAGGATAAGCGAAACTGGTATGGTATGGACTCTGGCATGGAGGGCAACGCTTGCTCACCAGCGGGTACCAAAAGCTGTGCTAATGGCATGCCGATGTACACCAGTAGCAAGACTGTCGGCGCTAATCTTAAAGGCATCATCAATTTAGCCGATGAGAGCAAACTTGATGTCGGTGCTGAGTATCAAGACTACAGTGTCGATGACTGGTGGCCAGCATCTGGTGGCGGTATGTATCCGCATACTTTCCAAAATATCAATAACGGTCAACGTCAACGCCTCGGTGTCTATGGTGAGTGGGAGAAGCAAATCGCTCCTCAATGGAGCACTCAGCTAGGCGCTCGCTTTGAAAACGTCAAAACCAGTGCCGATAAGGTCCATGGTTATAAGACTGACATGGAAATGATGAATCAGATTCGAGACAGTGAAAAGTTCAATGCTAGCAATCGCAGTACTACCGATCACAATATTGACGTGACCGCCATTGCCCGCTACGAATTGGCCGATCAAAAAAGTCTAGAGTTCGGGTTTGCGCATAAAGAACGCACCCCAAGCCTCTATGAGCGCTATACTTGGTCGACTTGGCCGATGGCGGCAGTGATGAACAATACCGTCGGTGATGGCAATGGTTATTTCGGTGATCCTGATTTAAAACCTGAGCAATCCAATACCCTGTCCGCCACTTTGGACTGGCGCGGTGACGATGACAGCTGGGGCATTAAAGTAACCCCACATTATTCACAAATCAAAGACTACGTCGATGCAGTGCAGTGGGATTCGATGATGAATAAACCGGCGATGCAACAAAAGGCCGATCAATATAATGTGATGCGCTATACCAACCAAGACGCTCGAATTTATGGCATCGATATCAGCGCTGACCATCAGTTGGCCTCTAACGATTTAGGGGATTGGAGCATGTCAGGGGCGTTGAGCTATACTCATGGTAAGAATAAAGACACGGATGCCTATCTGTACAATATCATGCCACTCAACGGCAGTATCGCTTTGCAACATCAACGTAATGGTTGGACCAATGCCATCGAAGTCGTCGGTGTAGCAGCAAAATCTCATGTTTCATCCCCTCGTAACGAGATTAAGACCCCCGGCTATGGTCTATTAAATCTCAGCACTGGGTATCAGTGGAATGATGTCAGTATCGAAGCAGGTATTGATAATGTTTTAGATAAGCATTATTACCAACCGCTAGGCGGCGCTTATATGGGTCAAGGCCGTACCATGTCGATGAATAACGAACTTAATGGTGCGTCTAACTGGGGCATGGCGGTGCCTGGCGCTGGTCGCTC
>JAUNVX010000129.1:0-2546 GCA_030540615.1 Psychrobacter sp. | reverse complement strand
TGAATCTGAGCCTTCTCTTCAGGCTTAGCAGGGCGAATCTGCTCGCGCTCTTCAACGAACACCACATTGTCATCGCCTTTTTCACTATTGACGAAATGACGGAAGCGTTTGAGCTTTTCAGTATCATTGATGGTCTCTTTCCACTCACAGACATAGTTGTCTATCAGCAGCTGCATCTGCGCCTCAAGCTCATCGACTATCCCTAAGCTGTCGTCGATGATGACCGCTTGTAGATACTCAAGGCCACCTTCCATCGCCACGCGCCATTTAGAGGTGCGCTGCAACTTATCGGCGGTCTTAATGTAAAACATGATAATGCGGTCGATGTACTTAATGAGTGTCTCAGTGTCTAAGTCCGTGGCGAACAGCTCACCATGACGCGGGGTCATACCGCCATTACCGCAGACATACAAGTTCCAACCGCTTTCAGTAGCGATAACGCCAAAGTCTTTACTCTGCGCCTCAGCACATTCCCGAGTACAGCCCGACACGCCCATCTTAATCTTATGCGGTGAGCGCACGCCTTTATAGCGGTCTTCTAATGTCAGTGCTAAGCCAACACTATCATCGACGCCATAACGACACCAGTTGTTACCGACGCAAGACTTCACGGTTCTGAGCGACTTACCATAAGCGTGCCCCGTCTCAAAGCCTGCTTGCACCAACTCAGTCCAGATATCAGGCAGCTGCTCAAGTCTTGCACCAAATAAGTCAACGCGCTGACCACCAGTAATCTTGGTATACAGGTTATACTTCTTCGCCACTTCACCGAGCACGATGAGCTTTTCAGCGGTAATCTCACCCCCTGCGACGCGTGGCACCACCGAATACGTGCCATCTTTTTGGATATTACCGAGGTAATAATCATTGGTCTCTTGTAGCGGCGCCAGCTCAGTCTTGAGCACATAGTCATTCCAGCAAGAGGACAAGATAGACGCCACCGCAGGCTTACAAATCTCGCAACCACGGCCACTACCATGCTTCTCTAACAGCTCATCAAAGGTCTTGATTTCGTGGACGCGAACCAAGTTATATAAGTCTTGGCGCGAGTAAGCAAAATGCTCACACAAGTCATTATTGACCTCAAAGCCTAACGCCTCAAGCTGATAGCTCACGGTGTCTTTGACCATCGGCGCACAACCGCCACAGCCCGTACCAGCACTGGTGCAAGACTTCACCTCAGCGATAGAATAAGCCCCGCCCTCAACCGCCGCGCAGATAGCACCCTTAGTGACATTAAAGCACGAGCAAATCGTCGCCGTATCAGGCAGGTTCTCAATACCCATCGCAGGCTTTTCAACATTGGGCAGTATCAAGCTCTCTGGATGAGCAGGCAAGTCGATATCATTTAAGAACAGCTGCAATAGATTGTTATAGTCTTCGGTGTCACCGACCAGTACCGCGCCGAGCAGCTTTTTATTATCGTCCGTGGTGACCAGCTTTTTATAAATGCCCTCTTTAGGGTTTTGATACAAGTAGCTCAAGCTACCCTCAGTCTTACCTTGAGCATCACCGATACTGCCCACGTCCACGCCCATGAGTTTGAGCTTGGTGCTCATATCAGCGCCCGTGAATAGCTGCTCGCTATCCCCTGCGATTTGCGCCGCGCAAATACTCGCCATCGTATAGCCGGGCGCGACCAGACCGAATACCTTATTGTCCCAAACCGCGCACTCACCGATAGCATAGACATTGTCCGCATTGGTTCGGCAACGCTCATCGATTAAAATACCACCACGAGCGCCCAGCTCAATGCCGCACTCAGGATTGCTCTTAATAATGCCATCTTGCGGGCGGATACCCGCACTAAACAAAATCAAATCCGTATCCAAAGAGGTGTCATCAGCGAACTGCATGGTCAAATAGCACTCATCAGCCGCCGCGCCAGTAGGATTACTCACAATCTCTTTGGTATTCTTACCGGTTAATACTTTTACGCCCAGCGCCTCGATTTTCTTCTTCAAAATCTCGCCACCAGCGGCATCAAGCTGAACGCCCATCAACTGCGGCGCAAACTCAACCACATAAGTCTCAAGTCCTAGTGTTACCAAGGCCTTAGCCGCCTCAAGTCCTAGCAGGCCACCACCGACCACCACGCCTTTTTTGACCGTCTCAAGCTTAGACGTCGATAAAATATCGTCCAAATCAGCAATGGTACGGTACACATGGCAATGCGGGTGCTCTTTACCCGCAATAGGCGGCACAAAAGGATACGACCCCGTCGCTAGCACGAGCTTGGCATACTCAACCACCTCACCAGAAGCCGTCGTAATGCGCTGAGTAGCCGCATCAATATCGACAATCTCTTGATTAAGGTGCAGAGTCACCTTAGCCGACTCATAAGTGTCTAAATCCACCAGATTAAGCTGGCTGGCATCCTCATGCTCAAAATAGCTCGATAGATACACACGGTCATAAGCGGGGCGGTCTTCCTCAGCGAACACATGAATATCAAAACGCTCATGCAATCCCTGCTCAATCGCCTTAGTGATAAAGTGATGACCGACCATGCCATTGCCGACCACCACCAGATTGCCTTGTTTAGC
>JAUNVX010000128.1 GCA_030540615.1 Psychrobacter sp. | reverse complement strand
GAGGCGCGAGGAGAGAAAATCACTTATTGCCTCGTGGGTGAGCCGTCCAGCACCGATACTTTGGGCGATATCATCAAAAACGGCCGTCGTGGCTCGCTTGGTGGTATCTTGAGCGTCACGGGCAAACAAGGTCATGTCGCCTACCCGCATCTGGCCGTCAATCCCATTCATGCGCTCATGCCTGCCCTAGCAGAATTCGTAGCTGCCCAGTGGGACAATGGCAATGACTACTTCCCAGCCACTTCGATGCAAATCTCAAATATCAATGGCGGCACGGGTGCCAATAATGTCATCCCTGAGACCGTGCAAATCGAGTTTAACTTTCGCTTCTCGACTGAAACCAGCGAAGAAGAGCTTCGCGCTAAAACCCATGAAATCTTTGATAACTACTTTAAAGACAGCAAGGCCCAATATGCTATCGAGTGGAAGCTATCAGGCCATCCCTTTTTAACACCAGAGGGCAAGCTAGTCGATGCTTGCCGGCATGCGATAAAAGCGGTAACCGGTATTGATACCAAGCTGTCTACTTCTGGCGGCACTTCAGACGGCAGATTCATTGCCCCAACAGGCGCTCAAGTGGTGGAGCTTGGCGTGCGTAATGCTACTATTCATCAGGTCGATGAAAAGGTTGAGATTAATGATATAGGTAAGCTGGCACAAATTTATGAGAAGATGCTTGAAGGGTTGTTGTTAGAGAATCAGTCCTAAAGCACTAGCTATAGAATGTTAGCCCTAGAGCATAGGTCATAGAGCGCTTACCATGGAAAGCTTAAACCCCTTTGCCCCGCCTAAGAGCGAAGTATTGATGATTGATACTCACTCAAAGGCGGTGGTCATCGATAGACAAAAAGGCATTGTCTTTGTCCCTAATGGCAGCGACTTGCCATCACGTTGTCTCAAATGCAATGCGCCAGCTCGCCTACCCATCAAATCGCAAACTTTTTATTGGCATTCGCCTGGGTACTTCTTGCTTCTATTACTCTTTGTGGTTGTCTATCTTATTGTCGCTTTTATTGTGCAAAAAAAGTTTAAGTTATCAATCTGTCTGTGTGAAAAGCATCATAAACAGCATCAGTGGATGAGCCTCTTATGGACCCTAGCTCGCTATGGTCTATTCGCTCTTATGCTGTTTAGCTTTTCTCAGAATTTAATCGTTTTAGGCGTTATCTTGGCCGTCGCACTCTTAATCGGTGTCTTTGTTATCAGGCGCAAATTAACATTGCTGCAGATGGTCCATATCAAAGCCGAAGGGGCTCAGGTAAAAGGATTTGGCGAAGCATTTTTGGAGGCTCTAAATGCACAATCGTCCTCAACGTCAACTCCTTCGCACCCGCCTACTACGCCAAGCTGATGACTTAGCCGCTAATCTTACTCTGTCCCCGTACAAATATTGACTTGACCACGCTCTAGGGTGCCTTCAAGATATTGTTCAAAGTTGACCTTCTATGTTTTCGACACAACTATACTTTCGACATAAATAATCATCGTAATTGGCTCATCCTGATACATGCCTTTCACCCAAACTGCTCTCACAAACTATTATGAGTAATAACAATGGGTCATTTTAAACAATCATCTTTTAGCCCACTAAGACCCACTTTAACGCTGTCACTCGTCGTAGTGACATTATCAGGACTGGTGGGCTGCAATTTTAAGCCCTCTGACACAACTGAGCGCCAAACTACTACTCTCAACGAGGCACCCAAACCATCTACTTTAAATAACGAGACTAAAGTTATTGAGATCGCAAAACCGGTCGAAGTCTCAAAAACCAATAGCTCTGTAGCAAATGCTTCTCTAACTAACGCCTCTGAGGTTTCAAAACCCTTTAAGATTGACTGGTCAAAAATTGACCCTAAACCAAGTGTACCTATTAATAACACCCCAAAGCCCACTCGGTTTTATGGTGATGTCTTGTCTTTGGCACAATCTTCTAATATTATGCCGGCGGAAGCCTATCGCCGATTAACCATCAGCGCTTCACTGAATGAGTATGGCCTACTTGATAAAATCAAATATCAATTAAAAGATAGATTTGTCGATTTATATTGGCATCATGGCCCAGAATATCAGCTGGTGATAGTCACTCGCCAAAACGTGGCCGCAGAAACCCATGAATACGTGTTTACAAAGGGCCAAGCCAAAGGTTTTAGTGTGCCTATTGTGATTCTGCCTATAGCAGATAGGAGCAAAGAGGATATGGTAGCTGTCTATGATAATAATGACAGTTATAAGAAAGTCTTAGAGATGCTCGAACGTTATGGCGGCGAGCCACAGGGCATTGGCTATACCCCTGAAGGCTTTAAAATCGTCGCAGACGTCTACTATCCTAATGAGAAACTAACAGAGGATAACAAGCGCCAATTGGAAGCGGATTTAAAACAAGCCACAGGCGTTACATTTGAAGTTAGAGAGGGTAGTGAGTTACGTCTTGCAGAGCAGGCTTCACATTAACTCTTTTCATTAAGATAACTGTCCTAGTTCTATCCTAACCATTCACCAAGTTGATTAACGACAAAAGCCAAAGTCAGCCCCCTATTATAAGGAGCTAACTTTGGCTTTTTTTGAATGGCGTCGTTATGCTTAACCTTTACTCAATCCCAATATGGAGGTCGACTTGACCACGCTCTAGGTTGCCCTCCAGATACTGCTCAAAATCGACGCCATAGGTTCGCGTGTGCTCACAGCTTGGGTCATTAAAATAGGCCCAAACCTTCTCCCAAGCGTCAATCACTGTATCTGGCATCGCTCCTGATTCACTGAACACCATATATTTGCCAGCGGGGATGGTCACTGTGACTAGCTCATTCTTCTCATCACTAGGTTCACCTTGATAGCTGCCCTCTGCCCAAGCGGCTACCACATCAAAGTCGCCTGTGTCATCACGCTCATAATGGTGATAGATGCCATAAATATCTGCTGCTTCAGTCAGCTTTGCCACGTGAGATTGATAAAAGCTTTGCCACAGACTGCCAAGCTTAGCGCTGTCTTCTCGCGTCTCAGCCAAATTGTTGGTCCGAACACTGATGCCGTGACAAGTAATCGGTTGCTCTATCTTTTTAATCAATGGTTTTATGTCTTGTACCTTAGTCATGGCGTCAGTCCTTTTTATCAATATAAGAGTTTATAAGCATGGGGAGAATAATATTAATCAGGTGCTTTTAAATAGATAGCCTTAGAGGGTTAACTTTAATCTGCTTCGTCAATCCAGTTCATCTGGATGGCTTCTAATATCCCTTCATTGGACTTATTGGGATCATCATCAAAGCCTTCAAGCTCCGTCACCCAGCGGTGCAAATCGGTAAAGCGAATGTACTGTGGGTCCGTCTCGGGAAACTTCTCTGACAATTCGATAGCGATGTCTAAGCTGTCCGTCCATTTTAATTTTTGCGGTGTCATAGTGGTGCCTTAAAATATAGTCAAATAAAAAAAGTGATATGTAAATATTAAGCGTGATACTGGTATCAATTTGTCTAGCTTGCTGTGCCTGCGCAGACAGAGGCTTCGTAACAGTACTGAAAATCAGCATCCCAGTAACACTGTATTTTGTTTAGATTGAACTTACTATGATGAGATTTAAAAATTCAGCTTCAATCGGAAATGTCATCCCAAGAATACTTAGCCATCATGCTAACAAACTTTGTGCCATTGAGATAGGCTGTTATTAGCCGCTACTCTTGTGATTTAATCGCGCCCTGATGACCATTCCACGTGTCTATTACGGGGGTGATATGCTGGTCCTGCATCCCAAGCGTCTCTGGCACAACTTTACCTGCTTTATTCATCAATACAAACTTGGTCATACCAATGGCCATCAGTGTATTCTTGACAAAGAAATGATGCTGAAAATAGAGATATTTGCCATCCCAACCTTCAAGTACACTCTTTAGTGTCATCTTATCAAAGAATTTAATCTCTTTAAGATAAACCATCTCTTGCATAGAGATAATCCACATCAAGTCATTCATGCCGACTTGATGGCCGATAGTTGTGAGCCAATGGGTGACATTCAGCTCAATAAAGGATAAGTAGCGATAATTGGGCAGATGATTGCGAAAGCCCATGTCATGCGGTAGCACTCGGTAACTGTGCTGAACAGGGTTGAAAAGCTGCTCTGGGTCTATTGAGCTGGCAGCTGACTGCTGTTTAAGCTGCGACTTTAGCAGCGTCATCATGATAAAAAAGCGAATTAACATGTTCATGGCTTATCTCAGGCAGATAGATATTTTGATGATAAGCATTGTAATGGATTGACCCACAAAGATAAGCGAATTCATTGACACCACAAGTCAGCCTATAAGCACTATTATTTTAAAGCCCAATAAAAAAGACGGCCGAAGCCGTCTTTTAAAGTGACAATTAACATGACTAACTAACTTGACGCGAAAATACGATTTAACCCTTTATGAACGACTGGTGATTATTTTGGGTCGGCTGGCACTACTTTTAGACGATGAAAATCGTAAAGTCAGTAAATAACTAGCGACTTAGTGACCACCACCATTAATAGTGCGAACCATCTCTTCAACCATCTTCTTGGCATCACCAAAGATCATCATGGTCTTATCCATATAGAATAAAGAGTTATCTAGGCCCGCATAGCCAGTGCTCATCGAGCGCTTAATCACCATGACCGTTTGCGCTTTGGTCACATCTAAGATAGGCATACCAAAGATAGGCGAGTTCGGATCGTCCTTAGCTGCTGGGTTAACCACGTCATTGGCCCCAATCACTAGCACCACATCGGTACTGGCAAAGTCAGAGTTGATTTCATCCATCTCTAAGATATCATCATAAGGCACATCGGCTTCGGCCAATAATACGTTCATGTGGCCCGGCATACGACCCGCCACTGGGTGAATGGCAAAGCGGACGTTGACCCCTTCCTCTTTTAACAGCTCATAAAGCTCTTTAACGGCATTTTGAGCACGGCCTTGAGCCATCCCATAACCTGGCACTATAATCACATCGCTGGCATTGCTCATCAAAAACCCTGCATCTTCAGCTGAACCTGACTTATAGGTCTTAGGCGCACCATCGTCGCTCGCATCGGTAATAGCAGCAGTTCCCATACCGCCAAACAGCACATTAATCAAAGAGCGGTTCATGGCTTTACACATGATATAAGACAAGATAGCGCCTGATGACCCCACCAATGACCCTGCGATAATCAGCATAGAGTTGCCGAGGGTGAAACCAATGCCAGCCGCCGCCCAACCAGAGAAAGAGTTGAGCAAGGACACTACCACTGGCATATCGCCGCCGCCGATTGGGGCGATCCAGAACCAGCCAAAGACTATCGCTAGCGCCGTCATGGCATAGAAGGCCATCAAGGAGTCCGTGACGAAGTACAATATACCAAAGCCAACCATGGCAACGAACAGTACAATCTGTAGCGGCTTAACCCAGCTGCCATTGATGGTTTTTGCCCACTTTTTGGCAGCAAGCTTACCAAAGGCAAAGACTGACGCTGAGAAGGTAATGGCACCGATAAAGCAGCCAATAAATAGCTCAATCCTAGCAATCGTCGTGTGCTGCTGCTCGACATGCAATACGGTAGCCAATGCAATCGCCACTGCCGATAAACCAACAAAAGAGTGCATCAGTGCTACGGTTTCGGGCATCTGAGTCATGGCAACGGTTTTGGCCTTCCACATCCCAACCAAAGCACCAAGCACCATAGCCCCGATAATCAACCAAAGCACAGGCCCTTCGGCCAAAAAGAAGGTGGTCATAACCGCTATTGCCATAGCCGCCATACCAAACCGGTTACCACGAATGGCTGTTTTAGGGCTTGAAAGACCGCGTAAGGTCAATACAAATAAGATGGCACCGACTAGGTAAAACCAATCTGCATGCGCGGCAATCCAGTTCATCTGGTGCAGTTGAGTGACTTCGTTCATGCGTCACCTCCGGCGTTGACTGAGTCTGGTGTGGTCACTGGCTTTTTGACCTTAGGCTTGAACATAGATAGCATCCGCTCAGTCACTGCAAAGCCACCAAAGATGTTGATACTGGCCAAAAACACCGCAAAAGCGCCAAGCAAGCTAGTGGCATTAATATCGTGACCACCAATAGTGACGGTCTGAAGCATGGCACCGACAATGACGATACTCGACAAGGCGTTTGTCACGGCCATCAATGGGGTATGGAGGGCTGGCGTGACGCCCCAAACCACATAATAACCGACGAATATGGCCAAAACGAATATGGTAAAAATCGCCACAAAGGGTGTGGCGGCGGCTGCGCCAGGGGCAGCCATGGCTAAGGCAGTGGCAATCATCTCGTTCTCCTAAAATCTCGGGCTTTCGTTCCCTTAAGCCTGGTAACATAATCAATATGTGACAAATAAGTTTGCGTGTCTTTGTTGCTCTCAAATATTCGGCAGTTAAAGTATTAGCTAACGCTTTTGTAGTCGGACTTGGCCATCATGGGTGACCGCAAGTGCCCCTTGAATCTCATCGTTCATATCAACGATTAATTTAGGCGCGCCGCCCGCTTTGACTTGTTCTGCATCCAAGAAAGTGGTGATAAAGTTGACCAAGTTATTGGCATATAAATCAGAGGACTGAGCGGCGAGCAAGGCAGGGATATTGGCCGCGCCAATGATACGAACGCCATTGTCTGTCATGACCGTCTCACCCGATACATTACCCTCAACGTTACCGCCAGTACTGGCCGCCATGTCAATAATCACTGAACCTGCTTTCATCTTATCGATGGTGGCTTTATGGATTAAACGAGGGGCATTACGACCAGGGATCTGCGCGGTGGTGATGACAATATCAGCATTGGAAACCGCTTTGTCCACCACAATGGCTTGATCCTTCATATATTGCTCTGATGGCGTCCAAGCGTAGCCGCCGGTGGCCTTGGCTTTTTCTTTTTCTTCATCACTCATAGGCACATCGAGCCACTTACCGCCCACTGACTCCACCTGTTCGCGCACTGAGGGCCGAAGATCACTGGCCTCAACCACAGCGCCGAGACGCTTGGCTGTTGCGATAGCTTGTAGTCCTGCCACGCCTACCCCTAAGATGACGACCTTGGCAGGCTTGACGGTTCCCGCTGAGGTCATAAACATCGGAAAAGGTCGGACATACTCATTGGCCGCCATCAATACTGCTTTGTAGCCAGCAAGGTTGGCTTGTGATGACAACACGTCCATATTCTGAGCGCGTGACAAGGTCCGAGGCAACAGCTCCATGGCATAGACGGTGACACCCTGCTTGGCATAAGCATCAAGGTTGTCATTACGATACGGGTCTAGCATTCCCACTACGATTTTGCCAGCGGACAACTGAGAGATTTGATCGGGCGTTAAATCATGAACGAGGGCAATCATATCTGCTTGTGATAAAACCTCTGCATCACTACTAGCAATACTAGCGCCTGCGCTCTCATAAGCTTGATCGGTATAATAAGCCTCGCGCCCTGCGCCTGAGGCCACAATGACATCAAAGCCGAGTTTCTTAAGCTTTTTGGTGGCATCAGGGGTAATAGCCACGCGTTTTTCGTGGGGGGCCGTGACATTGATAACGCCGATTTTCATACAGTCTCCTTACTCTACTTAAGCTATGCTTTGACTAATGCGGGATTTCTGGGCTAGACACGTGGTACGACTTTATAGGTGAATTTTTATCATCCATTGTTGGGCGGTTGAGTCAATCTTATAGGGGGCGCTAAAAAACCTTTGGTCACATGGGGGTAAACCAAAGGTTATCAATTTAATAAATGATTAACTCAATCCCATCATTTATATTTATTATAGTAACAGTGTTTGCCAATTATCAGTGATAATTCATGACTGACAAGTAATATTGAGGTGATATACTGTCACGATTGGTATACAAATAGTTGATATATAAAAAAGTTTTTGATTTTTTTGATTCAAAAACCTTTGGTTTTTTATGCTAATATTTTCAATGTTTTTCTATAGTTATCGTCTATATAGCGCTATCTCTTTCT
Source organism: Psychrobacter sp. (assembly GCA_030540615.1). GTDB lineage: Bacteria > Pseudomonadota > Gammaproteobacteria > Pseudomonadales > Moraxellaceae > Psychrobacter. The sequence continues at coordinate 346 of JAUNVX010000128.1, read as the reverse complement.
TACTATACCCAATTAACCCTACTATTTGTTATGCTAATCATAATTATCTTAAGCTTGGTTATGATAGAAATTTGGTCACCGCTTTATCTTGCTCCGCGCTAGGTCTTAGATTTTAAATTTTGATTGGCATTATCATGATACTTTTCCATAGCCTTAGCTCTTTGAGTGATAACCCATTAGACTTACAGTCAATCTTTGCCATGGTCTACCGCTTCTTTAACCAACAGAATCCATAGTTAAAAAGGTTTATTTATGTACTTTGTTCTCTCCCCTGCAAAGAGCCTTAACGAGACTGACCCCGTTCCTATTAAAATAGCTCATCACTATAGCCAGCCTGAGCTTATTA
>JAUNVX010000127.1 GCA_030540615.1 Psychrobacter sp. | reverse complement strand
TACCTATTATTATTTCAAAAAAATCAAGATAACTTTTGATAGTTAGCCTAGTATCTTCAGTTTATTAGCGTTATATTGCTTTAAGAGAGGATTTAATAAAAATATATATTTAGTAAAATGATTTGACTTATATCATTATAATTGATAATTTAAATTGTAATAGTAGAAAATAGTCTATTAATTTAGTGGTATAAATCTAATTAATAGCTATCTGTCTTACTCTATCTCAAGTCTCATTTGAGACCCATTCTATAAATTATCAAAAGGACTTGATAATGAACTATCTATTTCCCATTTGTTTGGCGCTGACCACCAGTATCAGTCTGGTAGCCTGCTCTACTTCTACTCCTGAGTCTCCCAAGAACAATGAAAGTGGTGAGGTCACTGCTGATAAAACTGAAACCACTGTCTTAAGATTTTCACACTTTTGGCCAGCGACTTCTTCCATCAACGTTGAGGTATTTGAGCCTTGGGCCAAGAAAGTCGAGTCAGAGTCCAATGGACGTTTAAAAGTCGAGCTGTATCCTTCAGCTACCCTAAGCAAACCAGGTGTTACTTACGAGTCTGCGGTCAAAGGCACGGTGGATATCGGCTCACAAGCGCATGGCTATACCAGTGGCCGCTTTCCATTGACCCAAATCGCTGAGCTGCCGGGACTCTCTAGCTCAGCGACGCAAATGAGCTGCATCCTTCAAACCCTTTATGAAGATGGCACCATTGCTAGCGAATACGAAGACTCGCATGTCTTATTTATGTATGGAGCGGGTCCTGGCGTGCTGCATACCACGGATAAGCTGATTCGAACGCCCGAGGACATGAAAGGGATGCGTATTCGGCGCCCCTCAGCGGTCGCTGGTGACATCATTGAAAGCATGGGCGCCTCACCAGTCGGGCTGCCGGCTAATGATATGTATACCTCGCTACAGCGCGGTGTGGTCGATGGGTTAAGCTTCCCTTGGGAGGCCATAACGACTTTCAAAATCGATGAAGTGACCAAGTATCACACCAACATTCCTTTTTATAGCTCAGGACTTATGGTGGCGATGAACAAAGACACCTACAACGGCTTACCAGACGACCTCAAAAAAGTCATTGATGATAATTCAGGAATGGCCCTCGCCGATAAGGTAGGGGAAGTCTTTGACAAGCACGACAAGCTCGCGCTGCAATCTGCGAAAGACCTAGGCCATGAGATGGTGGATATTCCAGACCCCTTAAATGACCCTGTTTGGAAAGGTCCGCTAGAAAAAGGCACGCAAAAGTATCTGGGAGATGTTGAGGCGCTGGGCCTCGATGCTCAAGGGGTATATGCAAAAGCCAAAGCTGCTAGTGCTGCCTGCAAGGTCTAATGATGTCAAAGAGGTTCTAAATGCAGTTGTTGATTCGGCTTAGCGGTTTTATAGCCAAGTTTTGCCAAGTGATTGGTGGTATTAGCCTTATTGTAATCGTGCTGGCCACCATCGCCGATGTCGTCTCTCGCTATTTGTTTAAGCTAACTGGGGGTGATTTAGGGTTCACTATCAAGGGTAGCGTAGAGATTGTTTCATACTTTATGCTTTTTGCCTTGCTGTCTTCATTTGCCGCTTATGTTGAACGATCGCAAGTGATTGTCGATGTTTTTACCCAAAAGATGCCGCAACACATTAAAGGCTACATGATGGGTATCTTTATGATGGGGTTTTTCTTTATTGGCGTGGTATTTACTTGGGGGCTTTACGAAAGCGCTCATGATGCTGCTCATTTTGGTAAAGTCACTCAAGATTTGCGCCTATCAATGACCCCTATTTATGCTTTTAGTGCTTTTTTAAGTTTGCTGCTAGCCATTCGCTCGATTATCGAATCTATCAATATCTTTAAAACGGGCGAGTTTTATGACGCCGAGGAGACCGGCGCATGAGTCCAGAGATTATAGGGGCCATCGGTCTACTTTGCATGATTGTCCTAGTGATGATACGCGTCCCTGTCGCTTTGGCCATGTTGGGGGTCGGACTGGTAGGATTTGGCGCTGTAACTTCACCCAGTAGTGCCATTCAGATGCTTAAAGATATCCCAACGGATGTGCTGGCTAAATACGACTTTAGTGCTATTCCTCTATTTATTTTGATGGGGGTCTTTGCCGCTCATTCAGGGATGGCCGGCAAACTATTTGACTCAACCCGAACGATATTCGGCGGGGTCAAAGGCAGTCTGGGTATCGCTGGTATTGGCTCATCGGGTATCTTTGCTTCCATCTCTGGCTCCTCTTTAGCGACCGCCTCTACCATGACCCGAGTCGCTCTGCCACCTATGGAAAAATATGGCTACAATCCAGGCTTTGCCTGCGGTATCTTGGCCGCAGGTGGCACGCTTGGGATTATGATTCCGCCCAGTATTGCACTGCTCGTCTATGCTATTTTGACCGAGCAATCGGTTGGCGATATGTTCATTGCTGGCTTTTTACCTGGGATATTGGGCATGGTGATGTACTCGGTCACTGTCATGATTATGGTGCGCTGGAAGCCACATTTGGCCAAGCGAGGTAAGCCTACGTCATGGAAGGCCAAGCTGCTGTCATTAACGGGGTTAATCCCCTTTAGTTTTATTTTTATCATTATCATCGCTGGTATCTTTTTTGGACTATTTACACCGACTGAAGGCGCCGCAGTGGGGGCATTCGCTGCTTGGCTTTATGCCTTAGTCAAAGGTATGCGCTTTGAGGGGCTAAAGCAGTCGCTGATAGAGACTTTGGCGCTATCGGCGGTGGTATTTTTTATGCTGCTAGGTGCTGAAGCTCTCGGTTATTTTATTTCAGTGTCACGGTTGTCTTATTCGTTGGCGACTTGGATAGGGGCTTTGGCGGTTAGCCCTATGGTGGTGCTAATCTGTATTTTAATCATGTATTTTTTGCTAGGGTTATTTATGGATGCCTTGGCGATGTTGGTCATTACCATTCCGGTGGTGTATCCCATCATCCTAGCGTTGGGCTTTGATCCCGTTTGGTTCGGCATCATTGCAGTATTGACTGTAGAGCTTGGCTTAATCACACCGCCAATGGGTATGAATATCTTTGTGATTAAGGCGATGGCGCCGCATATTAAATTGGCTGATATGTTTAGGGGCGTGGCCCCCTTTATTGTGTCAGATTTGATTCGATTGGCGATATTGGTGGCTTTTCCTGCTATCTCTTTGGTGCTGCTATAGCAGTCGGTTTTCTATCTAACGGATTCTGTTTCTCCTGCCACATTGTTGTGACGACAATGTGGTTTTTTTTGTCAGTGGGGGTGGTATGATGCCGATAGTAACTTGCTATCATACTGAGCCTTTTTGATTGGCTTGACTTAATAGCTTTATTCAATAACTCTTTACTGTTTTTAGTGACATTTATATTGGTATCCACATTATGGCCATTGATTTATCTAATACCCTTATCGTTGCAATCTCCGCCACTGCCTTATTTGATTTAAGCGAGTCTGAAGATTATCTAGCCTCTCTTACTGAGCAGGACCCGCAATCGGCGGTGGAGAAATTTCGGGAGTATATGAAAGCCAATGAAGAAGAGCCGCTGGCAATTGGCGCAGGCTATCCGCTTATAGAGGCATTATTAAACCTAAATGGCTGTGGTCAGTCCTCTACCTCAGATTATAATGCAAATGCGCCCTTGGTAGAGGTGGTCATCATCTCAAAGAGCAGCCCTGATACAGGCATTCGGGTGCTCAATGCCATTCGCCGCCGTGGACTTTGTATCACTCGTTCCGCCTTTATATCAGGCAGTCCAGTGGCTGATTATATTGCCGATTTTAAAGTTGATTTGTTTTTGACCACCAATCGTGAGGATGCTCAACAAGTTGCTGATGCCGCCATTTGTGCCTGTGCCATATTAGATGCTACGCCAGTGAATACCTATGAGCTGGACACTGATCAATTGCGGATTGCCTTTGATGGTGATGCGGTGCTGTTTGATGACTCAGGGGAGCTTTTGTATAAGCAGAAGGGTCTCAAAGCGTTTCATGATAGAGAAGAGAGGATGAGTAATCTGCCCATTGAAAAAGGGCCCTACGCAGATTTATTGATTAAGTTGTCTCATTTACAGAAGCGGCTTCCTATTACTTTGACCAAAAGTCCTATTTGTATTGCACTGGTCACTGCCCGCAATGCTCCTGCCGATTTGAGGGCTATCAAGACCCTTCGTCAATGGGGCGTCAATGTCGATATGGCGTTTTTTTTGGGCGGACTTGAAAAGACATCGGTTTTAAAATCTTTTGCCCCGCATATTTTCTTTGACGACTCTATTCAGCATATTAATGCGGCACGGTACGCAGTGCCGAGCGCCTTAGTGCCTTATCACTCCAGCTCTTTATTACACGTGCCTTTGCCCGCTAAAGTAACCAATCCGCTCAGTCCCAATACTTCTACTACTCCTTCTAATCTGGCCACTCTGGCTAATTTAGCCAAAGCTACTGGCAATACGAAACCAGCAAAGATAGCTAAAACCAGCAAAAAGCTTGCACCAAAGTCTGCGAAGGCTTCGACGCTTAATCGTAGTAGCGGTCACTCCTAAAAATCATCAACGCCATTTATCTTAGCAATATAGTTCCCCTAAATTTGCTAGGCTATAAGTTTGCTAGGCTATGAGAATGATAAAAGCAGATTATGAACGATATTGGGAAAGGGTAGGATATTATGAGTCAATCAACAGGTCAGCAGCTACTTCAAACCCTTCGTCATAGGGGTAAACAGATAGTCGGGCTATATGCGGCTGTGCTGATTCCCATGTGGCTGATGTTTGTTTTAAATAATACGGTGCTGTTTGGTCGTTGGAACCAGTTGGGTATTATTCCGCGTAGTTTAGAGCCCAGCAGTTTGATTGGGGTAGTGGCGTCGTGGACCATGCATGGCAACTTTGCTCATTTGCTTGGCAACACTTTGGCTTTGATGCAGATATTATTTTTGTTTGGACTGTTTGAGCGTTATGCCTACCGCACCATAGCGTTTTTAATGGTGGCGTCAGGACTGATGACTTGGGGACTAGGGTCGCCGATGTCGATGCATATAGGAGCATCAGGACTGGCATTTTCCATGCTAGGCTTTATGATTGGCGGGGCTGTGTTTGCGCGGCGTTGGGGCTATCTAATTGCCTGCATACTAATGGGAGCGGGATTTTGGTTGACAATTAAACAAGGGCTTATGCCTCAAGCGGGCATCTCTTTTGCCGGTCACTTTGGCGGGCTGTGTGTGGGACTGTTAATAGGGGCAAAGTCCAATCATATGTATCCTGCTATTGGACGCCGTTAACCCTAGCAATATAGCAGAGTCAGGGTTAATAAAAGAGTATATTAATAAGTATTATTGGCAAATGGTCTTTAACAAATCATCATCAGTGGGCAAACTCTCCCAACGCAATTTGCTAATATCAGAAGCAGTGGTAGGCTCTATCAAGTTATCCTGATTCTTGCTTGGCTCGGTAATACTTTCATTTACTCTGATACTGTCAACACTGCTGTTATTAGCAGCCACTGCGCTAGGATAAATATAATCCGCTCTTGCCCCTTTGGCGCAATCAATCACCTGTGGCACGCGCTGAGCACTCATGCGTCGACCAAAAAGATAAAGATTGACTAGTTTTATCTGTGGATTGGCAATATAACTTTTGGCTTGCCCCACATCAGCAGCCATAAATCGAACAGTCTGCGGCTTGATATATGTCCAAGGCCGAAACCAGGCACTGTCCTCAATCTTTTTGACCACCACGACCCCTTCAGGCAGCTTGGCCACTTTTTGCTCATACCAGTGATACTCTTGATGCACTTGAAAGGCAAATATACCAATGGCAGCAAATAAGGGTATCAGCCATTTGGGCGCGCGAAAGCCTGCAAGCTTGGATAAATGGGTAATAATGAGTGCCAATCCTGCCATGCCAAATGCGGCGGCAATCGTGGCGATAAATTCATAAATCATAAAAACCTCTTTATAAATAAAATCACTCATAAGCTACAGATAGCTTATGAGTGACAGAGAATTAACAATAGAGTAAAGCTATCTTATAAGTATTAATGGTCAACCGCACCTTTTGCACCGCGAGGATAACGGACGCTTTCGACCAACTCTTGAATCTCAATCGGTGGCGCTTTGGTCATCATCGATACTGCAAAGGCAACGGTAAAGTTAATCAATGCACCAATAGCACCAAATGACAATGGCGAGATACCTAAAATCCAATATTCTGCGGTATCAGGTAAGTTGGCTGTGCCTGCCACAAAGAACCAGCCTTTGTACATAAAGATATAGACTAAGGTGGTAATTAGGCCAGCTAACATTCCGGCAACAGCGCCATGGTTATTGATGCGTTTAGAGAAAATACCCATCATCAATGCTGGGAACAAGGACGCTCCAGCAATACCAAAGGCTAAGGCCACCACTTGCGCGGCAAACCCCGGTGGATTGATTCCCAGCCAAGTAGCGACGACGATGGCGACGCCCATGGAGATTCGGGCTGCTCGCAGCTCACCCTTGTCACTAATGTTAGGGTTGAGATAGCCCTTGATGAGATCGTGGCTGATGGCAGAAGAGATGGCCAATAACAGTCCGGCAGCGGTAGATAGTGCGGCAGCAAGACCGCCAGCGGCGATAAGACCAATCACCCAAGGGGGTAAATCGGCAATTTCAGGATTGGCTAATACTAAAATATCATTATTAACATCCAGCTCATTACCTGCCCAGCCCGCATTGGCAAACTTACCTTCAAGTTCACTAGCATGAGCGGTACGGGCACTTTCAACCGCTGTGGTGGCTGCTCCAACATCACCGCCATTGGTTTGGGCGTTAGTCAGTGCCAGCTCAGCGGCACCAAGGCCACTGTCATTGTACATTTGGATTCGACCATCATTATTAAGGTCATTATATTTAATCAGTCCCGTCTCTTCCCAAGTACGCATCCAGTTAGGCCGCTAATCGTATTGTATTGCAGGCTCATTAACCCCTTGAGGATAGATAGTGTCGATTAAGTTCAAGCGAGCCATAGCGCCAACCGCGGGCGCTGTAAAGTAAAGTAGGGCGATAAAGACTAAGGCCCAACCTGCTGACCAACGTGCGTCAGCGACTTTAGGAACGGTAAAAAAGCGAATGATAACGTGAGGTAGTCCGGCCGTTCCTATCATCAGCGATAGGGTGAATAAGACCATGTTGAGCTTATTGGGCACATCCGCTGTATAAGACTGAAACCCTAAGTCCATCACCACTTGGTTAAGCTTGGTCAGTAGAGGTATCCCTGACTCAGTATGGGTTGAGAACATGCCTAACCCTGGGATAGGGTTGCCTGTTAACTCCAATGAGATAAATACGGCAGGGATGGTATAAGCGATGATTAACACCACATATTGAGCGACTTGAGTATAGGTAATGCCTTTCATGCCGCCAAGGACCGCATAAAAGAACACCACAAAGGCTGCGATGATGAGGCCGGTGGTATTATCAACTTCCAAAAAGCGCGAGAAAGCCACACCCGCTCCCGTCATCTGACCGATAACGTAGGTGGTAGAAGCGATAATGAGACAAGCTACTGCAACGAGTGCTGCAGTCTTGGAGTAGAAGCGATCACCGATAAAGTCGGGAACGGTGAACTTACCGAATTTTCGTAGGTAAGGGGCCAATAGCATGGCCAGTAACACGTAGCCTCCTGTCCAGCCCATCAAATACGTTGATGCGCCATAACCTCCCGCAGCTAATAGTCCTGCCATGGAGATAAAGGAGGCAGCGCTCATCCAGTCAGCGCCGGTTGCCATGCCGTTTAATACAGGGTGGACACCACCCCCTGCGACATAAAATTCGCTGGTGTTACCGGCTCTGGCCCAGATAGCAATACCAAAATACAAGGCAAAGGATAAGCCCACGAAGATGATATTAATCATAAACTGACTCATGGGCTACTCCTCGTCTAGGCCATATTGTTTATCTAACTTATTCATGCGCCAAGCATAAAAAAAGATAATGATGATAAACATGATGATGGACCCTTGCTGAGCGAACCAAAAGCCTAAATCAGTACCACCGACTTTGATGCTTGAGATTAAAGGCCTTAATAAGATTGCAAAGCCGTATGAGCACAATGCCCAAACGAAAAGACAACCAAAGATGAGACGAACATTGGCTTTCCAATAGCCTGATGGGTCGACATGGTTATCCATAAGACAACTCCTTTTGTCAGGGTTAAAATCAAGCAAAGCTATGCCGTTGCTTATTATTTATAAGGCGCAGTCATTGCGCTCTAGGTACATTTTTAAGCTATGTTAATAATTTAAGTAGTTTTACGTTATTTCAACGGTCGAACCTATTGTTATTTATCAACAATTGAACAAAGGTATTAAGTATTAAATTAAGACGAATTGGTTGTTAATGATAACGTATCGTATCATT
>JAUNVX010000126.1:3296-8423 GCA_030540615.1 Psychrobacter sp. | reverse complement strand
AGGGAGCCAATCCTGCTATCCGCTTGTATCTACCCAGGCTGTGGAGGTGCGTATGCCGTCACCATCGTGGTCGAATAATGCTCCGAAATAGCCATTATCATCAATAGTTTGAATTATGCCATCACTATTAAGATCTAAAATAATTGGATCATAGTATTCGATGCGGTAGCTTTTGTCTCCACTATTTGGGTCGTTGGGGTCTGGGGTAAACGGTTTGGTTGGGTCTGGGGGATAAGGCATTTCTAATTCACAATTTATTAAATCTATAGTTGTGCCTATACCCCAAGCTGCTGCTAAACCTATTCCTGTCGCAGCTCCAATGACTAATACTCCACCACCACCAGCTATATCAATACCAGCTAAAGCAGTAAATACAACATCACCTACGACAGATGCAGCAACACCAGTCGAATAAGCTTTTGCCATACCACCGTAATCATGTTGTCCAGCAGCTTGAGCCATATTAATAACAGTTGTAGCACTTCCTAATTTTGCATAGCCTGGCAGCTTAGGCTCTGTACCTCCTATTCCAGCATACTTTGCGATAGTATCTTAATAAGAATCAACCCCACCTGCAAAAAAATCACGAGCTTTTGGGTCGGAACTGGTTGTACAAGACATGTCAGAACTCCTTAGAAATTAAGTATGCTGTGAAGATAGTTAAAATAGTTATATGTATTACTTCTAAAAATAAAAAATTCCCTAAACTATTACTTATGAAGTTTTGCCAGAATTCTTTTAGAGGCATATCCCTAAATAATAAGAATGGAATCGCTAGATAGACAAAAAACAAGAATAATCCCATCAGTCTTTTTAAACTTTGAAATTCCATTGAAGAAACACTAAGCTCTCCTGTTTGAGCCCATTTTTTGCCATCTCGTATTTTATTTTTGGTATGATTACTTAGACCTTTAAAGATGGTAAAAGAAGATAATGTTATAATCGTAAATATTATAAAAAATGTGAAACCGTCATTAATTACATAATTAATTTTAGAAAGATTATTGTTCTTTGATAAAAATGTAATTTTTATATTTAGGTTAAATATGTTAAAAGCAAAATAATAGAAGATGACAAATAAAAAATTCCCCCACCAGTAAAAGTATGGTAAGGGTGAGAAATCATTTAAAACTTGGAAAAAAAAATAATCTGAGTTGGGATGTGTTTGTGAGTTTTTCTTCTTATAAAGTTGTCCAAAAATTCTATTCATAATAAACCACACAAAGTAGAAGCTAGATTAATTATTTAATAATATCAAGAAGATATCAAAAACAACATAAAAATATAATTTTCTCTCTCAGTAGGCTTTGTTGCACAACCCAATAAAAAGGCCGCAGCCCCTCTAACCAATCAACATTAAACAGCAACGGTTACTGGCATACCAAGCATGGTAAAACGATTAAGCACAGCTACCCTAAGGTGCACCTCAGCAACCTGACGAGCAAAGTCTCTCGCCATTAACCGCTCACCTAGACCTTTGAGGCGGTACATAGCGGTCTCAACCAGACTACGCTTATGGTAGCCTGTGGCTTGTTTCCAAAGCTTTCGGCCTAAGTAAGCACAATAAGCTACAGCCTCGTTACGGTTCCTATCCCCTTGATGCTCAGCATCTTGCCAAATCACGGCATTGCTTCTAGGGGGAATAATAGGATCAGCAGTGCCAAAAGTCACTATCTTATTCTCATAAATATCAACCAAAAAAGGCGCGTTGCCCGCTAGCGCATCTCTAAAATTAGAACTGGCTAAAAACTGAGAGTAGGGTAAACGACAATTATTAAAGTAATTTTAAATTGTCGGTGTGATGTTTAGATGTGTTATCTGCTTGATACTCTTTATAAAACTCTAAAAATTCATTGGGGTATTTAATCCTATCTAACAAGTCCTTTTTAGCTAGGGCAACGAACATAGCAATCGAATAAGCTTGGCAATTGACTGATTTTTTAGGGTTGAACTCGATATCTGTAAATGCCTGATATTGCAATAACTCATCATGTAGTTGCGGATTTTGATTTAAAGCGTTTACATATAACCAATCATAAAATGCAGTTAATGGTGTTAAATCCCATTCGATACTACGGAACTTAAATCCTAGCAATCTTCCTGAGTTTTTTAACCTCTCATCTTTTTTGGCTTCTCTTGAGGTCGCTTTTAATAAGTCAATATAAGGCCAACCATTTTCAAAATATTTGCTGCTTTGAAAAGCGCACTCTACACTATATTTTTCATTGGTTTTTTTATCAGTAATCATTAAATTAAAAGCACTTAAAGCAACGCCTAATTCATCTCTGGACTTGCTTGAAACCTCTAGGATTTTATCAAACCCAAAGGCTTCATGAATTGCTTTATGTAGCTCATCTATAGATTTTTGTTTTTGAACCAAGGCAAACCCTGAATGATACTTAAATTCAATCATTTCAGTTTTTACAAGATATTGACTATCTAATTGAGGGATATATGCAGGTCTTTGAGCCATAATGTTTCTCTCTAAAATTTATCTATTTTAATCTCACCAAACTATCCCTAAAACCCTCACATCACCGTGCCACTAATACAAGCCTCTGCAAACTCAATATCATCCTCAGTTAAATCATCGTGACTCGCCATGTACTGGCGAATAAGAGCTTCTGTCTCAGGATGGCGTAGATGATTAAGGCCATGAAGTGCTGCAAACTGACAGTCTCGATTGTCAATTTGCAAAATCTTAGTCAAGGTTTCAAACATCACGTCTTGTAAAGGACGTTGCTCTTCCTCTTTAAAGTAGTAAGTAAATGAGTCCGTGGTATAGCTAAAAGCTAAATCATCCCAAAGCATATGTCGATGATATTCAATAGGGTCATCAATCAATAGCTTGGCGTACAAGTCATAAATAGCGTTTATGGCGGCCTGACGACTGGCGAAATTGATTCGGCTGTCATAGGTTAATGCTTTTATACCATAGTGATAATGACCCAAGATAAAATGCAAAATATTGTCTAATTGCTGGGTGCTGTGCTGCTCTAACAAGCGATCAGATTGCTCAAAGTATTGCTGATAAAAGCTAAGCAGGCGCTCAGGATCGCCCTCAATCCAATTGCGAGCAGGAAACAGAGGCTTGTCTTCGGGACTGTCGTTAAACTCTAGTTGAATATTGGCGTGGCTGATAAAGTCTACAAAGTCGTGATACTCTGCTTTATCAAGGTCAAGGTAGTTTTGCTGAGACTGATACTCGGCAAGGGTCAGTGGCGTGGTGTTAATGTAATGCCTTATAAGACGTTTGATAAAATGATCTATGATAGAGCTGCTATGCAAGACATCATGGATAGCTTGAGCCTCAGCTTTGGAGCACTGCAACAGTCCAAAGTCTGGCAGGTCATCACACGGTACGACATTGAAGGATAGCTGATAAGCGGTTAAAAAAATATTTAAATCATCGATATAAGTGAGATTTAAAGTATCTGGACGGGTGGACCAATAGTTGTTAAGGCGATTTTCAAACTTGAACGGTACTAGCATATTGGCTATCGCAAGCATGGCGATAGGGAGGGGTCAGGTGTGTAAAAAGCACGAACGTGCCTGACTAGGTTAGCAAGCTATTGTTTAGGGTGCAAGCATCAAAAGACAATTAATAGAAAGACTTCACCATGCCTATCTTTAATTTCATTAATGGCTTGGAGGAGATGTAGTAAACTAAAGTCAGACAATAATTCAGACAGTAATTAGGGGCAAATCATGAACAAACTATTACTAACCTCATTGATCTTAATACCTACTTTAGGCGTTGCAGGCAATAATATTCCCAAGGCTTTTGACAATCGCCCCGTCATACCCACGGTGAATAAATTACGCAACGAAAGCTGGACATGGCAAAACTTTGCGACACTACCTAATGTGAACAAACTACAACGCGATGTCCAAAATAAAAATCGCTATCTAATGACCCAAACCATTAATGAAGAAAACCCAAACACCACGATCACATTTTATGGCACTAAAGAGCGGCCCGAAGTTGCCGTAATCGAATCTAGAATTTGGGGAGCCGCTAACACGCAAGATTCGCTTTTCGTTCGATTGGATATGCTAAAAGGCAACCTTCCGCTAAAGAGCAACTGTAATTTTAGAGAGGTGTCCATAAGCGATAGTGGAGACGACGATGGTTTTCATTATGAGTCATCAGCAATATTAGATTTTCAGCAGGCTTATACGTTGCCCAAGAATATTAGCTCACTAGCAGCGGGTAAAAACAACCTGTATGTAGCCAGCTCACAGGCTGAAAGCTACGTCATCACAGGGTCATTTCAAGCACAGGCTTATACGCTCTCAATTATCACCCCTGACAAGAGCAAATTAGGTCAGTTTATGACTACCTATGGCTGGAATACCAATAAAAACGGTAAAGAGGTTCGCTGTAGTGTCAATTAATTACCGCCAAAAGTCTTTTAGTTTATAAATAACAGTCACATTGCCATAAACCCATCAAGCCCCTCAATACGCCCAAACCAAGCTCGCAAATTCTCAAAAGGAGCCAAGTCCAGCCCACCATCTTCAGCGACATGGGTATAAGCATATAAAGCAATATCTGCAAGGCTCACCGTATCCCCCAATATAAAATTTTGACCATCCAATTGCTCATTTAAATGCTGCAATACGGTTTTGGACTTAGCAAATTTTGTCTTATATTCATCCAATCTGTCATGAGGCATGTTTTGAAACTTCTTAATAAAACGCACAGGGCCAATATTCGCTCTGACTTCGGTTTGCTCATACAGTAACCATTGCCACATTTGAGCATAGCCAAGACGGTCAGTGGGAATGAGCCGAGAGCCATCGGCTAAATAGCGAATGATGGCATTAGACTCGACCAAAATAGTTGCCGCGTCATTATTATCAGGTTCAATCTTTAGAGCGGGCACTTGACCCAGCGGGTTAATCGCCAAATATTCAGGCTCGCGGTTTTCTTTGGCCAAAATATCAATCTCAACCCAGTGATAGTCAATGCCTAGCAGCTCACAGGTGAGCTTGGTCTTATAGCTGTTGCCAGAGTTTTTGTTGCCATAGAGAGTTAGCATAGTTAGGCCTCGAAATGAATAAAAAGATTAAAGACTATAGCTCGATAATAGGGCAACTAAGCAGAATAATCTATAGTGCTAG